>SPQI01000186.1 GCA_004570315.1 Oxalobacteraceae bacterium OM1 | reverse complement strand
CCAGTGTCTTGCTGACTGCGGTTCTTCGGTGTGACAGTGCCGGCGTCACTCCGTTAGAACCTTTGCCGGGCCGCCCCCGGCAAAGGCTCTTACGAAGAACTGTCAGTACAGCATTACCGAAGAGCGCACAGAAGCAAGACACTGGATTCCGGCGTCCGCCGGAATGACGGCGATAGTGGCAGACGTGGCCAACGCATCCCTGGCTCCCCGCCAGCGCGGGACCAAACAGCTTACCTACGACCCCATCGTCAACGCACTCACCACCCAAATCAACACCCCCACACTCACACACCCCGAAAGCACGATGCAGGCTGCCGCCTGGATCTTGTTCCAGTTCCATGCAATGACGTGGCCGGCCGCCTTGACCGGCTCTGCGGACTCTGTGGTGGTGTTCATGCTGTCTCCCTGACGCAGCTTGCTTGTTATTGATTTTTCTTGAGCCGATTGTAGTGGCGCGCCCGCCGGCCGCAAGTGTGTGGGCGCTTGCTGTGCATTGATGCAGATCAGCCGTCTACATCTTCTGCAGCGCGCGCCGGATCACCTTGCGCGCCGCCGAGGAGAAGGTGCTGAACAAGGGGATCGGCTCGACGCGGTCCAGCCGCCGGTTGAAGTACGGCACGCCTTCGATATCCACACCGAAGAGCTGCTTGCGCTGCGGCGTGGTCGCATAGCGCTCCAGGTCTGCGGGCACCGCGTTGTCGTACTGCTTCACCCAGTAGTGCGAATAGGCGTAGATCAGCGACTTGCGCACGTGCGGACTGCTGTTGTCCGTCGCCATGTGCAGCACGTGGGTGTTGAAGAGGATCGCGTCGCCCGCCCGCGGCACCGTCTTGACCACGGCGCTGCAGCGCTCCATGTCGCGGATCACCGGGCGCGGATATCCCGGCGGATAGCGATGGCTGCCCGGGATGAAGGCAAGGCAGCCCTGGTCGGGCGTCAGGTCTTCGAAGAACAGGTGCGCTTTCACGAAGAAGTTGACGCTATTGTTCTGGCTGACGCCGAGCACGTGCGGAATGTCGGAATGCCAGGGCGCAGTGAAGGTCGGACCCGGATAGAACAGGCGCGCGGTCGTGTGATTGAGCTGGATGTCGGTACCCACTACCTGCAGCAGCACGGGAAACAGCGTGGGCAGGTCCACAAGGTCGACGAACACCGGATCGACATCGAGGACGTTGGGGATGTCGTAGAACGGCACCGCACCGTCATTGCTCTGACGCTCGCGCGGTAGCCGAAGCCGCTCGCCGGCCGCTTCGTCGAAGGCCATCCGCACGCGCGCCACGACATCGGCCGGAATGACGCCGCGCAAATGAATGAAGCCCTGCGTCTCGAACTGCAGCTTGATTTCCGCCAAATCTCCTTCTGAAAACATGACCACCCTCCTGACGTTTTTCTTGTTCATGTAAGAGGAGGCGCGTGCAGCAATGCGCCCTCCCGGTGCGCTGTTCAGGTTGTAACTATGAAATTGACGAAAGTTCAATGCGCTGATCTTCGTCAATACCCCTGATGAACGTCAATGAAAAATGGAGTCCTCGCGCCAAGGTGTGTAGCGGTAGTGCAAGAGTTCTTACAACTGGAAGCAACTGTTGCATCTGTCGTGTAGCGCCGGCGCGAACCACTGCATTTCGCATTCACAACAAAAACGATGCAGTGAAGAAATAAAAACGATAAGCGCATGCCGCGGAGGCATTGCCAAGCCAGCCGAGTTGTTTCCGTTCCATCCGCTTGAACCATCCTTCAGGGAGAGAAGATGTTCAGGATTGGCAATCATTACTTTCCGAAAAGCATTTCCTTTCTGCTTTTCGCGGAACTCGCAGTGCTCTTGCTCTCGGTCTACGCCGGCGCCAAGATCCGTTTCTTCGATAGTCTTTCCCTTGCGGAACGCTTTCCTGAATTCGTCGCGCCAGCCCTGGTGTTCGCCGGTGCGATGATCTTCAGCATGAGCGCGCTCGGCATGTACCAGGCGCAGCTCAACACCCAGCTCAAGCCCATCCTCTTGCGTCTTGCCCCGGCCTGCGCACTGGGCTTCTCGATCATCACCGCCGTGTTTTACCTGGCGCCCTCGTTCCAGGTCGGGCGCGGCATTCTCGGCCTGATGTTCGGCATCGCCTGCTGCGGCCTGCTCGCCACGCGCCTGCTGTTCTTCAAGTCGGCGCATTCGGGCATGTTCGTCTCGCGCGCCCTCTTCCTCGGCACCGGACAGCTGGCGCGCGACTGCGCCTGGCTGGCACAGCATCACGCCACCTCCGGCAAGTACTACGTCGCCGGCTTCATCGCCGTGGGCGACGAAGAGACCCGCGTGCCGGGCAGCCAGGTGTTCTCGCGCAACCGCTCGCTGTTCGAGATGGCGCAGGCCTGCGGCGCAAGCGACATCGTCGTCGCGGTGCAGAACAAGCGCGGCGTCAGCTTCCCAATCCAGGAGCTGCTCGAGTGCAAGCTCAACGGCATCCGCGTGATCGATTCGGCGCACTTCTTCGAGAGCGAAGCCTGCCAGATCCGCGTGAACACGCTGCAGCCGAGCTGGCTGGTGTTCGGCGGCGGCTTCGACCAGAGCTTTGCGCGCGCCTTCTGCAAGCGCGGCTTCGATCTCGTCGTCAGCCTCGCGGTGGCGACCGTCACCTCGCCGATCATGGCGCTCACCGCGCTCGCCATCTGGCTGGAAGACCGCGGTCCCATCCTCTATTCGCAGGAACGCGTCGGGCGCGGCGGGCGGACCTACATGGTCCACAAGTTCCGCAGCATGCGCACCAACGCCGAACAGGCGGGCCAGCCGCAGTGGGCGCAGCAGAACGATCCGCGCGTGACTCGCGTCGGCGCCTTCATCCGCAAGGTGCGCATCGACGAGCTGCCGCAGGTCTTCAACGTGCTGGTCGGCGAGATGAGCTTCGTCGGCCCGCGCCCCGAGCGGCCCTTCTTCGTGCGCCAGTTCGCCGAACAGATTCCGTATTACGACGTACGCCACAGCATCAAGCCGGGCATCACCGGCATGGCGCAGGTGCGCTATCCCTACGGCGCCTCGCTCGAGGACGCCGTGCAGAAGCTGCAGTACGACCTCTACTACGTAAAGAACAACAGTCTGTTTCTGGATCTTCTGATTTTGATCGACACCGTACGCGTCGTCGTACTTGGCAAGGGAGCGAGGTAGCTGTGAACAACACCATCACGATTGCAGTCATCGGCCTGGGCTATGTGGGTTTGCCACTCGCCGTGGAGTTTGGAAAGAAGTACCGCACCATTGGCGTGGATATGTCGAAGGCGAAAGTCGACGCCTATCGCCGCCATGTCGATCCGACCGGCGAAGTGAGCACCGAAGACTTGCTGGCCTCGACCGGCTTCGAGCCGACCACCGATGCCGCCCATCTCGAAGAAGCCGACTTCATCCTGGTCGCCGTGCCGACGCCGGTGGACGACGCCCACAATCCCGACTTCACGCCGCTCGTGGGCGCGAGCGAAGCCATCGGCCGCAACCTCAAGCGCGGCGCGACCATCGTGTTCGAGTCCACCGTCTATCCCGGCGCGACGGAAGAGATTTGCGTGCCGATCATCGAAAAGTTTTCCGGCCGCAAATGGAAGACCGACTTCTTCGTCGGCTATTCGCCGGAGCGCATCAATCCGGGCGACAAGCAGCACACCCTCACCCGCATCACCAAGGTGGTGTCCGGCGACAGCCGCCGCACGCTGGACCTCGTTGCCGAGGTCTATGGCAGCATCATCGAAGCCGGCGTGCATCGCGCGTCCAGCATCAAGGTCGCCGAAGCGGCGAAGGTGATCGAGAACACGCAGCGCGACCTGAACATCGCGCTGATGAATGAACTCTCGCTGCTGTTCCACCGCATCGGCATCGACACGCATGAAGTGCTGGAAGCCGCGGGCACCAAGTGGAACTTCCTGCCTTTCCGTCCGGGCCTCGTGGGCGGGCACTGCATCGGCGTCGATCCCTACTACCTGACGCACAAGGCGGAGAAGCTCGGCTATCACCCGCAGGTGATCCTCGCCGGCCGCCGCATCAACGACGGCATGGGCAAGTTCATCGCCGAGCAGACGGTGAAAAACCTGATCCAGAACGGCTTCCCGGTGAAGGGCTCGCACGTCATCGTGCTCGGCCTCACCTTCAAGGAAAACTGCCCCGACCTGCGCAACTCCAAGGTCAACGACGTCATCCAGGAGCTGCTGTCCTTCGGCGTGACGGTCCACGTGCACGATCCGATCGCGTCCGACGACGAAGCGGTGCACGAGTACGGCGTGAACCTCACCGCCTGGGAGCACCTGCCGCGCTCGAACGCCATCGTCTGCGCCGTCGCGCATGACGCCTACCGCGAGAAGACGGCGAAGCAGTTCGCCGAGAAGCTCTCGCCCGGCGGCCTGTTCGTCGACGTGAAGTGCATGGTGAATCCCGCCGAGCTCGCCGAGCTGGGCATCCGCACCTGGCGCCTATGAACGCCGCGCTCGAATTCGCCGTGCGCGGCACGCCGCGCCGCTGGCTGCTCACGGGCAGCGCCGGCTTCATCGGCTCGCATCTGCTGGAGACGCTGCTGCGGCTCGGGCAGGAAGTCGTCAGCGTGGACAACTTCTCGACCGGTCACCGGCACAACCTGCTGCAGGTGCGCGAGACGGTGGGCGAAGGCGCATGGCGCCGGCACCACTTCATCGAAGGCGACATCACCGACGCAGCCGTCTGCCGCGACGCCTGCACGGGCATCGACATCGTGCTGCACCAGGCCGCGCTCGGCTCGGTGCCGCGCTCGATCGCGCAGCCGCTCGCGACGCATGCGGTGAACGCCACCGGCTTTCTCAACATGCTCGACGCCGCGCGCCTCGGCGGCGCGCAACGCTTCGTGTATGCGGCGTCCAGTTCGACCTACGGCGATCATCCGGCGCTGCCCAAGGTGGAAGACCAGATCGGCCGCCCGCTGTCGCCGTATGCAGTGACCAAATACCTGAACGAGCTGTATGCCGACGTCTACAGCCGCTGCTACGGCATCGACACCATCGGCCTGCGCTACTTCAACGTCTTCGGCGCGCGCCAGGATCCGAACGGCCCGTACGCCGCCGTCATTCCGCGCTGGGTGGCGGAGATGCTGGCGGGCCGGCCTTGCGTGATCAACGGCGACGGCGAGACCTCGCGCGACTTCAGCTACATCGCCAACGTGGTGCAGGCCAACCTGCTCGCCGCGACGACCGGCAACCCGGTGGCGGTGAACCAGGTCTACAACGTCGCCTTCGGCGAGTCGACCACGCTGAACCTGCTGCATGCGCTGATCGCGAATGCGCTTGCCGTGAACAAGCCCGGCCTGACGATTGCACCGCCGGTGCATCGCGAATTCCGCCAGGGCGACATTCGCCATTCGCTGGCCGACATCGGCAAGGCGTGCGACCTGCTCGGCTATGCGCCGGACTTCGACGTGCGCCGCGGCTTGTCCGAGGCCATTGCCTGGTATGCCGCGCACAGCGCAGACCACTGAATCGAGGAGTGTTCCGTCATGACCCTGGTTTCCGCTTCTCCCGACCACGCCGCCGTGCCCGGCTGCCTGCATACGCTCTTCGAACGCCAGGCTGCCCGCACGCCGGATGCCATCGCACTTAGCCTGGGCGCAGAGCAGCTCAGCTATGCCGAACTCAATGCCCGCGCCAACCGCCTGGCCCATCATCTGATGTCTCTGGGCGTGAAGCCCGATGCGCTGGTTGCGGTCGCGCTGCCGCGCAGCGTCGACCTCGTCGTGACGCTGCTGGCCATCCTCAAAGCCGGCGGTGCTTACCTGCCGCTCGATCCTGCGTATCCTGCCGACCGCCTCGGTTTCATGCTGGAAGACAGCGCACCGCGCGTACTTGTCACCGATGCCGCATCGCGCGCCCATCTCGTCACGCTGCCGGCCGGCCTGCACGTGGTGGAACTCGACCGGGCCGACGCCCTGCTCGATGCCTGCCCGGGCACGGATCCGGACGCCGCCGCCATCGGCGTGACGCCCGGGCACCTGGCCTATGTCATCTACACCTCCGGCTCCACCGGCAAGCCTAAGGGGGTGATGATCGAGCATGCCAACGTGGTACGCCTGTTCACTGCCACCGACGCCTGGTTCGGCTTCAACGCCAACGACGTGTGGACGCTGTTCCACTCCTACTCCTTCGACTTTTCGGTGTGGGAAATGTGGGGCGCATTGCTCTACGGCGGCCGTCTGGTCATCGTGCCGCATGCCGTCGCCCGCAACCCGGCGGAGTGCTACGCCCTGCTCTGCCGCGAAGGCGTGACGGTGCTGAACCAGACGCCGAGCGCCTTCCGCCAGCTGATCGCGGCCCAGGCCGAGAATCCCGCGCCGCATGCGCTGCGTTACGTGGTGTTCGGCGGGGAAGCACTCGAAGTCGGCACGCTGGCACCCTGGTTCGCGCGCAACGACGACCGCCGCACACAGCTGGTCAACATGTACGGCATCACCGAGACCACTGTGCACGTGACCTACCGGCCCTTGAGCGCAGCGGACGTGGCGCATCGCGGCGCCAGCCCGATCGGTGAGCCGATTCCCGACCTGCGCGTCTACGTGCTGGACGAGCAGCGCAAACCCGTCGCGCCCGGCGTGCCCGGGGAACTCTACGTCGCCGGCGCCGGCGTGGCGCGCGGCTACCTGAACCGGCCGGAGCTGACCGCCGAGCGCTTCGTAGCCAATCCCTTCGACCCGGCCGCCGGTGCGCGCATGTACAAGACCGGCGATCTCGGTCAGGTCTGCGCGGACGGCAGCATCGAGTATCTCGGCCGCAACGATTTCCAGGTGAAGATCCGCGGCTTCCGCATCGAGACCGGCGAGATCGAGACCGTGCTGGCGCGCCATCCCGGCGTGCGCAATTG
>SPQI01000261.1 GCA_004570315.1 Oxalobacteraceae bacterium OM1 | reverse complement strand
TTCTCCAAGATCGAGGCCGGCAAGCTGACCGTCGAGTACATCAACTTCAACCTGTGGGACCTGCTGGAGGACATCGACACCGTCTACACGCCGCAGGCGTCGAGCAAGGGCCTGGAAATGCGCTTCGACATCGCCAACGACATCCCGGTGGCGATCTGCGGCGATCCCAATCGCCTGCGCCAGATCATGGCCAACCTGCTCGGCAACGCGATCAAGTTCACCGAGCAGGGCTGCATCACGGCCAAGGTGCGCGTGGCCAGCGAGGACACGAACTCGCGGTCATGCGAGACGAAGATCAGCGTGCCGGCATACTTGTCCAGCGCGATGTTCAGCGATTCGATCGATTCCATGTCCATGTGGTTGGTCGGTTCGTCCATCAGCAGGACGTTATGCCGGCCAAGCATGAGCTTCCCGTACATCATGCGGCCCTTCTCGCCGCCGGACAGCACCTTCACCGATTTCTTCACGTCGTCGCCCGAGAACAGCAGCCGCCCGAGGATGGAACGCACCGCCTGGTCGTCGTCACCCTCCTTCGTCCACTGGCCAATCCAGTCGGTCAGGTTCTTGTCGGAGGCGAACTCCTCCGTCGGGTCCTGCGGCATGTAGCCGATGTCGGCATGTTCCGCCCACTTGGCGATGCCGTTGTCAGCCTGCATGCCGCACACATCGCCGCCGAGGCAGCGCAGCAGCGTGGTTTTGCCCGCGCCGTTGGCGCCGATGATCGCAATTTTCTCGCCGGCTTCCACCAGGATGTTGAAGTTCTTGAAGATGGTGCGGTCATAGGCCTTCGACAAGCCTTCGACTTCCACCGCCTGGCGATGCAGCTTCTTCTCGCCTTCGAAGCGAACGAACGGATTCTGGCGGCTGGAGGGCTTGATGTCCTCGACCTTGATCTTGTCGATCTGCTTGAGACGCGACGTCGCCTGACGCGCCTTGGACTTGTTCGCCGAGAAGCGGCGCACGAAATCCTGCAGCTCGGCCACGCGCTCCTTCGCCTTCGCATTGGCCGCGACCACCTGCGCGCGTGCCTGCGACGACGCCAGCATGTAGTCGTCGTAGTTGCCCGGGTAGACCTTCAGCGTGCCGTAGTCCATGTCGGCCATGTGAGTGCAGA
The DNA here is from genome assembly GCA_004570315.1 of Oxalobacteraceae bacterium OM1. Taxonomy (GTDB): domain Bacteria; phylum Pseudomonadota; class Gammaproteobacteria; order Burkholderiales; family Burkholderiaceae_D; genus Noviherbaspirillum. Next base: position 5,748 of record SPQI01000261.1, on the reverse strand, counting down.
CCTGGTTCAGGAAGTGGCGGTCGTGGGAGATGATGATCATGGTGGAGTTGCGCTCGTTGAGCACGTTCTCCAGCCAGCGGATGGTGTTGATGTCGAGGTTATTGGTCGGCTCGTCGAGCAGCAGGATGTCCGGGTTCGAGAACAGCGCCTGGGCCAGCAGCACGCGCAGCTTCCAGCCGGGCGCGATGGTGCTCATCGGACCGTTGTGCTGATCGGTCGGAATGCCTACGCCTAGCAGCAGTTCGCCGGCACGCGCCTCGGCGGTATAACCGTCGTACTCGGCGAACTTCGCTTCGAGGTCGGCCGCCTTCATGTAGTCGTCGTCGGTGGCGTCCGCGTTCGCGTAGATCGCGTCGCGCTCCTGCATGGCGGCCCACATCTCGGTGTGGCCCATCATGACCACGTCGAGCACGCGCATCTCTTCAAACGCGAACTGGTCCTGGCGCAGTTTGCCGAGGCGCTCGTTGGGGTCGAGCATGACGGTGCCCGAGCTCGGCTCGAGGTCGCCGCCGAGGATCTTCATGAAGGTCGACTTGCCGCAGCCGTTCGCGCCGATCAGGCCGTAGCGGTTGCCTTCGCCGAATTTGACGGAGATGTTTTCGAACAGCGGCTTGGGGCCGAACTGCATTGTGATATTTGCGGTGGAAAGCACGGAATGCCTTTGCGGGAAAATTCTGGGTAACCCGCGATTTTAACATCCCGAGCCGCCGCAAACACTGGACCTATGCGCCTTCCAGCAGCTTTTCGCGTGCTGCCATGAAGGCTTCGGCAGAACGTTTCAAGGCCGTCAATTCGATGCTCGGCTGATACAGCTGGCCGCCGATGCCGAACCCGGTCGCGCCCGCCGCCACATAGGGCGCCATGTTGCCCGGATGGATGCCGCCGACCGGCATCAGCGGTGTGCCCGGCGGCAGGATGGATTTCATCGATTTCAATGCACCGGGCGGAATCATCTCGGCCGGGAACAGCTTCAGTCCCTGCGCGCCGGCTTCGAGTGCCCGGAACGCCTCGGTCGGCGTGGAGACGCCCGGCAGGGCCAGCATGCCGTTCTGTACCGCGGCCGAAATGACGTCGGGTGCGCAATGCGGCGAGACAATGAGGCGTCCGCCTGCGTTGCGAACCTCATCGACCTGCGCCGTCGTCAGCACCGTGCCGGCCCCTATGATGGCGTCGTCCGGCGCCATTTCGAGCAGGATGCGCATGGCGTCGATCGCACCCGCGCGGTTGAGCGGGACTTCGAGCATGCGGAAGCCGGCGTCGAACAGCACGCGCCCGACGACCGGCGCTTCCACCGGCGTGAGGCCGCGGAGGATCGCGACGAGCGGCATGGGTGAAGGTTGGAAGAGTTCCATGATCAAGGTTCCAGATTGAAAAGCGCGCGCAGCGCCGCGTGGAAAACGCTATCGGGCTGCCATGCGCGCGCCGGCACGTTCAGCAGTTCGAGCGCACTCATGTAGCGCGAGGTCAGCGTCGGACTGCCGATCACCTGGACCGGCGCCTCGATGCGCGTTTCAGGGCGGCGCAGGATGTCGTGAACTTCCGCACCGATCAGCAGGCCGGACAGATACGAGGCCGTATGCTCCGGCGGCATGCGGTCTGTCACGACGAGGGCGCGACAGCAGAAGGCAAGGTGCGTGAAGCCGCCATGTTCCGATGCCCGCACGCCGGCGGCAAAGGCCTCGGGCACCGACTCGCGCTGTGCCATCACCTTCGATAGCGTGCCGTGCTCCGACATCAATGCATACAGCTCACCCGTCATGAAGGTGGCGAACTGCTGCATGCATCCTTCCTCCACGCGCACCCACTTGCTGTGCGTGCCAGGATGCAGGAACCACCCATTGGCCGCACTCAGTGCCAGAGCCCCGAGCACTTGCGTCTCCTCGCCGCGCATCACGTCGGGCATGCCTTGCGGATCGGTATAGGCATAGCCGGGCACGATACGGCAGCGCACGCCCGGCAGGCCGCTTTCGACCTCCATCATGGCGTCGCGCAGCGTCGTCAGCGGCTGTTCGATACCCAGGTACGGCGCTTCCTGCCAGCCGTTGCGGCTGCCCACCATGCCGCACATCACGACGTCAGCCTCTTGCACCTCCAGCCGCTGCAGGAGTTCCCACAACGAACTGACATAGCCGCCGCGCGTCACCTGCAGGATGCCCTGGTCGTCGCTGTGGTGGCGCACGATCTCGCCGCGATCATCGAGTACGTAAGCGCGGCGATTGCTCGTGCCCCAATCGATACCGACGCGGGTCGCGTTTGTCTGATTCATGATGCCGCCTCCCGATCAGGACCAACCGCCGTCGATGATGTACTCCTGCGCGGTGCACATCGACGCATCGTCGGCCGCGAGGAAGAGCACCATGCGTGCCACGTGCCAGGGCATGACTCTGCCCTTGAGGCACTGTTCCTTGTCGATTTCCTTCTCGGCTTCCGCATCGACCCACAACTGCAGCTGCCGTTCGGTCATCACCCAGCCGGGCGTCACCGTATTGACGCGGATGTTGTACGGCCCGAGGTCGCGCGCCAGGCCGCGCGTGAGGCCGCTCACCGCCGCCTTGGTCGTCGTGTAGACGGGATAGCCGCCGTTGGCGATGTGCCAGCTGGTCGAGCCGAGGTTGATGATGGAGCCGCCGCCCTTGCGCTTCATGCCTTCGATCACCGCCTGGCAGGTGAAGAACATCGGACGCTGGTTGATCGCCACGCGGTCGTCGTAGAACTGCACCGTCACGTCTTCGGGTTTGTGCCGCTGGTCATTACCGGCATTGTTGACGAGCACGTCGAAGTCGCCCATCTGTGCCGCCAGTTCGCGCATGGTGTTCTGCAAGGCCGCGATGTCGCGGATGTCGCACTGGCGGAACACCGGCTTCTCGAAGCCTTCGCCGGCGATGCGCTCGCACAGCGCCAGGCTGGGATCGATCGCGATGTCGACGAACGCCACCTTGGCGCCCTGCTGCGCAAATGCCGTCACGATCGCTTCGCCGATCCCCGATCCGCCGCCGGTGATGAAGACCCGCTTGTCCTTCAGGCTGGGGAAACTCGCCAGCTGCGCTGGTGTTCCCTGTTGTGCGCCCTCTCCTGCCATGTGCTTTCTCCTGAACTTTCGATTCGATGACCAATCAATATTGATGCTGACTCGAAACGTCGGTGCATCCTCTCGCCCTCAACTTTTTCCCCGCACACGTATGTCAGATTCCAAACCCAAGTTGCGGAGCCAGGCCTGGTTCGGCAAGCAGGACCGCGACGGCTTCGTGCATCGCAGCTGGACCCAGAAGCCCGGCTATCCGTCCGATTCTTTCGATGGCCGTCCGGTCATCGGCATCTGCAACACCTGGTCCGAATTAACGCCCTGCAACAGCCACTTCCGTGAACTGGCGGAATTCGTGAAGCGTGGTGTTCTTGAGGCAGGCGGTTTCCCGTTGGAGTTCCCCGTGATGTCTTTGGGCGAAACGCAACTGCGACCCACCGCAATGCTGTTCAGGAACCTCGCCAGCATGGACGTGGAGGAATCAATCCGCGGCAATCCCATCGACGGCGTCGTGCTCTTGATGGGGTGCGACAAGACCACGCCGGCACTCATGATGGGCGCGGCCAGCTGCAATCTGCCGACCATCGGCATCTCCGGCGGCCCCATGCTCAACGGCAAATTCCGCGGCAAGGACCTCGGTTCGGGCACGGGCGTGTGGATGATGTCGGAGATGGTCCGCGCGGGGCAGATGACGCAGGAAGAGTTCACCGATGCGGAAGCCTGCATGAACCGATCGTCCGGTCACTGCAACACCATGGGCACGGCGTCGACGATGGCAAGCATGGTGGAGTCGCTCGGCATGTCGCTGCCCTCGAATGCGGCGATCCCGGCGTCGGACACGCGCCGCAATCGCCTGGCCCAGCTCTCGGGGCGGCGCATTGTCGAGATGGTCAAGGAGAACCTGACCATGGACAAGATCATGACCCGCGAGGCTTTCGAGAATGCGATCCGGGCGAATGCGGCCATCGGCGGCTCCACCAACTCGGTGGTGCACTTGCTGGCGATGGCGCGGCGCATCGGCGTTGATCTCACGCTGGAAGACTTCGACCGCATCGGCAGCGAAATGCCATGCATCGTCAACCTGCAGCCGTCGGGCCAGTTCCTGATGGAAGACTTTTACTACGCGGGCGGCCTGCCCGCCGTGCTCAACGAGATCCGGTCTTGTCTGCATCTCAATGCGCCGACCGTCAACGGCCGCACGCTCGGCGAGAACATCGAAGGCGCGCCGTGCTACAACCGCGAGGTCATTCGCCCGCTCGACCAGCCGCTCAGGGAACATGCGGGCATCGCCATACTCAAAGGCAATCTCGCACCGAACGGCGCCGTGATCAAACCGTCAGCAGCCTCGCCGCATCTGCTCAAGCATCGCGGCCGCGCCGTGGTGTTCGAGAGCATCGAAGACTTCCGCGCCAAGATCGACGACCCGACCCTGGACATCGACGAGAATTGCGTGATGGTCCTGAAGAACTGCGGCCCGCGCGGCTATCCCGGCATGGCCGAGGTCGGCAACATGCCGTTGCCCGCGAAAGTCCTGCAGAAAGGCGTGACGGACATGGTGCGCATTTCGGATGCGCGCATGAGCGGCACCGCCTACGGCACCGTCGTCCTGCACACCTCGCCCGAGGCTGCGATCGGCGGCCCGTTGGCGCTGGTGAAGACCGGCGACATGGTCCAGCTCGACGTACGCGAGCGCAGCCTGCATCTGGAAGTCAGCGATGAGGAACTGGCACGGCGCAAGGCGGCATGGTCGCCGCCGCCCACGCCGGACCGCGGCTACGCAAAGCTGTATGTCGATCATGTGCAGCAGGCGCATCTCGGCGCCGACCTGGATTTCCTGGTCGGCAAGAGCGGCGCGCCGATACCGCGGGAGTCACATTGAACTAGATAGAGCAAGGGAGTAAAAAAGATGACAACACCGCAATGCGTCTGGAACGCCCATGCGCGCCTGGGCGAAGGCCCGCTATGGTCCATCCGCGAGCAAGCCCTGTACTGGGTGGACATTCTCAGCCATCGCCTGCACCGCTATTCGCCGATCGAAGGTCAACGCACTTGGGAATTCGACCAGGAAGTCAGTGCGGTTGCCGAGCGCGCCGAGACCGACGAACTCATCATCACGCAACGCCATGGCTTCGCCGTCTTTCATCCTGAAACCGGCGAACTGCGTCCGCTTGCGCAGGTGGAAGACCATCTGCCGGGCAACCGCTTCAATGACGGCAAGTGCGACATTCACGGCCGCTTTTGGGCCGGCACCATGGACTTCGCCTGCCAGGCAGCCACCGGCTCGCTCTACCGACTTTCACCCGACCTCAGCGTCGAGCGCATCGACTCGGAATACGTGGTCACCAATGGTCCGGCGTGGTCGGGCGACCACGGCACGCTGTACCACAACGACAGCGCCAACGGCCGGGTGTATGCGTTCGACTTCGATGCCGCCAGCGGCTCGGTCTCCAACAAGCGCCTTTTCCTGCAGTTCCAGCCCGAAGACGGCTCGCCGGACGGCATGCCCACCGACGCCGAAGGCGGTCTCTGGATCGCGCATTGGGGCGCCAGCAAGCTCACGCGCCACGATCCGAGCGGCAAGGTCCTGCAGACCATTGCGCTGCCGTGCAGCCAGATCACCAGCTGCGCCTTCGGCGGCCCCGACTTGAAAACCCTCTACATCACCTCCGCCGCCGACGGACTTTCGCCGGAACAAAGGGAACGCGAGCCGCTCGCCGGTGGTCTGT
>SPQI01000433.1 GCA_004570315.1 Oxalobacteraceae bacterium OM1 | reverse complement strand
GGATGAGTGCTATTCCGAGATCTACCACGGCTCGGCGCCGCCGCTGGGCGCGCTCGAAGCGGCGCACCAGGCGGGGCGCAGCGGCGGAGCACACCCGTACCGCAACCTGGTCGTGTTTTCGAGCCTGTCCAAGCGTTCGAACGTACCTGGCATGCGCTCCGGTTTTGTCGCCGGCGACCCGGAAGTGATGAAGAAATTCCTGCTGTACCGTACCTACTGCGGCGGCGCGATGTCGCCGCCCGTGCAGGCGGCGTCGATCGCAGCCTGGAACGACGAACACCACGTGCAGGAAAACCGCGCGCTGTACAAAGAAAAGTTCAAGCTCATCACGCCGCTGCTCAAGCAGGTGATGGACGTCGAACTGCCGGACGACGGCTTTTACCTGTGGGCCGACGTGCGCCGCACCGGCCTGTCGGACACCGAGTTCGCGCGCAGCCTGTACGCGGCCTGTAACGTGACGGTCCTGCCCGGCAGCTACCTGGCGCGCGAAGCGCACGGGGCCAATCCGGGCCACAACCGCATCCGCATGGCGCTGGTGGCTGAAGTCGACGAAGGCCTGGAGGCGGCCAACCGCATCGTCCAGTTCTGCAAAACCATCGCCGCCCGCGCCCGCGCACACTGATTTTCAACCCAAGACCATCATGACTCAACAACTCCAAACCATCATCGACACCGCGTGGGAACAGCGCGCCGACATCAGCCCGACCAGCGCCAGCGCCGAAGTGCGCGACGCGGTCGCCCACGTCCTTGCCGGCCTTGACGACGGCAGCCTGCGCGTGGCGCAGAAAGACAGCGGCAGCTGGGTAGTCAATCAATGGATCAAGAAGGCAGTGCTGATGTCGTTCCGCCTGGAGAACAATCAAGTAATGGCTGGCGGCGGCCTCGGCGGCAGCCCCCAGTTCTACGACAAGGTTCCGACCAAGTTCGCCAACTACACTGCCGAAGACTTCGCCAAGGGCGGCTTCCGCGTCGTGCCGCCGGCCGTTGCGCGCCGCGGCAGCTTCATCGCCCGGAACGTGGTGCTGATGCCTTCGTACGTGAACATCGGCGCCTATGTCGATGAAGGCGCCATGGTGGACACCTGGGCGACCGTTGGTTCCTGCGCCCAGATCGGCAAGAACGTGCACCTGTCCGGCGGCGTCGGCATCGGCGGCGTGCTGGAGCCGATGCAGGCCAACCCGACCATCATCGAAGACAACTGCTTCATCGGCGCCCGCTCCGAGATCGTGGAAGGCGTGATCGTCGAAGAGAACTCGGTGATTTCGATGGGCGTGTACATTGGCCAGAGCACGCCGATCTACGACCGCGCCACGGGCGAGACGACCTATGGCCGCGTGCCGGCCGGCTCGGTTGTGATCAGCGGCTCGTTGCCGCGCGACGGCGGCAAGTACAACCTGTACGCCGCCATCATCGTGAAGCGCGTCGATGCGCAAACCCGCTCCAAGACGGGCATCAACGAGCTGCTGCGCGACGCCTGAACATAAGCACACACGAGGGAGACTGCCATGGCGATGGAGCGTTTGTTTCAGCTGATGAAGGAGAAGAAGTCGTCCGACATGTTCATGTCGGTCAACACGCCGATCCAGATCAAGATCAACGGCAATCTGGTGCCGGTGAATCAGCAGAAGATGGACAACGCGACCATCCGCACGCTGCTCGCGGAAGTCGTCACGCCGGCGCAGCTGCAGGAGCTCGAGACGAACAACGAGCTCAACATGGGCATCCCGGTGCCCGGCCTCGGCAGTTTCCGTCTTTCGGCGTTCCGCCAGCGCGGTTCGCTGTCGGCGGTGTTCCGCTACATCCCCGGTGACATTCCGCGCCTGGCCGACCTCCACGTGCCGCCGGTCCTGGCGGACATCATCATGGAAAAGCGCGGACTCATCCTCGTGGTGGGTTCGACGGGGTCGGGCAAATCGACCACCATCGCCGCGATGCTCGACCATCGCAACGCGCTGAAGACCGGTCACATCCTCACGCTGGAAGATCCGATCGAATTCCTGTTCACGAACAAGAAGTCCATCGTCAACCAGCGCGAGATCGGCAGCGATGCCGAGAGCCTGAAGATCGCGTTGAAGAACGCGCTGCGCCAGGCACCGGACGTCATCCTGATCGGCGAGATCCGCGACAAGGAAACCATGGGCAACGCCCTCGCCTACGCCCAGTCCGGCCACCTCGTCGTCGCGACGCTGCACGCCAACAACAGCTACCAGGCGCTGACCCGCATCATCAACTTCTATCCGTTGGAAACGCGTCCCTCATTGCTTGGCGACCTCGCGGTGACGATCAAGGCCATCGTGTCGCAGCGTCTGGTGGTGACGGTGGACGGCGGCCGCCGCCCGGCGGTGGAAGTGCTGGTCAACACACGGCATGTGGGCGAGCTGATCGAGCAAGGGGAGATCGGCCAGATCAAGGAAGCGCTGGAGAAAAGCATGTCGCCCGGCTCGCAGACCTTCGAGCAGGCGCTGATGCAGATGATCCAGGAAGGTGTCATCACGCAGGAAGAAGCGCTCGCCAACGCCGATTCCGCGACCAACCTCTACTGGCTCCTGAACAACAGCAGCAGTGCCAAACCCAACGATGCCGAGCCCGAAGTCAAAAAGGACGACGGCCCGACCTTCACCGAATTCACCTTGAACGTCTGACGATGGCAGTCACTCTCTACGGCATTCCGAATTGCGACACCGTCAAGAAGGCGCGCACCTGGCTGGCTGAGCACGGCGTCGAGCATCAATTCCACGACTTCAAGAAGGCCGGCATCACGCCGGACATGATCGCCGCCTGGCTGCAGCAGGTCGGCTGGGAAACGCTGGTCAATCGCAAGGGCACGACCTGGCGCGGTCTCGACGATGCACGCAAGGCACAAATCGGCGACGCTGCGAGCGCGACGGCACTCATGTTGGAAACGCCGTCGGTCATCAAGCGCCCCGTGCTCGTGACAGCCAATACGACCCAGGTCGGTTTCACTCCCGATCTTTACCAACAGATTTTCAAGAAGTAATCCATGAGCAAAACCCTCGCGCTCGCCGAAGAGCTGATCGCGCTCTCGTCGGTGACTCCCGACGACAACGGCTGCCAGCGGCGCCTCATCGAACTGCTGGCGCCGCTCGGCTTCGTCTGCGAGACCATCGCGTCGGGCAACGTCACCAACCTGTGGGCGCGCCGCGGCACTGCCCAGCCGCTCGTCGTCTTCGCCGGTCATACCGACGTCGTCCCGACCGGTCCGCGCGAACAGTGGAGTTCCGATCCCTTCGTGCCGACGCAGCGCGATGGCAAGCTCTACGGCCGCGGCGCCGCTGACATGAAGACCTCCATCGCTGGCATGGTGGTGGCCGTGGAAGAATTCGTCGCCGCCCATCCGGACCACAAGGGCAGCATCGGCTTCCTCATCACCAGCGACGAAGAAGGTCCTGCGACCGACGGCACCGTCGTGGTGTGCCGCCAGCTCAAGGAGCGCGGCGAGCGGCTCGACTACTGCATCGTCGGCGAGCCGACGTCGAGCGCGGAGTTGGGCGACATGTGCAAGAACGGTCGCCGTGGTTCCATGTCGGGCAAGCTGACCGTCAAAGGCGTGCAAGGCCATATCGCCTATCCGCAGCTGGCGAAGAACCCCATCCATCTCGCAGCACCCGCGCTGGCCGAACTGGCGTCGGTGACATGGGACGAAGGTAACGAGTATTACTTGCCGACGTCGTGGCAGATGTCGAACATCCATGGCGGCACGGGGGCGTCGAACGTGATTCCCGGCGAAGTCGTGGTCGACTTCAACTTCCGCTTTTCCACCGCCAGCACGTCCGAAGGCTTGCAGCAGCGAGTGCACGCGATTCTCGACAAATACGATTTCGAGTACGACCTGAAGTGGACCGTGAGCGGCCAGCCCTTCCTGACGCCGCGCGGCACGTTGAGCGACGCGCTGACGAAGGCGATTCGTGCGGAAACCGGACTCGACGCGGAACTGTCGACGACCGGCGGCACCTCCGACGGGCGCTTCATCGCGCAGATCTGTCCGCAAGTCATCGAATTCGGCCCGCCGAACGGCAGCATTCACAAGATCGACGAGCACATCGAACTGCGGCACATCGAGCCGCTGAAGAACATCTACCGCCGCACGCTGGAAAACCTGCTGCTGTAGCATTGAAGTGACTCGCCAAGCGCCACGCCAGGCGCCAACTTGAGCGGCGAATGCAGTCTCCACGGCTGCCTTCGCCGCCCGCATTTTGTACGAACATGACACCACAAGACTTTTCCACCGTCCGCGACCTGCTGCGCTACGCCGTCACACGTTTCAATGGCGCCGAGCTCTTTTTCGGACACGGCAGCAGCAATCCCTTCGACGAAGCGGCCTACCTGATCCTGCACACGCTGAAGCTGCCGCTGGACCGGCTCGATCCCTTCCTCGATGCACGACTGCTGCCGGCCGAGGTCGCCGATGTACTGAAGGTCATTGAGCGTCGCGCGGTGGATCGCGTGCCTGCGTCCTACATCACGCACGAAGCCTGGCTGGGCGATTATCGCTTCTACGTCGATGAGCGCGTCATCGTGCCGCGCTCCTTCATCGCCGAGCTCATTCCCGAACAGTTCGCGCCATGGGTCGTCGATCCGAACGCCGTTACCGATATCCTCGAGCTGTGCACCGGCTCCGGCTGCCTGCCCGTCATGTTGACGGACGCGTTCCCGAACGCGCATGTCGACGCGGTCGACATTTCGGACGATGCGCTCGAAGTCGCACGCCGCAACGTTGCCGACTATGCGCGCGATACCCGCATTACCTTGCACAAGTCCGACCTGTATGACGCGCTTCCGGTCAAGCAGTATCAGCTGATCGTCAGCAACCCGCCCTACGTCAACGCGAACTCGATGTCACGCCTGCCGCAGGAATATCGCCACGAACCCGAACTTGCATTGGCCGGCGGCGCGGACGGCATGGATCTGGTACGACGCATCGTTGCAGGCGCGGCCGAGCGTCTCACACCGGATGGCGTATTGATGGTGGAAATCGGCAACGAACGCCAGTTCGCCGAAGCCGCTTTCCCCGACTTAGACCTCACGTGGCTCTCGACCAGTGCCGGCGACGACATGGTCTTCCTGCTGACCGCCGATCAATTGAAGCCAGCATGATCCGATTGCAACACGTCAGCCTGACGCGCGGCATCAAGCCGCTGCTGGAAGATGCCGACCTCACCCTCAATCCCGGCGAAAAGGCCGGCCTGATCGGCGCCAATGGCGCGGGCAAGTCGAGTCTATTTGCCCTGCTTCGCCGCGAGCTGCACGCCGATCTTGGCGAACTCGACTATCCGGCCAAGTGGCGTCTCGCCTATGTCGCACAGGAAACGCCGGCGCTGGACCGTCCGGCCATCGACTATGCGATCGACGGCGATACCCACCTGCGCCGTCTCGAAGCCGAGTTGGCGCAGGCCGAGAGCGAAGCCGAGTCCACGGCCAACGGCACTCGCATTGCCGAGCTGCATACTGCGCTCGCCGACGCCGATGCCTATACCGTCCGCTCGCGCGCCGAGCAGTTGCTCACGGGCCTCGGCTTTTCGCTGGAGCAGATGCAGCAGCCGGTCGCCAGCTTTTCGGGCGGATGGCGCATGCGCCTCAACCTCGCTCAGGCGCTGATGTGCCCGTCCGATCTGCTGCTGCTCGACGAACCGACCAACCACCTCGATCTCGACGCCATCCTGTGGCTCGAAGACTGGCTCAAACGCTACCAGGGCACGCTGGTCATCATCTCGCACGACCGCGATTTCCTCGATGGCGTGGTGAACGTCATCGTCCACATCGACGACCGCAAGCTCAAGCGCTACACCGGCAACTACTCCAGCTTCGAGACGCAACGCGCGGCGCAGCTGGCCTTGTCGCAGGCCGCGTACGAGAAGCAGGCACGCCAGCGCGCTCACCTGCAGTCCTTCATCGACCGCTTCAAGGCCAAGGCAAGCAAGGCCCGCCAGGCGCAGAGCCGGATGAAGATGCTGTCCAAGATGGAGGAACTCGCGCCGCTGCGCGCGGCGGCGGAGTTCTCCTTCGAATTCCGCGAGCCCGTCAGCGCGCCGAATCCCTTGCTGGTCATGGAGGACGTCGATGCGGGTTACCGCATTGCGCAGGCGAACGGCGACGAGACACTCAAGCCCATCGTTCGCAAGGTAAATTTCTCGCTGCAAGGCGGCCAGCGCATCGGCCTGCTCGGCGTCAACGGCGCCGGCAAATCGACGCTGGTGAAAACGATTGCCGGCGACCTGGCACAGTTGTCCGGCGTGGCCCGCTTCGGCAAGGGCCTAGTCATCGGCTATTTCGCCCAGCACCAGGTCGAAATGCTGCGCCATGACGAATCGCCGCTCTGGCACCTGGCGCGCATGGCGCCCAACGTGCGCGAACAGGAGCTGCGCAACTTCCTCGGCGGCTTCAACTTCGGCGGCGACATGGTGACGTCGAAGATCGAACCGTTCTCCGGCGGCGAGAAGGCACGCCTCGCGCTTGCGCTCATCGTGTGGCAGCGCCCCAACCTGCTGCTGCTCGACGAACCAACCAACCACCTCGACCTGGAAACGCGCGAGGCGCTGACCATGGCGCTGGCGCAGTTCGAAGGCACGCTGGTGCTGGTCTCGCACGACCGGCACCTGCTGCGCGCCACCACCGACCAGTTCCTGATCGTGGCCGATGGCCGCCTGCAGCCGTTCGACGGCGACCTGGACGACTACAAGGAGTGGCTGTTTCAGACCAAGCTGGGCAAGGCCGCTCCCCTGACGCCGGCGGCCACCGGCGGCCAGTCGCCCGCTGCCGCTGCGCCGGCGGTCGACCGCAGGGAACAGAAGCGCCTCGAAGCGGAGGAACGCCAGCGCCTGGCCGCGCTGAAAAAGCCGATCGAAAGCCGG
>SPQI01000354.1 GCA_004570315.1 Oxalobacteraceae bacterium OM1 | reverse complement strand
CGCCGGCCGCAAGATCTCCGCGCTGGCGATCACCGAGCCCGGCGGCGGTTCGGACGTGGCCGCGCTGCGGACGACGGCGCGGCGCGAGGGCGACGCCTACGTGGTCGATGGCGAGAAAACCTTCATCACCTCCGGCATCCGCGCCGATTACTTTACCGTCGCAGTGCGGACTCATCCGGAGATCCGCGGCGCAGGCGGCGTGTCGCTGCTGCTGATCGAACGCGACACGGCAGGCTTCACCCGTACGCCACTGAAGAAGATGGGCTGGTGGGCGTCCGACACGGCGCATCTGCGCTTCGACGGCTGCCGCGTTCCGGCCGCCAACCTGATCGGCGAGGAAGGCAAGGGCTTCCAGCTCATCATGCGCAACTTCAACATGGAACGCTTCGCGCTCGCCGCCGGCGCCTACGGCTTCGCCCGCGTCTGCTACGACGATGCGCTGGCGTGGGCACAGGACCGGCATACCTTCGGGCAGCGGCTGGTGGACCATCAGGTGGTGCGCCACAAGCTGGTGGACATGGCGATGCGCCTGCATGCGACGCGCTGCTTCCTCGAGGATGTCGCCTGGCGGCTGACGGATCGCACTCAGCAGGGCGGTGAGCTGGTCGCCGCGCTCTGCATGCTGAAGAACCACGCGACGCAGACCATGCAGTTCTGCGCCGATGCCGCCGTGCAGACCCTGGGCGGGATGGGCTACATGCGCGGCACGCGGGTGGAGCGCATCTATCGCGACGTGAAGGTGAACATGATCGGAGGCGGCGCCGAGGAGGTGATGAAGGACCTCGCGGCGCGGCAGCTGGGTTATTGAAGGCGGGAGACGCATGAAGACCATACGCATCGGCGCGGGACTCGGCTTTTACGGCGACGCCTGGTGGCCCATTGCTGCCTCCATCGAGCGTGGCGGCGTGCAGTACATCGCCTCGGATCACCTTGCCGAGCTGACGCTGGCCATCCTGCAGAAGGACCGCGCCAAGGACTCGGCCGGCGGCTACACCCGCGACCTCTTGCCGTTGCTGGCCCAGTTGTGGCCGCTGGCGCGGGCCGCCAACGACGGCCAGGGCGTGCGCTTCCTGCTCAATGCCGGCGGGCTCAATCCGCACGCTGCGCGCGATGCGCTCGCCGCGCTATTCCGCAAGCAGGGCTGGCACGCGCAGATCGCCGTCGTCACCGGCGACGATGTCCTCGACCGGCTCGATGTCTTGCAGGCGGCAGGCCAGCCGCTGGCGCATGTCGACACAGGAGCGCCGCTGACCTCGGTGCGCGAGCGCATGGTGTTCGCCAATGCTTACCTGGGGGCTGCGCCCTTGGTGCGGGCGCTGGAGCAAGGCGCCGATATCGTGCTTGCCGGCAGGGTAGCCGACGCTGCACTGTTCCTCGCGCCGCTCGTGCACGAATTCGGCTGGACGCTGGACGCCCGCACGCCGGAAGAATGGAACAGGCTCGCGCAGGGCTTGGCGGTCGGACATTTGCTGGAGTGTTCCGGGCAAGGCAGTGGCGGCAATTTCGGTGGACTGGATTGGAAGGAAATTCCCGACCTGGCGCACATCGGCTATCCCATTGCCGAGGTGAGCGAAGATGGCGCCGCCGTCATCACCAAGGCGCCCGGCACCGGCGGGCGCGTGTCGTTCGACACGGTGCGCGAGCAGCTGCTGTACGAGGTGCATGACCCGCACAACTACGTGGCACCCGACGTGGTGCTCGACATGGGAACGATACGCCTGGACGACCTCGGCGGCGACCGCGTGCGCATGACGGGCGCAACCGGCCGGCCGCGTCCCGCGCAGCTGAAGATCGTCGGCGGCTATCACGACGGCTGGATGGGGCAGGCCACCTTCGGCTACAGCTGGCCGGACGCCTACCTGAAGGCACAACGCACGGCGGACATCGTTACCGGGCTCATGCGCGAGCAGCGCATGCAGGTGGACGACATTCGGGTGGAGTACCTCGGCTACAACTCTATCCTCGGGCCGCTGGCCGATCCGGCGCAGCGCGACGCGCTCAACGAGGTTTACTTGCGGATGGCGGTGCGCAGCGCGGACAAGCGCGTGGCCGACGGCTTCGGCCGGCTCTTTCCCTGGCTGGCATTGTCCGGTCCGCCTTTCGTCGGCGGCAGGTATGCGATGCAGCCTGCGTCCGAGCTGCTGGGCATCTGGCCGACGCGTGTGGACCGCACGCTGGTCGAGGATGGCGTGAGCGTCGACATCATGGAGGTCTAGCATGCGCATACAACTGGTTCGCATCGCGCATGCGCGCGGCGGCGACAAGGGCGACAAGGCCGATCTCGGCCTGTTCGCGTATGACGTCGCGACGTATGCCGTGCTCAAGCGGGAAGTCAGCGCCGAACGCGTTGCCGCGCATTTCGCCGGCATTGCAAAGGGCAAGGTCGAGTGCTTCCCGCTCGACAACCTGCTGGCCTTGAAGTTCGTATTGCATGAGGCGCTCGACGGCGGTGCGGCACGCTCGCTGCGCAGCGACAACCTCGGCAAGTCTTTGGCGGCCGGTTTGCTGCGCATGGAGATCGAGGTGCCGGACGACTTCCCGCTGCGCCATCCCGGCCCGATATAATCGGCGACCCAGGTGAACCCCATGCCCACGAAGACTGCCACGACCCCCGCCCCACGTACGCCGCGCAAGCGCCCCCTCGTCACTGTCAGCGAAGAAGACCGCAACCGCCGCGCGGACCTCGTGCGCGTGTCGGCGCGGCTGTTCCGCGAGAAGGGCTTCGACGGCACGACGGTGCGCGACATCGCCGACGCCGTCGGCATGCGTTCCGGCAGCCCGTTCTACCACTTCAAGACCAAGCAGGACATTCTTGCGGCGGTCATGGAGGAGGGCCTCGTTGCAGGGCTCGCCGCCACCGAGCGCATCGCCGACAGCGGCCTCGACGCGCGCGAGAAATTCCACGTGCTGGTTCGCACGCACCTTGAAACGGTGCTGGCCGAGGGGCAGGACTTTATCCCGGTACTGCTCTACGAATGGCGCTCGCTCAGTCCCGAGCACCAGGCGCGGATCATCACGCTGAAGGACAAGTACGACGCGCGCTGGCAGGACGTGCTGGCAGAGTTGAAGCGGGCGGGGTTGATCACGTCGGATAGCAAGGTCGTGCGCTTGCTGATGTTCGGGGCGGTGAACTATACGGCGCAGTGGTACAAGCGGGGAAAGGGCTTGTCGATCGATCAGCTGGCGGAGGAGGCGGTGGAGTTTTTTCTGGGGGCTGCGGGGGAGTAGGAACGGTAGAGGCGGTGCGATGACACCAGCCAAGACCTGGAACCAGCATCGTAGGGTGCGCTTGCGCACCATCTGTCATCGGGGCGCCGGTGCGCAAGCGCACCCTACAACTCTGCCAAGCCCTTGAACGGATCCCGGCGTCCCCCGCAATGCCAGCGGAAGCGGCAAGGCCAGAACCTGGCGCCGCCTTCATGATCTCCTCGTACGGATCATAAAATTCCGTCCCCACACGCTTGACGCAAGCCAATATTCCTCATCCCCCATCCAGAGCCACTACGCCGCCGCACACTTTGACTTGGGTCAAGCGCGGGCTGCCCTCGCTGCCTAGCATCAAGGTACGGACGCTGCTCCGCCAGCGGAACCCGACAGCCCCACCCCGCGTCCATGCATTCTCGACCGACTCAACGGAGGACATGATGAGCAACAAGTCGACCCGATTCGAATCCCTGAGCGACGTCCCACCCTTCAACTCGCTGCGCGGCCTCGACGAATTCTTCCGCAACTTCCAGCGGCCCTCCGATGGCGAGCAGCGCATGAAGATGGACGTCATCGAAAACGATCGCGCCTACACGGTGAAAGCCGAAATTCCAGGCGTGAAACGGGAAGACATCAAGATCGACGTCCACGGCAATCGCGTGGAGATCAGCGCTGAAGTGAAGCAGGAGAAAGAAGAGAAGGAGGGCGACCGCGTGGTGCGCAGCGAACGCAGCTACGGACAGGTATCGCGCGTGTTCACTCTCGCACACGAGATCGACGACGCCGAAGCCAGCGCCACCTACCAGGACGGCATTCTCGAACTGACGCTGCCCAAGCGCGGCAGCGGCGGCGGCAAGAAGATTCCCGTCAACTGATCTGCGAGAAGCGGCCTGCGGGCCGCTTTTTTTATGCGGCATTTTTTCCATGCGGTGCTGTCTGATGCTCATCTGCACCATGGGAATCCGCCATGCAATTGAAGCTGCGCGCCTCGCTGATCGTGACGGTGATCATCGGCCTCATCATTCCGGCCGGCGTGAGCGTTCTCCTTACCCTGGGACAACGCGAGCAGGCCCTGCGCCGCGACCTCAACGCGGACCACCAGCGCATGGCCGACATCCTTGCCTACGGCATGCAGCAGCCCCTGTGGAACCTCTCGCAGGATTCCGGCCGCCCGCTCTTCGATTCGCTGCTCAGCGATACCCGCGTCACCTCGCTCGTCGTGCGCGACAAGGAGTTCGGCACCTTCCTCGCGAGCGAGCATCCCGAACGCCGCCGCGGCAAGCAGCTCACGCTGCAGCGCGATGTCTTCTACGGCGGCGAAGTCATCGGCTCGGTGCTCGTGCAGATCGACACCGGCCAGCTTGACGCCAGCATCGCGCGTGACCGCACCGACTTCGAACTCACCCTCATCGGGCAGCTGCTGCTGAGCCTCGCGCTCATCATCGCGCTGCTGCACGCGCGCCTGCTGGTGCCGCTGCGCCAGCTCATCGCGCAGTCGCAGCGGCTGGCACGGCGGGAATTGTCCGAACCCTTCCGCTGGCATCGCAACGACGAACTCGGCAGCCTCGGCCGCAGCCTCGAAAGCACGCGCGAGGCGCTGGCCGCGCTGTTCGATGAAATCGAGAGCAAGAACCGCGAACTCGAATCGGACATCGCACGCCGCAGCCGCACCGAAGCCGAACTCCAGCGGCATCGCGAGCACCTCGAGGAACTGGTGCGCGAGCGCACCGGCGAGCTCACCGTCGCCAAGGAGCGCGCCGAAGTCGCGAGCCAGGCCAAGAGCACCTTCCTGGCCAGCATGAGCCACGAGCTGCGCACGCCGCTCAACGCCATCCTCGGCTATGCGCAGGTGCTCAAGCGGGCGAGCAATCTCGACGCCCAGCAGCGCGCCAGTCTGGACGTCATCCTGCAAAGCGGCGACCACCTGCTCACGCTGATCAACGACCTGCTCGACCTTGCCAAGATCGAAGCCGGCAAGTTCGAACTCGCCGAGACGCAGGTCGACCTGCCCGAATTCCTGCGCGGCATCGTCGACGTGCTGCGCATGCGCGCCGAGCAGAAACGCCTGACCTTCTCGTTCGAAGCCGCGCACGACCTGCCGACGACCGTGATCGCCGACGACAAGCGGCTACGCCAGGTGCTGCTGAACCTGCTCGGCAACGCCGTCAAGTTCACCGACGGCGGCGCGGTGCGCCTGCGCGTGACCGCCGGGCCGGCGGAGGGCGAACGCGTGCCGCTGCATTTCGAGGTGAGCGACACCGGCATCGGCATCGCGCCGGAACAGTTCGAACGCATCTTTCAGCCGTTCGAGCAGGTCGGCGATCCGCAGCGGCGCTTCGGCGGCACCGGGCTCGGCCTCTCGATCAGCCGCCAGCTGGTGCGCCTGATGGGCGGCGACATCCGCATCGAAAGCACGGTCGGCCACGGCAGTAACTTCCGCTTCGACATCATGGTGCGGGCGCTCGCGAAGCCGGCGCTGCAGCTGGCCGGCGCCACCATCGGTCCGCGCCCGCTGAACGAGCTGCACCGTCCGCCGCCGGTCGAGATGGAACGCCTGCATCGGCTCGCCCTGGCCGGCAACATGCGCGCCATCCGCGCCTATGCGCATGAGCTCGGGCAGCAGGATCCCGGCTGCCGTGCCTTCGCCGACCGCCTGGACGCCATGGCGCGCCAGTACCAATCCAAGGCCATTCTTCAGTTCGTGGAACAGTGCCTGCAGTGCGACGCGGGCTGAGCCGCATCAACGGCCATGCCGCAGGCGTTGCCGCCCGGCGCGGCAGCCTGTACATTTGATCCATTCCCTTTGATCAATATTGCCGCCGCACTGGAGAATTCCGCCATGGTGAAACAGAACATCAAGACCGTCCGCAACGACATGCGCACCCTCGTGCATGAAGCGCAGGACCTTTTCCGTGAGGCGACGCTGGCCACCGGCGAGCGCGCCGAAGAACTGCGCAGCAAGGGCCTTGCCCTGCTCGAGTCGGCGATGGAGAAGGCGCAGGAAGCCCAGGCCATCGCCGTCGAGAAAGGCAAGCAGGTCGCCAAGGACACCGACGAATTCGTGCACGAGCATCCGTGGAAGGCGGTCGGCATCGCGGCCGGCGTCGGCCTCGTGGTCGGCATGCTGATCGCGCGCCGCTGACATGCCCGCTCCGCGCGCAGACGCCGACACCGGCCTCGTCGCCGGACTGGCCGGCGTCGCAAAGAACGCCTTCGGCCTGTTCCTGAGCCGGCTCGAACTCGCTTCGCTGGAACTCGGCGAAGTGCGCGACAACCTGGCGCGCGTGCTGCTGGTCGGCGCACTCGGCGTGGTCATGCTCTGGTTCACGCTGGCGTGCTGGACGGCGCTCGTCGTGGTGCTGGCCTGGGACAGCCTCGGCTGGAAGATCCTGCTGCTGGTAGCGGGCGTCTATACCGTGCTGGCCGCCGTCATTCTGCAGCGCGCCCGCAAGCTGGCCGGCGGCGACCGCCTTTCGATGCCGGCCACGCTCAACGAACTGCGCAACGACCGCGATGCGCTCCTCTGACATGAACCGCGCCGACCGCAAGAAACAGCTCATCGTGCAGGGCGCGCTCTACCGCGCCGAAGTGCTTGCCGCCAGGGAAGCGGTGAGCGAGGCGCTGCGGCCGGAAGCGCTCGCGCGCTCGGTGGTCGAGCAGGTGGCGCGCACCGCCGTGTCCGCAG
>SPQI01000509.1 GCA_004570315.1 Oxalobacteraceae bacterium OM1 | reverse complement strand
CCGGAATGTCGGCGGCTTCCATGTGCTGGTAGAACTCGTTGACCTGAGCGGCAATACCCGCCAGCGCGTCCGGCGACAGCGGCTGGTCGGTGTCGTCGACCACCGTACCGTCGAGGCGCGTTGCAAGCATGCGGGCGCAGGCTGTCATCGCGCCGAAGCCGTCATGCAGCGGCGCCACGCGCGGCACGTCGAGCAGCAAGGTCAGGCGAGACGTGGTTTCCGCAGCGAGCGTCACGTTGGTGGAGAGCGAGAACAGCACGCCACCGTCGCCATCGGGCATCACGAGGCGACCATCGGGGCGCAGATCGAAGCCCTGCCGCTCGAGCGCCGCGAGCAAGGTATTGATCTGCCACGGCGCACCGTTCGAGCGGACGTTGACGCTGAGCTGGGCATCGTATTCGGCGACGAACTGATGCAGCGCGCGGGCGCGGGCCATGACCTCGGTCATGTCAGGCACGTCGGGTTCCGCTTCGACCTCGTCCGCGATCTGGCGCAGGCGCGTGATCAGTTCGGAGTATTCGAGTTCGTTCAGCGCGCTGCTGCGGTTGGCCAGCTGCACGCCGGCGGCCAATGCGTAATACAGGTTGCCGTGCGCGACCGTATCCCAGCCGCCGTCTTCACGCTGGCCGATGAAATGCACGGGCTTGTTGCCGACATGGCGCAGCGTCTGCAGCTTCGGCAGGACCTTTTCGCCGCGCACTGGCGCCTCGATCGACATCAGGATCGCGCAATCGACCAATTCATCGACGGGCAGCTCCTTCTGCGGACGCTCGGCCGCAGCAGCGGCAACGCCGGCCTCGGGGATGACGGCGACGGTATCTGCTTCGGTGTCTGCGGCGGCGGCGGGGACGGATTCTGCGGCGAAGGTCGGCTCCTGGCGGACGTCGATGGGTTCGGCGGCGCCTGGCTGCATCAGCACGTCGTCATGCTCGCTGGAAAACGCACGCTGCACCGTCTTGCGCGCCTTGTATTCCTGCCATTTGTTGTAGCTGATGACGGCGACCACGATGGTGCCGCCGATGGCCATCAGGCTCAGCTGGAGATCAGTCATGCGGATATTGGCTCCATGCCGGTTGGGAAATCGGGAATTGGTTCATGTCGAGAAATGGAATGAGACGCATGGGACGCGTAGTGGCGCGGGGAACCCAAACGAGGGTAGAGGCCACCAAAAAAGTTGTCAAGCCGCACATCCGTCGCTGCGGCAACCTGCCTTTCCTGCAGACCCGAGTATGCCTCCGGGAAAACAATTGACCGCTCGGTTGACCGCCGCCAAGGTGCCGCCCGGACGCGGTTGAGTTTGGTCAAAACTGCAAGAAACTTCACCCCCATACAATACGTACACCAAGAAGCGATACCGCCACGCAAGTCGCTCCACGCAGACGTACTGCGAAGAACGCGCACATAACGCCAAAGCATCTTTCTATCACGGAGGACCGTATGAAGTTTAATCATGCAACAAGCGCAGCGATGTCGAGCGGACGGGGAAGCCGCGACGACTACACGCTGGACAGCTCGCGCCTGGAGATGCGTGTCAGGAAACCGGGCGATCCGAACTCGAAGGATTTCCGCCTGCAAGAACTGGCGATGCTCTCGCTGTCGCCGATCTTCCGTTCCATCCAGAACTGGTGGCTGCAACGCGCCGAGCGTCACTACCTGATCTGCGCCGACGTCGAGCAGCAACGCGCCCGTGAAGCGCAAGCCAACGTTGCCTACTACCAGAAGCGTGCCGCCCTGGCCCGCTCCGCCCGCCTGTAAATCTTCCACCGGGGCCGCGCTTGCTGCGCGTGTCCCGGCTTCCGATTTTCATCAGGCCGCCTGCGCCTCGCTCGCAAAGTTCGCCGCCGACTCCATATCCACCGCCACGATACGCGAGACGCCCTGCTCCTGCATTGTCACGCCGATCAATTGCTGCGCCATCTCCATCGCGATCTTGTTGTGCGAGATGAAGAGGAACTGCGTCTGCGACGACATGCGCTTGACCATATTGCAGAACCGCTCGGTGTTGGCGTCGTCCAGCGGCGCGTCCACCTCGTCCAGCAGGCAGAACGGTGCCGGATTCAGCTGGAACATCGAAAACACCAGCGCCGTCGCGGTCAGGGCCTTCTCGCCGCCGGACAGCAGGTGAATCGTCGCGTTCTTCTTGCCAGGCGGCTGGGCCATCACCTGCACGCCCGAGTCGAGGATTTCTTCGCCGGTCATGATCAGCTTGGCCTGCCCGCCGCCGAACAGCACGGGGAACAGTTCGCCGAAATGCCGGTTCACCTTGTCGAAGGTGTCCTGCAGCAGCTCGCGGGTTTCCTTGTCGATCTTGCTGATCGCGTCTTCCAGCGTCGTGATCGCCTCGGTCAGGTCGGCATGCTGGGCGTCGAGGAAATTCTTGCGCTCGGAAGCCTGCGCCAGCTCGTCGAGCGCTGCGAGGTTGACCGCGCCGAGGGCCGCGATGGCATTCGTCAGGCGCGTGACCTCGCCTTGCAGGTAAGACGCGCGCATTTCGCCAGTTAACTTTTCGGCGAGCGCCGCCTCGTCGGCCTGGGCTTCAGCGAGTTGCTGGGCGTACTGCTCCTGGTTCAGGCGCGCAGCCTGCTCCTTCAGCTGCAGCTCCATGATGCGGTCGCGGATCGGCTGCAGGCTGCGCTCACCCTGCATGCGCGCCTCTTCGGCGTGCCGCAGCTTCTGTGTCAGCTGATCCAGTTCGTGGCGGGCGTCGGCCAGCGCGCGCTCCTGCTCGCTGCGCTTTTCCAGCAGCGACTGCAGGCCGGCCTGGGCAGCCTGGTCGTCCAAGCTTTCCAATTCGAGCGTGCCCTGCTCCATGCTGGCGAACAGCTTGGCCGACTGTTCCAGCGCCGTCGCGATGTTGCGCTTGAGTTCTTCGATCTTGTTGCGGTGTGACTTCTCCGCGAATTCGGCTTCCTGCGCGGCGCGCTCCAGTTCGCGCAGCCGCAGGCGCGCATCGTTAAGCTGCTGCTCCTTGGCAAGGTAGTCGGTCTGGCCGTTTTCGTGGTGCTCCTGCAGCTCGGCGAGTTCGATGTCGAGCTGCTCGAACTTGGCTTCCGACTCGGCCTTGGCCTGCTGCTGCTCCGCTTCCTGCGCGGCGATTTCGGCGAGGTCGGACTCGATTTGCGTGCTGCGCTGGTTGAAGCGCTCCTGCACTTCGGACAGCTTCATCACATCGATCTGCAGGCCGTGGGCCGCCTGCGTCAGGTTGGCGACGCGCTGGCGCAGTTCCTGCAAACGCTGGGTACCCTGCGAGAGCGCCGCGTCGGCACGCACCAGACGCGTCTTCGCCTCGTCAGCCAGCATCTGCTGCGCACGCAACTGCTTGGTGATGTTCTCGATCTCCTGCTGGCGCGCCAGCATGCCGTCCTGCTCGGAGTCGGACGCATAGAAGCGCACGCTCGATTTGCCGATCACATGGCCCTGCTTCGTCACGAAGCAACCGCCCATCGGCAGCTTGATGCGGTCGACGAAGGCGGCGTTGAGGTCGTCGGCCACGAACACGTTGCTTAGCCAGTCCTGCATCAGTCCGCGCAGGTTCGGGTCGTTCAGCTGCAACAGGCTGATGAAGGGCTTCAGCCCGGCCGGCGTTTCGACGTTGACCGGTGCACCGGCCGCATTCGGCGAGAACAACGCCAGCTTGGCGGGCGGCGCATCGTTGAAGAAGGCCTTCGCCCAATCGAGGTTCGACACCTCGAGGGCCGAGGTCCGCTCGCGCAGCACTGACTCCAGTGCGGTTTCCCAACCCTGGTCGATGTGCAGCTTCTGCCACAGGCGCGGCAGTTCGCCGAGCTCGTGCTTCTTCAGCCACGGCTGCACCTTGCCTTGGGTCTGAACGTTTTCCTGCAGCTGCTTCAGCGCCGCAAGCCGGGCCTCCAGCTGCGCGTTGTTCGCCGTTTCGGTATTGAGCTGCTCTTGCGCAGACCGGCGTTCCTCTTCGAGCTTGGGATGATGTTCCTGCGCGGACTCCAGCTGTTCGCGTGCCTCTTCCAGCGCTGCCTGCTTCTCTTCGAGCTGAAGTTTCAGATTGGACAGATGCGCCGTGTCAGGCAGCGTCATGCCGTTCTTTTCCTGCATCAGCCGTTCGCGCCGCGCAGCCAGGTTCGCAAGAATATTGGACGCGTTGCGCTGATGCGCCGATTCCAGCTCGATCTGCTGCTGCACCTGCATGATCTTGCCGCGCGATTCGGTGGTCTTGAGCTGTGCTTCCCGCCAGGCTTGCTCCAGCGCCGGTATCGCGTCGTGCTGCGACTGCGCGGCATGCTGCGCCTGTTCGACCCGCATGCCGTGCTCTTCCAGGTGCATCTCGGCTTCACCAAGCTCTTCCTGCTGCTGCTGCCCTTGACTTTGCCATTGGTCGCGCTGTGCCTTCAGCGAATTCAGCTGGGTCTGCAGGCGATTGCGTGATTCGATCACGAAGCGGATCTGCGCCTCAAGGCTGCCGATCTCGGAGTTCGTCTGGTAGAGGTGGCCCTGCGCGGTGTGCATGCGGTCGCCGGCGGCGTAGTGCGCCTGGCGCATGTGTTCGAGGTCGGTCTCGACGTGCCGCAGCTTCGCGGTCTGCTCTTCCAGATCCGTCTGCGCTTTCTCGATTTCCCGAAAGAACTTTTCCTGCTCCGCCTTGGCTTCGTTCTTGCGCAGCAGCCACAGCAGCTTCTGCTTCTCTTCCTGGTCGGCCTGCAGTTCGCGGAACTTCTGGGCGACTGCGGCCTGCCCTTCCAGCTTCTCCAGGTTCGTGGTCAGCTCACGCAGGATGTCCTCGACGCGGGTCAGATTCTCGCGCGTGTCCTGCAGACGATTCTCGGTTTCGCGACGGCGTTCCTTGTACTTCGACACGCCCGCCGCTTCCTCCAGGAAGATGCGCAGGTCTTCGGGCCGCGCTTCGATGATGCGCGAGATCATGCCCTGGCCGATGATCGCGTACGCACGCGGGCCGAGACCGGTACCGAGGAAGATGTCCTGGATGTCGCGGCGGCGCACCGCCTGGTTGTTGATGTAATAGCTGGAGGTGCCGTCGCGCGTCAGCGTGCGCTTGACCGCGATTTCGGCGTACTGGCTCCACTGGCCGGCGGCGCGGCCGTCGCTGTTGTCGAAAATGAGTTCGACCGAGGCGCGGCCCGCCGGCTTGCGGCTCGTGGATCCATTGAAGATCACGTCCTGCATCGATTCGCCGCGCAGTTCGGACGCTTTCGATTCGCCGAGCACCCAGCGCACGGCGTCCATGATGTTGGACTTGCCGCAGCCGTTGGGACCGACGACACCGACCAGCTGGCCCGGGACCTGGAAGTGAGTGGGATCGACGAAGGACTTGAATCCGGATAATTTGATTGAATTTAGACGCACGTTACCGACCGTTCCACACAAGTTTGAGCGTGCAGGGAGAGTCGCCCCGCGAAAGGGACCTATCATAACATTTCGAATCTGGCCGGCATCCCTTTCCGGGGGTGCGGCCGGCGGGGCATGAGAGGCGAACGGTATAATGCGCGTTTCGTCTTTTGCACCTCCCGCCGCAGGCCGCTCCGTGAACCCGCTCCTCGACAAGCTCCAGCCCTACCCGTTCGAAAAACTTCGCCAGCTGTTCGCCGGCGTGACGCCGAATCCGCAGTATTCCGCCATCAGTCTCGGCATCGGCGAACCCAAGCACCCGACGCCCGCCTTCATCCAGCAAGCCTTGGCCGACAACCTTGCCGGTTTGGCAAGCTATCCGACGACGGTGGGCAGCGATGCGCTGCGCGGCGCCATCGCCGGCTGGCTGGAACGGCGCTACGGCCTGCCGAAGATCGATCCGGCGACCCAAGTGCTGCCGGTCAATGGATCCCGCGAGGCCTTGTTCGCACTGGCGCAGACGGTCATCGACCCGACGCGCGATGCGCTCGTCATGTGCCCGAACCCTTTCTATCAAATCTACGAAGGCGCAGCGTATCTGGCAGGTGCGACGCCCTATTTCGTGAATTCCGACCCGGCGCGCAACTTCGCCCCGGATTACAAGAGCGTTCCCGCCGACGTCTGGCCGCGCGTTCAGCTTCTGTATCTATGCTCGCCCGGCAATCCGACCGGTGCGGTTCTGACGTTGGACGACTGGAAAGAGCTGTTCGAACTGTCGGACCGTTACGGTTTTGTCATCGCGGCTGACGAGTGCTATTCGGAAATCTATTTCAAGGCCGAGGCGCCGCTGGGCGGACTCGAAGCGGCGCATAAACTCGGGCGCGACTTCAAGCGCCTCATTGCATTCTCCAGCCTCTCGAAACGTTCGAACGTGCCGGGCATGCGCTCCGGTTTCGTCGCCGGCGATGCCGAGCTGCTCAAGACATTCCTGCTGTACCGCACCTACCACGGCAGCGCGATGAGCCCGTCCATTCAGGCAGCATCCGTCGCCGCGTGGAACGACGAGCAGCACGTCGTCGAGAATCGCGCCAAATACGTCGCCAAGTTCGAGCAGATCACGCCCATGCTGGCCGAAGTGCTCGACGTGCAATTGCCGGACGCCGGCTTTTACCTGTGGGCACGCGTCGACAAGCGCACCACGATTTCCGATACCGAGTTCGCCCGGCGCCTGTACGCCGAATATAATGTGACGGTGTTGCCTGGCAGCTATCTCGCGCGCGACGCGCATGGCGCCAATCCCGGCGCCAACCGCGTGCGCATGGCGCTCGTTGCCGAGGTCGACGAATGCCTCGAAGCGGCCCGCCGCATCGTCGAATTCACCCGCAAGCTTTCCTGATCCATCCTCTCTACATCGCAAATGACTCAACAACTCCAGCAGATCATCGACCAGGCGTGGGAAGACCGCGCCAATTTCTCGCCGAAATCCGCCCCCGCCGAAGTGCGCGACGCCGTCGCCCACGTGCTCGAACAACTCGACAAGGGCAGCCTGCGCGTCGCCCAGAAAGACAGCGGCAGCTGGGTCGTGAAC
>SPQI01000441.1 GCA_004570315.1 Oxalobacteraceae bacterium OM1 | reverse complement strand
TTCGCTTCGCTGGCGGCATGGTTTGCCGGCCGCGCGCAGGAACGCCGCACAGGCAGCGGCACGCCCACGACCGGGGCGCAGACGACGGTCGAACGAACGTCTTGACCCGGTGGAGTTGAAAACAGGATGGATAGCGTCAGTACCGATCAACCCGGCCTCGATCTCACGGTGTGCGACCAGGAGCCGATCCGCATTCCAGGCAGCGTGCAGCCGCACGGCTTCCTGCTCGCGCTCGACGCCGAACGCCGCATCGTGCAGGCCAGCGACAACCTCGCCGCCATCACCGGCCTCGCACCGGAGACAGTGCTCGGCCAGCCGCTGCAGGCCGCGCTCGGCGACGCCGCGGCGCAGGTGCTGAAGGAACTGGCGCAGCATCCGGTCGGCAGCCGCCCGTCCTACTTCGGCACCATCGCCGTCGGCGGCCGCGGCCAGTTCGATGTGCTGGCGCACGTGCACGACGGCCTTACGCTGGTGGAATTCGAAGCCGCGCCGCGCACCGCGCCGGCCGACTTCCGCATGCTGTATCCGCTGATCGGCGAATTCCTCTCGCAGCTGGGCGAGTCCAGCGCCATCGAGGCGATGAGCGACATCGCCGCCCGCCAGATCAAGCAGGTGACGCAGTTCGGCCGCGTGCTGGTCTACCGCTTCGATGAGGACGGCCACGGCCACGTGGTGGCCGAAGCCTGCGACGACGGCTATCCGTCCTACCTTGGCCATCGCTTTCCGGCTTCCGACATTCCGCGCCAGGCACGCGAGCTGTACGTCTCGAGCCGCATCCGCCTGATCCCCGACGCCAACTACACGCCGGCGCGCCTCGTGCCGCCGCTGAACCCGGCCACCGGCGCGCCGACCGACCTCAGCTATTCCGCGTTGCGCAGCGTCTCGCCGATCCACCTGCAGTACATGCGCAACATGCACACGCTGGCGTCGATGTCGGTATCGATCGTGATCAAGGGCCGGCTGTGGGGCCTGATCTCCTGCCATCACGAGACGCCGCGTTACGTGCCTTTCGAAGCGCGCGCCGCCTGCGAGCAGCTGGCCCAGGTGCTGGCGCTGCGCATCGAGTCGAAGGAGGAAGGCGACGAATTCCAGTGGCGCCTCGAATTGCGCCGCATCCTCGTCTCGCTGCTGGCCGAGCTGACCAAGGGGCCGGACATCGCCGACCACATGCGGACAGTCACGCCCGAGCTGCTGCGCTTCGCCAGCGCCGGCGGCGCCGTGCTCTACCTTGACGGCCGCATGACGCTTTTCGGCGACACGCCGGAGGAAGCGGACCTGCATGCGTTGATCGATTGGCTGGGCGCCAATTTTCACGGCGAGTGCTTCCATACCGATGCGCTTGCGACCCTGATTCCCGACGCCGCACGGTACGCGCGCAACGCCAGCGGCATGCTCGCGCTGCCGCTGTCGCGCACCCACAATCATTACCTGATGTGGTTCCGCCCCGAAGTCATCCACACCATCAACTGGGCTGGCGATCCGCATCAGAAGACCGCCGCGCCTGCCGGGCCGCTGACGCCGCGCGCAAGCTTCGCCACGTGGCGCGAGACGGTCCATGGCCGCAGCGAGCCATGGCGGGCGAGCGAAATCGAGATTGCGCTGGAGTTCCGCGCGGCGCTGCTGGGCATCGTGCTGGAACGCGCCGAGGCGATGGCCGAACTGGCCGAGGAATTGGGGCGCGCCAACAAGGAACTCGAAGCCTTCTCGTATTCGGTGTCGCACGACCTGCGCGCGCCGCTGCGCCACATCGTCGGCTTCAGCGACCTGTTGATGGAGATGGAAGACGTCGAGACCAACAGCCGCCGCTCGCGCTTCCTGAAGAACATCAAGGACTCGGCGCGCTTCGCCGGCAAGCTGGTCGATGATCTGCTGAGCTTCTCGCAGATGGGCCGCGCCTCGCTGCGCCCGTGCCGCGTCAACATGGACGAACTGGTGCGTGCCTGCCTCGAACGCCTGGAGATGGAAACCGCCACCCGCGCCATCGAGTGGAAGATCGGGCCCTTGCCGGCCATCGAAGCCGACCCGACCTTCCTCCAGCTGGCGATATACAACCTGCTCGCCAACGCGGTAAAGTACACCGCGCCGCGCGCGCAGGCGGTGATCGAAGTGTTCAGCGAATCGAACGACGACGAGACCGTGTTCTGCGTGCGCGACAACGGCGTCGGCTTCAACCCGGACTACGTCCACAAGCTGTTCGGCGTCTTCCAGCGACTGCATCGCATGGAAGACTTCCAGGGCACCGGCATCGGGCTCGCCAACGTGCGCCGCATCGTCGAGCGCCATGGCGGCCGGGTGTGGGCCGAGGGCGCGGTCGACCGCGGTGCCAGTTTCTACTTTGCCATTCCGAAGCACATCAGCGTGACTTAGGAGACTCACTATGCTGAAACCCATTCTCCTCGTCGAAGACAATCCCAACGACCTCGAACTCACGCTGATCGCGCTCGAGAAGAGCCATCTCGCCAATGAAGTCATCGTCGTGCGCGACGGCGCCGAGGCGCTCGAATACCTGGACGCGAATGGCGCCTTCATCGGCCGCCCGGCCGGCAATCCGGCGGTGATCCTGCTGGACCTGAAGCTGCCGAAGGTGGATGGCCTGGAGGTGCTGCGCTACATCCGCAGCTCGGCCACGCTGAAGAGCGTGCCGGTGGTGATGCTGACCTCGTCCCGCGAGGAGCAGGATCTGCTGCGCAGCTATGAGCTGGGTGTGAATGCCTATGTCGTGAAGCCGGTGGACTTCCAGGAATTCGTGCGTGCGATTTCGGATCTCGGCGTGTTCTGGGCGGTGGTCAACGAGCCGCCGCCGGGTTCGATGCGCTATGTGAAGCGCTGACACCGTCCGCACCGCCTGCTTCGCTGCGTCCCAGCAGCTCGCGGATCGCCCGCGACAGCGCCTCGGCGTTGTAGGGCTTGGGCAGCAGCGTGACGTCCGCATCCAGCTTGCCCGCATGGGCGAGATTTCCTTCCGCATACCCTGACGCGTACAGCACCTGCAGCTGCGGCAGCAGCTGCTGCGCGCGCGCCGCCAGCTCGTACGCCTTCAGGCGTCCCGGCATCACCACGTCGGTGAACAGCAGGTCGATGTGCACGCCGCTCTCCAGGATCGCGAGCGCGGTGTCCGGATCGCCCGCTTCGAGCGTCATGTAGCCCAGGCTTTCCAGCAGCGCCACGGTCGTGGCGCGCACGTCGCTTTCATCCTCGACCACGAGAATCGATTCCACGCCGCGATGCAGATCGCCGCCGGTGGCATGGCCGCGCGGCACGGCAGCCCCTTCCGCACGCGGCAGGAAGATGCGCACCGAGGTGCCGGCGCCGACTTCGCTGGCCAGCCGGATGTGGCCGCCGCTCTGCTGCACGAAACCGTAGGCCATGCTGAGGCCGAGGCCGGTGCCCTGACCGGCCGGCTTGGTGGTGAAGAAGGGTTCGAAGGCGCGCTCGAGCACGTCGGGCGGCATGCCGCTGCCGGTGTCGGCGACTTCGATCAGGATGTGGTCGGTGCGCGCGCTGGCCGGCAGCACGCCGTCGCCGGCATCCGCAGGGCAGTTGCGCGCGCGGATGCGCAGCGTGCCGGTGCCGTCCATGGCGTCGCGGCCGTTGATGGCCAGGTTCAGCACCACGTTCTCGAGCTGGCTCGGATCGACCACGGTGTTCCACAGGTCGGCCGCCACCTCGGTCTCGACGCTGACCTGGTCGCCGAGGGCGCGCCGCAGCAGATCCGACATCCCGTGCAGCAGTTGCCGCACGTCGGTGACCACCGCCTGCAGCGGCTGCCGGCGTGCGAAGGCCAGCAGGTGAGCGGCGAGCTTGGCGCCGCGCTCCACGCCCACGGCCGCCGCATCGATGCGTGCCTGCACTGCCTCGTTGCCGGGCGTGAGCAGCCGCAGCACTTCGAGATTGCCGCTGATGACCTGCAGCACGTTGTTGAAATCATGGGCGACGCCGCCGGTCAGCTGGCCGATCGCTTCCATCTTCTGCGCCTGATGCAGCGCGGCCTGGCTCTGCGCGAGTTCGCGCGTGCGCAGCAGCAGCTTTTCCTGGCTGCGGTGCAGCGTCTGGTAGGCCTGGTCGCGCTGGCGATGCGCGAGGTAGGCGCCGGTGTGATAGCGCACGCGTGCCGCGAGCTCGCGCTTGTCCGGCCACTTGACGAGGTAGTCGTTGGCGCCGGCGGCGAAGGCCTGGGCCTTGATGTCGGGATTGTCTTCCGAAGACAGCAGGATGATCGGCACCTGGCGCGTCTCGGCTTCGGCGCGCAGCAGCGTCACCACGCCGAAGCCGTCGACCTCGGGCATGCGCAGATCCACCAGCACGACGGTCGGCCGGAAGGCGAGCGCCGTCGGCACGCACTCCCGCGAGACCGGCAGGTAGTGCAATGTGACATCGTCCTGTGCGGCCAGCATGTGGCGAATCAGGTCTTCCGCCATCTGCTGATCGTCGATCAGCAAGACACGCGGCCCGGCAGTATCTGGGGTCATCTTCGGTTGGGCTGGGTAAATCGCGGACGCTTCATTCTACATGCGCCAGCCAGGGCTGCCGGAGGCCGCGAACCGGTACGACGGAAGACGAAACGAAAGAGCGGAGCATGCCGCGCAAAGGGCGGCAGGAGGCGCGCCGGCGGGGCCGCCGGCGCGGACGGAATCAGTTACAGCAGGACGTAGGCCAGCACGGTGGCGAGCAGCAGCGCCGATGCGCCTGCCACCATGCCGAGATCGGCGATCGCGCTGCGGCGCTTGAGCGGCACGCGCTGGTGAAGCGTTCTTCCCATGATGTTCTCCGCGGTGGTTCGTGTGGTGAGTTTCAGTATAGGGATCGCCTGTTGCTCGACAGTGACATAGGACACATCCACGCTGCGCCCGTGAAAAAAAACGACAACTCTTACGCGGGCTCAACGTTCGGTGGTCCAGCACGGCGCCGCAGTTCCATCGAGCGGCTTGCGCATGACAGTGGTATCGGCGTGTGCAGGGCGATTCTGAAGTGCCGCGAGCACCGCCTGCACCTGGGCGAACTTCACCGGCTTGCCGAGCACGTCGTCGAAGCCGGCCTCGAGCGCGGTGCTGCGGATCCATGCGGTATCGACGCCCGTGACGGCAATCAGGCAGGCATGACGGGTGCGGGCATCGGCGCGCAGGCTGCGGGCGACGTCGAAGCCGTCGCTGTCGCCGGGCAGGCGCAGGTCGCAGAACACGACGTCGGGCGGATTGAGCAACGCCTGCTCGATGCCGGCCTGGGCGCTGGAGACGACGTCGGCCGTGCAGCCGAGCACGTTCAGCAGGTCCGAGAACAGCCGCCCGAGATCGCGGTTGTCTTCGATGATCAGCGCGTGATGGGTACCGCCTGTGTCTGGGGGCATGGGTCGCGTGGTTGGTGAGCCGCGGCGCGGTGCGACAGCGCAACTCGGGCGACAGCATACCGCCCTGTCCGGCCGCGCCATTTAACCTGCGTCAAGCAGGCGTCGCCATGCGCCGGTCGCCGCACAACGCCGTGCTCAAAAGATAGGCACGGCACTGCCTTGGATCATTGCATGCGTGACAAGTTCAGCGCTGCCGCGAAGACAGCACGATGCCCCCGACGATCAGCGCGAAGGCGACGGCGTGATAGGCATGCGGCGGTTCGCCGAGCAGCGCCGACGAGAGCAGGCCGGCGAACAGCGGCGTGAGGTTGTTGAAGAAGCTGGCGATGTTCGGCCCCACGCGTTGCACGCCCGCGCCCCAGCAGCGGAAGGCGATGATGGCCGGGCCGATGCCGACGTAGAGCAATGCCGCGGCCAGCGGCCAGCTCCACTGGATGCGCATCGGACTGAGCGCCCATTCGGCGCCCGCGAACAATCCCGACCACGCGACGCCGAAGGTCACCTGCGCGAGCAGGAAGGCCGCCCAGTCGGCGCGCAATGCGGCCGGTTCGGCCGAGCGGGTGAGCATCCAGCTGTAGACCGACCAGACGATGGTGGCGATGATCATGAACACGTCACCCGCCACCAGCCGCAGCGCCAGCAGCGCCTGCCATTCGCCGCGGCTGAGCACGACGAGCACGCCGACCATCGACAGCACCGCGCCGGCGACCTGCAAGGGCGCGACGCGGGCCTGGAAGAACAGCGCGCCGACCAGCAGCATCCACACCGGCATGCTGGCGGCGACGAGCGTGACGTTGATCGGCGAAGAGCTTTGGAGCGCGAGGTATTGCAGGGCGTTGTAGAGACCGACGCCGAGCAGACCGAGGGTCGCGAAGCGCCGCCAGTGCGCCCACATGCCGGCTCCCGGCAGCAGCACGCGCCACGCCAGCGGCAGCAGGATGAGAAAGGCGAGTGCCCAGCGCAGAAAGTTGAGCAGGATGGGCGGCACCATCTCATGCACCATGCGCCCCACCACCGCGTTACCCGCCCAGAGCAAAGGCGGCAGGATCAGCATGAGGACGGTGGCGGGCGTGAGGCGGCGATTCATGGGACGGCGAGACGGTGGGAAGCGGAGGCTGTGACCGTACCATATCGTGCGGGAATGCGTCGGCGGACCTCTGCGAAGGGGCGCAAAGGTTCTAACGAAGAACCGTCAGTTCTGCATTACCGAAGAGCGCAACGAAGCAAGACACTGGATTCCGGCGTTCGCCGGAACGACGGCGGTTATAGCAGGCGGAGTCTAAGCATCCCTGGGTTGCCGTCTTCACGGGAACGACGGAGCCAACTAAACCCGCCCCTTCCTTCGCGACGCCGCCGCAATCACCCCGAACAGCAACGCCCCAGCCACACCGATCGCGGCTTCGGCGACGAGCATCCACCCCGCGCCCCAGCGCGCATAGCTCCACCCATTCACCACCGTCATGTAAGCAATCGGCGTATTGGAAAGCGAAGCAAACAAACTGTATTTCGTCGCCGCCGCACCATGCCCGATCGCCTCCAGCACCACGGCCGAGAAACCGGCATAGGTCAACCCGGTGATGAACGCGTAG
>SPQI01000246.1 GCA_004570315.1 Oxalobacteraceae bacterium OM1 | reverse complement strand
AAATTTGGATGAAAACTATCGCCTCAAATGGGTGAATATTCAGTGAACGTCAACAGCCATAAAGCGAAGCTTTTCCTGCTTCGGACGTTCCAGATTGCGGTGATAGAGTTTGGCGACTTGGTTCGGTAGAGCGGGCACCTCGAACACAGACCCTTCTCCACCTTTTCCAAGTTCCCGGCCGAGCTGAATTGGGGCGCCTGATGCCGTGACGAGGCGTTTCGTCATAGTGAATATCGTCTAGATGAGAACAGCAAGCGCGAGGGTTTTATCGTCGTCCGTACGGTCGTTCACCGCATCGCTGTTCAAGAAGCGCAGCAGGGCTTGTTGAAGCTGGTCCTCTTGCTCCGCCGTGGCCGTCGACAAAACCTTGAAGAACGGAGCAAAAAAGGGCTCGTGCGCCGTATTTGTCGCCATCTGAATGGCGAGCCGCTGAATCCCGTCCGAGAACGCGGCTGCCCTGAGCACCGGTTTATTAAGTACGCGGGATACCAGCCGGTCGACGGCATCTTCGTCAGTGACGAAGTGTGTCATGTTCGCGTATTCACCGGACATTGGAATGATAGGAACCTCCAATCCCTCTCCAACATCCAGAACGATGCCGCCGTCACCGACTTGCATGATGAGCGTACCAAGGTCTGACGATACGATTCCCAGGAAAGTACAGGCGAAATCCCGCGCTCTCAGTCCAGTCCTTTCGGCCTCGGAAAACAGCGCCGCACGTACCTCTAGTACGCAATCCACGGCAAAGTCGTCACCAAGGCCGAATTCTGCCAAGGCAAGCTTCTTTTGCATGAATTCGGCGGCCGCTTTAATGGCAAGCTCCGCTCCTTCGCCACCGCGAAGTGCGCTGCCGGCGCCATCGGCCACGAAGATGGACAAGACCGAGCCTCGTCCGGGCCACGTGTCCACCTGCGCCCAGCAGCTGTCTTGGCAGGCCGTCCCAGCGGCGACATGTGAGGTGCCGACTGCTGACCCCGCGACAACTCTCCGATACCGGGAACGAAAAAGCATTTGAGGGGTTGCACGAGGCATTCCGCATGCTGGCGTCATGCCGAAAAACTTGGCGCATCGACGCTCAAGCCGCCGTGCATGACCGGAAGTACCATGCGGGTGCCGGCTCCTTGGTGAAGCGTAAGGACGCGCACTTCGGGAAAGGGCTGCCTCCCAAGGTCAAATCAAATCTGGAGGTCCCGTACGTGAAGGCGGGCCCAATGGCCCTCTATTTCATGCCAGACCGAGTCCTGGTGTATTCGGCTGCTGGGGTGGGAGCCATTGCCTACAAAGACTTGCAAGTGACGGGGATGTCGCGGCAGTTTATTGAAGATGGTTCCGTGACGAGCGATGCGACTGTAGTCGGCCGCACTTGGAGGTACGTCAATAAGAGCGGCGGACCCGACCGGCGCTTCAAGAACAACCGAGAGCTGCCGATTGCGCTCTACGAGGAGATTTCGTTCCGCAGCGCATCAGGGCTGAACGAGGTGTATCAGCTGTCCAAGCATTCGTTGACCGCCACTGTTCATGTTGAGTTGAAGCGCACGGAAGCCGCCCTTCCGACTTGAAGTTACGTTGGCGTGTACGTTGAGCCTCAAAACTTACGCGAAAAGGTAAGAAAACCCAACACATACCACATTAGGCACGACGCCTAACTGCGCTCAACAAAGGCGAACCCTTGTATCGTCACAATGCCGCAGAGAGGGGGCAGTGGGGAATCGGTCACCAAATTATGCTTTCACATAATTTTGGCGGGCATATGTATGCTAAAGCATAATCAGCTTTAGCCACGAGAGCTGGCTACGCTTGCTCGTCCGATTGATGTGCGGCCGGCGATTCGCTTTGCAGGATAGAGATTGACCTGCTCTCCCAAGCACCACCTTTCCCCAGCGTGTGGACCAGATGGCCGAGGCCCGGTGCGGCCGGCACCCGCCAGGCGCTACCTGGAAGCACAGCCCATCCAATCGCTCCCGCCCCTTGCAGAAGAAAATCGAGGGCCTCCCTCTTAAGCTGGTCAATGGGGCGGCTCCGGGAAAGCAACTTGGAGTCCGCGGCGAGGCGGCCGACAAGCTGCCGTAATTGTTTATCTGCTCGTCCGTAGCCGTCAGCTGGCGTACCCGGCCCAAGCGAAGTGACAAGCATTGCCGGCGTGGTGCACTCGAATACGAGCCCCGGATGCCATGAAGCCGAATAGAAAATTACCTGCAGCGCGGGGCAAGAACTTGGACCTTCGGCTGAACGAGGTCTTGGAAGACATGGTGCGGGAGGGTCTTGCGGCTTCGCCTATCAGTCGCAGCAGCGTTCAGCAGCGACTGGGCTTAAGGAGTCGCAGCACGTTTGTTGGCGCCCGAGCTGCCCTAATTGGAAACGCCCGACTGCAGCAACTTTCGGACCCCGGTATTTCGACAAAGTCCCGGTCGAAGCGCGCCCCGTGGATGGAACGTGTCCAAGCGCTGCAGAAGGAAGTTGCAGCACTCAAGGGGGCGTGGGATCAATACGTCATGTCTTTGATGGAAATTGTCCAATATCTGCAGAGGCACGCCCACGACGTCGGGAAGGTTTTAAGCCGTCCGCTGCTCTCCGAGCCGCGTTTAGCCGTTCATGAACTACACTCCGCGAACGAGCAAGACGGGCGTCACCAATGAACGTCGGACATGGGGGACTCGTCGACCGACGCCCATGCCCAAGTCCAAAAGTGCCTGAAACTGGCAATACGGCAACGTCCACAATCAAACGCGCCAAGTAAGCAGGAGTGCTCGCGCCCCGCCCCCGTATTCCGCGTATGCGGCATTAAGTTAACTGAAGAAGTGCCGGCCTAGACGTTCGGACAGAGGCGGCGCTCCACCGCTTTACCTAGCCAAGTCACGAGCTTCGACTCTCGAAGCGTCGCCGCAGCTAGCGTTGAAACTATTGTGCATTTAAAAAAGTGGCCGTGCCTCACAGGACGATGGTCTGGCCCCCTGATCACGCCACAGCTGTCGCACGTAGCCGATCCAGATCGACCCGCACGACCTTAGAAAGGTGTGGCTTCGTCAGTCAACGGTTTGGCTCGCGTAGACACGCTGCCGTCCTCGTACAGTCTTGTTGCAACGCGCAGTATATAAACGTAAGCAACCAACGGTTGCGGTTATGCCGACCGTACGCATTTCCCTATGTACATATGTTAACAGGGAGGGACTATGGCTGAGTTATCGAGTTCGAACCAAGCGCATGTCGCGACATTCATGTTCCTGACGGTGTACAACCAATCCACACGCCCATTCTCGTCAAGCAGCGAGGAGAAAGGAATGGGTGAGCAGCAGATGCAGGACCTGACCTTCTACAACGCAGCAGCGACGGTCAACATGCTGAAGGGCTTGGCCACCCAAATGGCGCATATGCTGACCGTGTATATCGGACAGTACTACACCCAGCAGCGTGAAAGCGCCTATGCCGCTAAGTCGACAGCTGCCGTCGTTTCGGCGATTGCGAGTGTCCTGGCCACACCTAACAAGACCGTACTTGATCTCGCCAACACGGTGGACGCGAT
Organism: Oxalobacteraceae bacterium OM1; assembly: GCA_004570315.1. Lineage (GTDB taxonomy): Bacteria > Pseudomonadota > Gammaproteobacteria > Burkholderiales > Burkholderiaceae_D > Noviherbaspirillum. Next base: position 3,436 of record SPQI01000246.1, on the reverse strand, counting down.
CTACCGGTTTGCCAGTGAAGGGACGGCAACCGCTGCAGTGGCCAGCATTGCCGCCGACGTCAAGCTCACGGAGCGATCGCTGAAACGACTACACAATTTGGGTATCGTGTAAGGAGAAAATCATGCGTGGAAGTTGGGCCGCGGCGGGTGTTGTTCTTGTCCTGACAGGCGTCTGCCATGCAGCTGAGCCTACACAGGTAGACGTGAAAGAGGCCAAGGAAGATGGGACGGACGGTATTCGAGTCGTTCCCAAGTACTTCCAGCCCAGCTCTGGGAACGGGCCGGGCAGTCTTGGATTTTCCTACGCCGTCAGGAAGGCGATCGCAACTCCAGACGCGCAACAGGACATATCGCCGACCGCGTATCGGCTCTACAAACTCGACTTCAAAGCTGATGGAAACGTCGCCTTTAACCGCGACGTGAATCCTGCCGATTTCCTGAAAACCGGCCTCGAGCTTAACGCGCTGTACCAACACTCCACTCCAGTGCTAATCGGCGCACCTGGAAGCGGGTGTGTTCCAACCGATCCGGCAACTGCAGCGGCATGCCGCGAAGAGGCCAAGCGATCAACGTCCGGGGACTCTACGACGCTGTTGTCCGGACTGATTGCGTCTTACGAGACAAACCGAAAGTTTGATAAGAAAAACTGGACTTACGGTGCCCATCTGACGCCGTTGTATCGTCCGGCCCCCGATTCACCACTGAATCGCCTTAACCCGCTCGACTGGCCGTTCCGACTGTTGCGTCCATTGTTTCACCATCCCCTGGGGGCCGCAGCTTCGCCGGATGCATTTCCAAAGTTTCGAATTGCGGTGGAGCGGGTCAAACCCAAGGATGATCAGGACCGTGCTGCCATTCTTGGCAGTGCAGACGACTATAACCGGGGCAATGTGGAAGTTGTCTTCACCACGCCGGTTGCCTTTATAAAGAATCAACAGGTCAAATTTGATTTTGGCTGGCGCTATTTCAGAGAGATCCATCCCGATGCACGAATTCGCGCGGCCGGGCTCGATCGCTCAAGATACACGGCTTCGACCTTGCGGTTGGACTCTGGCTGGCAGCTAACGTATGCATCCGGGCGACTGCCACTCGATCGTGCAAACGAGAAGGCATGGGAGCTCGGCTACCGCATTCAATTCGAGTGACACGGGAAAACAGGATGCCGGTCAGTTCGACCCGCGACGCAGAGCGATTCGTTGCCCCAAAGACGGACATGGAGCGTGGCCTTGCGCCATGGTTGTGTTGCAGCGGACGAGTCCCTTTTCCTAAAAGCTGCACCAGTCTTTGAAGGGAATGGTGTGCTCTTGCATTGGGCAGTCGTCGACGTACAGGCGGAACACGAGCGGTGAACGCTCGCTGTGGATTCTTGGGTAATTTTCGTCAGTGACCTTCAGCAGCACTTGGGGATAGCCGTTGTCGGAATCCATCAAAAGCACCTGGCCTGGCAGAAGCACGGCCCGTTTGTTCGTCGTTCCGCGGTCACAAGAATATTCCCAAACGCGATGAGATGGGTACGGGGCAAGCGATGGCTTTGCAACCAGGATGCTACCCGCATGCTCAACTCGCAGACCGGGCGGAAGAGCCATATCCAGAGCCCATAGATTGGCAGTCCGCTGTCCTTCGTTGCTCAACGCGATCCGCAGATCGTAGACGTGTGCATTGCTATGCCGCTGTACCGTGTGCAGCTCGGTGTGCAGACGAACTACTGGCGAGGTGCGGCGATTCATGACGTCACGGATCTGATGATCGTACATTGGCGTGCGGCTCGGTCCGCTGCGATGGTAATACTTATGATCAGCCTTGCACTGGTGTGCGGTCTCGGCTTTTTCAATGTCAATGACGATAATCTTGCCGCCTGCGGGAACCGGAATTTCCCGCACGTCAAACGCGTTAAATACCGGTTCCATCCCGGACCGAATGATGCTCGTCAATCGCAACGTGTCGGCTTTAGGGTTCGTCACCGCGGAGAGTGCGCAAGCGACTGCCGGCGAACTGCTGCGATCCTCGTCCAGGCCGTAGATGATCGTACCTCCGCCGGCATTGGCAAACGCGCTGACGTCGCGAACGATCTCTTCTTTGATTTGGGACTTGTCGATCTCGTCCAACGCTTGTCCGCGTTTGAACTCGATGAATTGGGATTCGGGAACTTTGCCGATCAACTCGACAATCGATTCGAGCGTGACAAATTCACTCATGCGTCTTCCATTTTAGCTATGCCCGGGTTTTGCATACCTTGATCACATCGGTAGCCCGGCGCTGTAATTGACCGTTTTTTGATGGGGCATTGGAATTAAAAACTTAGCGGATCAAAACTTTCAGACTTTAATTGTGGGGACCACGAAATACCAGAATTCGCAGAAAAACGCACTACATCGCAGGCCCGAAACTGAAGTGAATTTCAAGTGCTTTGTAGTTTCTGCAAAGTCCCTCGGCTGCGTACCCCTGTTACACGGGCGTCGCTTGCGTATAGGCGCCCCACACCCAGCCCTGGGTCACTCGCGGCATATCCGTGGTGACATGGAGCCATCCATCAGCAGTGCCGTTCACGGCGAGACGCGTGTGCAGGGAAAGCGGCTTATCGGCAAGTCCGAAATTCGTACCTGGCCCCGTCCGAATATTGAGCCATGGGACGCCAACATACGTAAACTGTCCCTGAGGCAGGTTGACATCGTCGCGTCCGACTGCAGCGGCGCGCATCCGTGCCAAGGGGAAGGCTGGTCCCGGGTCCTCCTTTCGCCCGGGCGCGATGTCATCGTGGCCCAGAACGTCTTGCAGTTGGTACGTCCGCCCAAGCAGGGCCGCCAGTTCCTCGCACACTTCAATTTGGGTAGCAGTGAAACTTTCCCAGAAATGGTAGGGAATGGCGCGATTCTTATGTACCGCTTCAACAACGGTCGTTAGCCCGCCTCCATCAAAGGGCTTTCCGTTATCGCACCTGAACTCCCCGTCCGCATCACGCAGCAGATAGCCGTCGTTGACGACCTCGATGCCGATGGAGTACGTGTTCAGGTCCGTCAAATCGCCCCAAGCGCTGACCCCGGCATGCCAGGCGCGTTCATTGAAGCGGACAAACTGGGTTACCGTTCCATCGCGGTCGACCAATAAATGTGCCGATACGGGCTTGTTCCCCCCTGCCGCCAAAAAGGTGTCCCGCGCGACCTCCGCACTGCAGCCCGTGTAATGGAACACCAGGTAGCGTGGGCGAATGATGCCATTGTGGTTAGGCGAAGGGGTCCATTGGACCGGTTGGCTGGCCACGGTCGTGCCCGCCAGCACGTCAGCATTGATAGTGAGCATACGACCTCCTCAGCCAACCGCGGTAGATGCTGACGGTTCAATGCCTGGCGCAGCAGTCGGCGGCACTGCTGCGTTCGCCGCCTGGACTGCGGCAGCTGCGGCTTGTGCCGCGACGGGGGCTGCGGCGTTCGCTGCAGCG
>SPQI01000353.1 GCA_004570315.1 Oxalobacteraceae bacterium OM1 | reverse complement strand
CGCAGATCGTGGCCGCCATCCTGGACGAGCACCTCGCCGGCAATGCGGTGTTCGCCGCAGCATTTTCGTACGAAGACCGCTTGCTCCACCGCTATCCAGCCCGCTCGTACTGCCTGCAATACCGCGAGAGCGACCTGGCGTTTATCGAACGCCTGCTGGCCGAGGAAGGCATTTCGTACCGCTTCGGGTTCGCGGAGGCGGAAGCTACGACGCCGCACCACACCCTCATCCTGTTCGACGACACCAGCGACCTCGACGGCTGCAGCCAGCCGGTCATCCGCTTCCACCGCGCCGACGGCACCGAAGCCGCCGATACTTGGCCGGAATGCAAAGAATACGGAAGCGCCCGTCTCCGGTATTTCCGATGTCGAACGAGTGCAACGGCTTATCGAGTTTGCGATGCAGCAGGCCGAATGGCAATACGAAGATACGACAGTGACCGATACGTACGTCAAGCGGATGCAAAATCGGACCTTCACTGAGCCGCCCAAGAAGCCATTAAGGAAATCAACCGGACAGTGTGCGAAGTATGTAAAGGTCGCTTTGTGGTATGCGGTTCAAGAGCAGAACGGGAACAAGCCTATAGGATCAGGCGTAAGCCCTGCCAGGCTTTTAGGACCTTGTCTCGTGCAAGCAGGTTTCGTCAATGTCACCGATCAGCTGCCCGATGCGCGCTGGGCCGCGCCTGGAGACGTCATCGTCTATAGCAAGATTGGGGATCCTAACGCCGCCGGGCATATCGACATTCGTACCTACGATGGCTACGTCAGCGATTTCTTTACTCACAGGCTTCCAGTAACTGCATACAGAATAATAGGTATATACCGTAAGCACTTCGATCCGCTTCCAGAAAAGCGAATGCGGGCGTTCCTTAAATTGCTTCGTGAATGGGAATGCCATGAGCAGCCGGACGATCAAAAACGGTACTACATGCTGCAAAAGGCGCTTGACGGAAAAAGAACATTTAGCACAACTGAGGCACACCCATATCTCGGCAAAGATAAGATTGGCAGTTTCTCTGGCGCCTATCAGATTCACTTCGATACCTGGTCAGACGCGATCAAACACGGCGGAATGCCATCGACTTTCAGTCCAATTGTTCAGGATCGAATCGCAATTTGGAAATGTGAGGCACGAGACAATGCTCTCGGATCCATTCGGCTGGGAAAGATAGAAGAGGCAATCAAAAAACTTCCAGCGGAGTGGTCAAGCCTCCCAGATGGCAAACATCCACGCACCGAAGTTCGGCAAGGCCAACGTTACCGCTACACGGAAGCCGACGTCATCTCAAGTTTTAACGAGAACCTCTCGAAAGCCTGATCCAATGCGAATTCCGAAGTTCATTGCCAGCTGTCTTATTTCAATAGCTACTCAATCCATCGCAGCATCACCATTGGGTAGTCAACCTAGCGCTTGCAACTTTGTACGTAGTATTAAATCGCCGACCGTATTTCTGGCAACGTCCGATGGAAAAGTTTCCGACGGACCGATAGCGGTCGGAACCTTGTCATTTGAAACTCTGCTAAGGGACGAAGGAAGTATTCGGCTCAATACACCGTATGACGTTATATCAAATGATCCGAATTACATTCCTACGGCAGTCGTCAGCAACGGCATGTCAGCGGTGCTCTCAAAGAAAAAACACCCAAGATGTCCCGGTACCACGGAATATAAGGTTTCGTTTCATGCTGACAGCACTCGGCTGCTACCGGGAGCATTGGAGTTGGAGCCAACGATGGAGTTTTCCAATCCCAAAGACGAATTTGATCAATGGGCGGCCAAAGCGTTTGATGGTCGTATTGTTGGCGTGGTTAAGAGGCCGTGGCCAAACTTGGTGATGGACAAACGCACCGAATCCTCCATTGCAAAGTTCTTCGAAAATGGCCAATCAAACCTTGTTTTAAGCATTGAAAACGTTGGAAATATTCCACTGATTATGCGTGGGATAAGCCAAGGAATTGAAGGGATTTCCATCACGATTTCCAATTGCACCGAGAAGCCGCTGGAGCCATAAGAGACGTGCACCTTGCATCTGAAAAACTCCTAATTTCAAAGGGTTGGCGCCCGCGATACCTACACCGTAGCCATCGATTCCAATGTCGACCGGAGGCCGCTTTCCTTAGAGTTTTGGTTCCGGGGCGATGGAAAGATTGTTACGTCATTGAAGCCATAAAGCTATTACGGGTACAACGAAAAAGATAATTAGCGCTTTAAGTCTGCCTGGAGGCAAGCAGAACACCAACTTCATTTCCAAGTTCATACAAACATACAACGATTTTCTTTGTAAAACTGATTTCTAAGACAAACAAAGCGTCCAGACTATAAAACCCCTCTTTGAATGGGACGGCGATCAGCCAAAGCTCCTTTCAAAAGCAGAGAGATCTTCCTTTTAAAAACGTCTAACAAAATGGGAATGGAGGAATGCTCGATTTGAAGCAGCACCCTGAATCACCGCAACGCTTTGCAAATTTTTTCTTAGGATCCGTCATCGGCATTTTCGCCATTCAAACACTTGCCGACGAACGCATGAAGTCTACTCGGACAGACGTATTTGAAAACCCTTTTCTTTCAGTTGCCGAAGATCCCCACACCAGAGTGATCACAGGTTACCTCGAGGCTTCACGAATCGCCCCCGATCGTACTGACGTATGCAAACTATTTTTACAGTCGTCTAAACGGCGCAGTGAAACAGTGAAGTCCAACGGCCATATGTTCTTGGTTAATGCGCAACCTAAGTTCACGCGCAAATCTCCGAACCAACTTCGCATCGTCACGGGGGAAGTAAGAAGTGATTACCCTACCCAAGTTCGAGTGTATGTCCCGAAAAGCCTATTACTTGGGAATTGTGATTGGATCTTGTCCCATATTGGAGCGCCTGCCGTTGTCGAGCGGCGTGATGGCTTCGAAATCTTCGTGAGTCCTCAAGAGAATGGCTCTTGGACGGGGGTAAGAGTTGCGATAGCACCTCGAACGTATTTCTTTGCCAGCCCCAATGAGCACTCACGTGGAAAATCATACGTGATACCAGGCGACTTACTTCATGTGTATGACAAAAAAGATGAATGGTATTTTGCGAAGTTTGAAACCGGTACAAAGGTGGTCTCAGGGTGGGTTAAAAGAGACGACGTCTTGGAGCTTCAATTGCCTTGATGCTCGGTGTGTGGAGACCCAACAACTCAGTTGGTTACGGCCCATAAAGATAGCGAATGAACTTAGTTTTTCCAAAATTCCGATGATGAGTTGAAGTGTCAAAGAAATTGCGCCTATTTTCCAAACTTAGTTGCAACTCAAAAAATGCTTTGCTCTATTCGATTGCAACCTTAATCGTCTCTATTCTGATTGCGGCATGCGGCATACGCAGCGCAAGCCAATACTCTTCCAGTTTGAAGCGCGACGAACTTGTAATGGTCACGTTCCCAGAGTAGGAAGCGTCGTCAAAGCGAGTAACGCATAACTTTTCATTGCCCGGCAATGAGGGCAACCAAGGTTGGGTAGACCCTATCTATGTAGTCAAGCTTGACGGAGAAAATGCGGTGTTGCTGACCCACAACCTCCCGTTAGATGACGATGGGAATCGGACGATCTGCCATGCGTGTTCGAATTTTGTCGATGCTTATTTTTTTCGAAAGGAGAAGTTAGGTTGGCGACTGGCCGAGCGACAGGACAGTGCGGTTACGGTTGGTCTAGAGGGCTATCTTGGCGAGACCAGAATAATTCGGCTGGGCACCGCTTATGCCCTAGCAGTGGAATGGGGAAACTGCTGGCAAGGGGCTTGCGGATCGTGGCTTACCTTGTTGGGGCTGGGGCCAAACACATCCTCGGTACTCGCCCAAGATATTCCTATCTCCGCCGATAATCTGGGCGCGTATTTAGAGTGCGCCGAGGAAGAACGCCCACATGCGAGCGACAACATGGAAGATCGTCGTTCTCAGACCTGTTTTTCGGTCGAGGGGCATTGGAAGGTGAATTCGAAGCAGCTCATGATTGACTTTAAGGGCCTTATCTGGGAAACCCCGGACAAGGACAAGGACACCGTAATAAGCGGCACTGCGGTGTATCGGCTATCAAATGGCAAATTCGTCCTCGAAAGTGGAAAAAATCTCGTTCTGAAGTTATAGGGGATCCTGCATGCATGTTGCGCAGACATGTGAGCTTCATTGCTCCTTAGTCTGGTACTTCAGCATATGTATATTGGGGCGGTTTCTCCCAGCAAAGCATTTAACATTGCTGTGAGGTCTAGTGGAGGCGTCTTGAAAGACCGCCCACGGCATTACAGCGAAAATAAATGCGCCCTATTGGCATAAGAACAGTTGCTTCCTTGAGCCAACTCAAATGAACCTCTAGAAATTCTTCGCATATACTGTATTTTTATACAGTATATGCAATTCCCACGATCAACCCTGCCCCTCTACGCCGAACTCCACTGCGCCACCAACTTCAGCTTCCTTCGGGGCGCCTCGCACCCCGGCGAGCTGGTTCAGCGGGCGGCGCGGCTGGGGTATGCGGCGCTCGCGATCACGGATGAATGTTCGGTCGCCGGGGTTGTGCGCGCCTATGAAGAAGCGCAGAAGCATCCCGATCTGCAGTTGATCGTCGGCAGCTGGTTCCGGCTGGTGGATGCGGACGCCAAACCGGCGCTGTCGCTCATTCTCCTGGCACAGGACCGCGATGGCTACAGCAACCTCAGCGAACTGATCACCTTGGGACGCACGCGCAGCGAAAAAGGCACCTATGTCCTTATGCCAGCGGACATTACAGCGCCGCCGCCCTCCCATGCGCATCTGCGCCGCATGCCGGGTTGCCTCGCCGTCCTGACGCCGCACCATGGCATCGACATCGATACGCTGCGCCGGCAGGCCCGCTGGATCGCCGCCGCCTTCCACGGCCGCGCCTGGATCGCCCTCACCCTGCTCCATCGCGCCGGCGACGAGGAACACCGTGCCGTCGTCGAACAGGTCGCGCAGGAATGCGGGCTGCCCGTGGTGGCGACCGGCGATGTCTGCATGCACGTGCGTTCGCGCAAACCGCTGCAGGATACGCTGACCGCCATCCGTATCGGCAAGCCGATCGCGGAGTGCGGTTATGAGCTGGCACCGAATGCCGAGCAGCATCTCCGTTCTCGCCTGCGCCTGGCGAACTTGTATTCGCGCGAAGCGCTGGCGCAGACCATCGCCATCGCGCAACGCTGCGACTTCTCTCTCGGCGAATTGCGCTATGAATATCCCGACGAAGTCGTCCCGCCCGGCGAGACGGCGGCAAGCTATCTGCGCAAGGAAGCGTTCGCCGGTGCCAGACGGCGTTATCCCGCCGGCGTGCCCGCCACCGTAGTCGAGCGCCTGAAGGTGGAGCTGAAGCTCATCGGCGAAATGCGCTACGAGCACTATTTCCTCACCGTGCACGACATCGTCCGCTTCGCGCGCAGCGAGGGCATCCTCTGCCAGGGCCGCGGCTCGGCGGCGAACTCGGTGGTCTGCTATTGCCTCGGCATCACGGAAGTGAGTCCCGAGCTGGGCATCCTGTTGTTCGAGCGCTTCATCAGCAAGGAGCGCAACGAGCCGCCCGACATCGATGTGGATTTCGAGCATCAGCGCCGCGAGCAGGTCATCCAGTACATCTACGCCAAGTACGGCCGCATGCGCGCCGCATTGACGGCGGTGGTCATCAGCTACCAGCCGCGCAGCGTGCTGCGCGACGTGGGCAAGGCGCTGGGCGTGGATCTCGGCATCGTGGATCAGGTGGCGAAGGCGCATCGCTGGTGGGACGGCAAGACCAGCCTCGCGGAGCGCTTCGCGGAATGCGGCATGGATCCGGAATCGCCGCTCGCACAGCTCTGGGCGCAGCTGGCGGAGACGCTGCTGCAGTTTCCGCGCCATCTGTCTCAGCATCCGGGTGGCTTTGTCATCTCGCGCGGCAAGCTGTCGCGCATGGTGCCGATCGAGAAGGCGGCGATGGAAGGCCGCAGCGTGGTGCAATGGGACAAGGACGATCTTGATACGCTCGGCCTGCTCAAGGTCGACATTCTTGCCCTAGGCATGCTGAGCATGATTCGGCGCGCGCTGGGAATGATCGGCGATCTGCGTGGCCGGACTTTCGCCATGCAGGACATTCCCAAGGAAGACCCGGCCACCTACGCGATGATCCGCCGCGCTGACACCACCGGCGTGTTCCAGATCGAAAGCCGTGCGCAGATGTCCATGTTGCCGCGCATGCAGCCGCGCGAGTTCTACGATCTCGTGATCCAGGTCGCCATCGTGCGTCCCGGTCCGATTCAGGGCGGGATGGTGCATCCCTATCTCAAGCGCCGGCAGGGATTGGAACCGATCACCTATCCGAAGGACGACATCCGCCCCGCGCTGGAGCGCACCTGCGGCGTGCCGATCTTCCAGGAGCAGGTGATGCAGATCGCGATGATCGCGGCGGATTTCACCGCCGGTCAGGCCGACCAGTTGCGCCGAGCGATGGCCGCCTGGCGGCGCAAGGGCGAAATGTGGCGCTTTCAGACGCTGCTGCGTGAAGGCATGGAAAGAAACAAGTACGACGACGCCTTCATCACGTCGATCAGCCAGCAGATCGAGGGCTTTGCCGAATACGGCTTCCCGGAGAGCCATGCGGCCAGCTTTGCGCTGCTGGCCTATGCGAGTTCATGGATCAAGTGCCACGAGCCCGCAATTTTTCTCGCCGCCCTGCTCAACAGCCAGCCGATGGGTTTCTATTCGCCGTCGCAGCTGGTGCAGGATGCGCAGCGGCATCGCATCGATGTGCGGCCGGTGGCGGTGGAGGCCAGCGGCTGGGAAGCGACGCTGGAGCCGACCGGGCGCCGTCAGCCGGCCGTGCGGCTGGGCATGAACATGGTGCGGGGGTTTCCGGCAGAAGCGGCCGAGCGTATCGAGAAGGCGCGTTTCGACGGACCTTTTGCCGATGTGCCTGATCTCGCGCGGCGCGCTGCGCTGACCCGCGCCGACCTCGAAGCGCTCGCCCACGCGAATGCGCTCGCCGGCCTCAC
>SPQI01000151.1 GCA_004570315.1 Oxalobacteraceae bacterium OM1 | reverse complement strand
GTCGGCGCACTCCTCGCCGTGCCGTTGCGCACGGCATTCCTCCTCGACTTCCTCCCGCAGAATTTCCGACAGCCGCTTCACGCCCGGGCCGGCGCTGTCCGCGTCCGCGAGGACCAGATAGAGCTCCACGAAACGCTCGCCGCCTTCCCGCATCGGCAGTTGCTTCAGCCGTCCGCTGTCGAGATCGGCGCGGATCTTTTCCTCCGGAAACCACGCGAAGCCATAACCGTTGCGCACGGCCTCGATGGACGTGGCCGGGTGACTGACGATCCACCGCTGGCTCGCCTGCACACTGGCGGTATTGGTGTCGCGCCGGCTGCCGGTTTCGCGCACGACGAGATGCCGATGGGCGCGCAGGTCCTGCATGGTGACGGGCCGGCCCAGCTGGTGCAGCGGATGCTGCGGATGCGCCACCGGCACGAAGCGCAGGCGCATCAATGGCGATCCGAGAAAGCCGGCCGGGACCGTGTTCATGATTGCCATGTCGACTTCGCCGCGCAGCAGTGCCTCGGTCGTGCCGCCGAGCACGGTCTCGAAGATTTCAATACGGGTATGCGGACTTTCCGTACCCAGGCGGTCGAGGCAGCGCAGCAGCAGCCAGGTGGGAAAAATGATTTCCGCGGCGATCCGGATCTCCGCCTCCCAGCCGGCCGACAGGCGCCGTGCGGCGCGCTCCAGCGCAGCTGAGTCGTCGAGGAGGGCGCGGGCGCGTCGATAGAGGAACTGGCCGGTCGGCGTCAGCGTTGCCTTGCGTCCCTGGATCTCGAAGGCTTTCACGCCCAGGAGCGACTCGATCTTCTGGACGGCATAGGTCACCGACGACTGGCTCTTGTGCAGCGCTTCGGCGGCCTGCGCATAGCCGCCGGTGTCGACGACGGTGATGAGCGTGCGCCACTGCTCCAGCGTGATGTATTGGATCTCGGCCATTATCGGATGGATAGATAGGTTTCAGCGAATTATTCTACTTTTTTATCGACTGATTTAATAGTTTAATGAGGTCATCCATTCACGAGGAGGATCACATGAAAAACCTGCTTCAAATCAACGCCAGCCTGTTCGCCAACAACGGCCAATCGAGCCGCCTTGCCGACGCCTTCGTCGCCGAGTGGCAGCGCGCCGTGCCTGAAGGTAGCGTGACAGTACGAGACATCGGCGCCGAGCCGGTTCCCCACCTGACTGCCGAACGCTTCGGCGCCTTCCTCGCCAAGCCGGAAGACCGTACGCCGGAGCAGAAGGCCGTCGCCGGGTTTTCCGACGCCCTGATCCAGGAATTGCGCGACGCGGACGTGATCGTGCTCGGTCTGCCGATGTACAACTTCGGCGTGCCGTCGTCGCTGAAGGCCTATTTCGATCACGTGGCCCGTGCCGGTGTGACCTTCCGCTACACTGAAAATGGTCCCGAAGGTCTCCTGAAAGGGAAGAAGGTGTATGTGTTCGCGGCGCGCGGCGGCCAGTATGCCGGTACCCCGCTGGATACGCAGACTAGCTTCGTGCGCGACTTCCTGCGCTTCATCGGGATGGACGATGTGGAATTCGTTTATGCCGAAGGCCTCGCCCTCGGCGAGAACAGCAAGCAGGCCGCGCTGGCCCAGGCGCAGGCGGCGATTGCCCGGCTGCTGGAGCCGGTGCGCCAGGCCGCTTAAGACCGAACTACGAGCAAGGAGAAGATCATGACACGCACTCTGTTACGCATCATCGAAGGCATGGCAACGTCCGACGGCGCCGGCGTACGCTTGCGTCGCAGCATCGGCCGCGGGCCGGACGCGCGTCTCGATCCTTTCCTGATGCTCGATGAGTTCTCGTCGGAGAATCCGGACGACTACATCTCCGGGTTCCCGGCGCACCCGCATCGCGGTTTTGAGACCGTCACCTACATGCTGGACGGCCACATGCGCCATGAAGACCACATGGGCAACGTGGGCGAACTGCGCAGCGGCGGCGTGCAATGGATGACGGCCGGCCGCGGCGTCATTCACTCCGAGATGCCGCAGCAGGAAAGCGGCCGCATGCGCGGTTTCCAGCTCTGGATCAACCTGCCGGCCAAGGAAAAGATGAAGCCGGCTGGCTATCGCGATATTCAGGCCGATCAGATCCCGGTCGCGGAACTGTCGAACGGCGCGCGGGTGAAGGTGATTGCCGGCGCCGTGGAGAGCGGCGGAACGCGCGTCGCCGGTCCGATCCAGGGGCTGAGCACCGACCCGCTGTATCTCGACGTCGTCCTGGCGCCCGGCTCGGAATTCACCCAGCCGGTGAAAGCGGACTACCACGCCTTCCTGTATGTCTACGAAGGCAGCGTGCAGGTCGGCGACGGCGAAGGGCGCACGCTGAAATCGCAGCATGCGGGCATCCTGTCGCCCGGTGACACGATCCGCATCGCGGCCGGAACCGAGGAAGCGCGCTTCATCCTGCTGGCCGGACGTCCGCTGCGCGAGCCGATCGTGCAGTACGGGCCGTTCGTGATGAACAAGGTCGAGGAAATCGAACAGGCCATCGTGGATTACCAGCAAGGCAAGTTCGCCGAGCCAGCCTGATCCTGTCTTCATTCGAGGCCACCTTCGAGACGCTCCTTGCCTTCCGTTAGTACAATGGAGGGAATTGAGCAAGGATTCGATATGAGCAATACCGCAAACGAACCAGCGGCGGTTGCAGCGTCCCCGACGGTGCAGCATGCCGCTTCGTCATTTCTGCCGACGCGGCACGGCGAGTTCCGGGTGTACGTCTACAAGACGCTGGATGAGGCCGTCGAACACGTCGCGCTGGTCAAGGGCGACGTACAAGGCAAGGCGAGCGTCCTGGTACGCGTGCATTCCGAGTGCCTGACCGGCGACGTCTTCGGCTCGCAGCGCTGCGACTGCGGCGAGCAGCTCGATACTGCGATGGCCAGGGTGGCCGAGGCGGGCAGCGGCGTGATCGTCTACCTGCGCGGCCACGAAGGGCGCGGCATCGGCCTGGCGAACAAAATCCTGGCCTATCAGCTGCAGGACCAGGGGCGCGACACGGTGGAAGCCAACCTCGCGCTCGGCCTGCCGGTCGATACCCGCGATTACCAGGCGGCCAGCGAGATCCTGAACCATCTCGGCGTGCAATCGATCCGCCTAATGACGAACAACCCCGGCAAGCTGTCCAAGCTGACCAAGCACGGCATCGAGATCGTGGAGCGCGTGCCGCTGCAAAGTACGCTCACGCCGCACAACACGATGTACCTGCGCACCAAGCAGCAGAAGCTGGGGCACATGCTCGACGTCGAGTAAGTCGAGTAAGCCTTACCGGCGCACCAAGTAAAAACGGGATTTCCGGCAGCGGAAATCCCGTTTTGTTTTGGGCGACCGCGAATCAGAGGAAGCGGTCGAGAATCTTCCGGCTGGCCTTGTCCAGTGCCTGCAGATCGCGGATGAGGAACTGGATGCCGTGGCTGTCGGCGATCAGCAGCGTGAAATGCGCGATGCGGCGGATGTCCTCTTCGCCCTTCAGCACGAATTCGGCCGGACCGCGATCCGTCTCCACCGTCCAGGTGCTCGGCGTGGCGATGGTGGACACTTGGACGATGCGCTTGATCTCGGGAAGGAACTCGCGGCTCGCGAGTTCTTCCTGCAGCAAGGCGCGCACGTCTGCCGGCACCTGGTCCAGCGTGTCGAGCCAGGCCAGTTCGCGCCCGTCGGTGTTGACGATCGCGATGCCCTGGTCAGGCGTCGCGATCGGAAAAGCGCGCACCGGCACGACGCCTTCGTGCACCTCGGCGCCGTCGGCCGAGCGGTAGACCAGGCGGCCGAAGTCGTTGCGGGTCAGGGTGAATGCGTTCATGCGGCCAGTTCTCCCGTCTCGTCGGAGGCATCGGCGGCTTCGTTCTCCGCCGCCCGTGCCTGTGCCTGATGCAGCGCGTAGTAGGCGCCTTGCTTCTCCAGCAACTCATCATGCTGTCCGACTTCCACGATCTGCCCGCGGTCCAGCACCACCAGGCGGTTCGCCCGGCGCAGCGTGGAGAGGCGATGGGCGATCGCAATGGTGGTGCGGCCGCGCACGAGGTTGTCGAGCGCCTTCTGGATCTCGCGCTCGGTCGTGGTGTCGACCGAGGACGTTGCTTCGTCGAGGATGAGGATGTGCGGGTCGATCAGCAGCGCGCGTGCAATCGAAATGCGCTGGCGCTCGCCGCCGGACAGCGTTTGTCCGCGCTCGCCGACGAGCGAATCGTAGCCGTGCGGCAGGCGCAGGATGAACTCGTGCGCATGCGCGGCACGGGCTGCCGCGACGATTTCTTCGCGCGTGGCGTCCGGCTTGCCATAGGCGATGTTGTCGGCGATGGTGCCGAAGAACAGGAAGGGCTCCTGCAAAACCAGACCGATGTTGCGGCGATATTCCGCGACCGGGTAGGAGCGGATGTCCACGCCGTCGACGCGGATCGAGCCGTCGGAGACGTCGTAGAAGCGGCAGATCAGGTTGACCAGCGTGCTCTTGCCTGAGCCGCTATGACCCACGAGACCGATCATTTCGCCCGGCGCGATGTTGAGGTCGACGCCCCGGATCACGGCACGATTGCCATAGCGGAAACCGACGTTGCGCAATTCGATCTGGCCGTGCACGCGTTCGACATGCACCGGGTTCGCGGACTCCGGCACGTTGGACACATGATCGAGGATGTCGAAGATGCGCTTGGCGCCAGCCGCCGCCTTCTGCGTGACGGAGACGATCCGGCTCATGGAATCGAGCCGCGTGTAGAAGCGGCCGATGTAGGCGATGAACGCGGTCAGCACGCCGACCGTGATGTGGCCGTGGCCCACCTGCCAGATGCCGACAGCCCACACCACCAGCAGACCGATCTCGGTCAGCAGGCTGACCGTCGGCGAGAACAGCGACCAGACCTTGTTCACGCGGTCGTTCACGGCGAGGTTGTGCGCGTTGGCCTCGCGGAAGCGGGCGGCTTCACGCTTCTCCTGCGCGAAGGCCTTCACGACGCGGATGCCTGGAATCGTGTCGGCCAGCACGTTGGTCACTTCCGACCAGATGCGGTCGATCTTCTCGAAGCCATGGCGCAGGCGATCGCGCACCACATGGATCATCCACGCAATGAAAGGCAGCGGGATCAGCGTGACCAGCGCCAGCCAGGGGTCGATGGAGACGAGGATGGCCGCAGTCATCAGCAGCATCAGCACGTCGGTCGCGAAGTCGAGCAGGTGCAACGACAGGAAGACGCAGATGCGGTCGCTCTCGGAGCCGATGCGGGTCATGAGATCGCCGGTGCGTTTGCCGCCGAAGTATTCCAGCGACAGGCGCAGCAGGTGTTCGTAGGTCGTCGTGCGCAGGTCGGCGCCGATCCGCTCGCTCACCAGTGCGAGGATGTAGGTCTTCGCCCAGCCCAAGGCCCAGGCCAGCAGCGATGCGCCGAGCAGGCCGGAGAGGTAAAGTGCCGTAAGACGAACATCGATTTCCTTGCCGTTCTGGTAGGGAATCAGGACGTTGTCCATCAGCGGCATGGTGAGGTAGGGCGGGATCAGGTGCGCGCCGGTGGAGATGAGCGTCAGGATGAAGCCGGCAAGCAACTGTCCCTTGTACGGCTTGGCGAATCGCCAGAGCCGGAACAGTGTCCAAGTGGAAGGCGGCGTGTTGATTTCCCGCGTGCACACCGGGCAATCCTCGTCCTCCGAGGGCAGCGGCGCCTTGCAGCTGTCGCAATACGCTTGTTCCGGTTCGACGACGGGCGTGCCGGTGACGAGCGCGTCGCGTTGTTCCTCGAACGCGGCGATCAGGCGCAGTGCGGCGGGATTGTGGCCGAGCGTGTAGCGCCAGCGTCCGAGGCGGGCGCCAGTGTCGTGCAATTCGATCGTGCCCACGCCGGCATGATCGGCATGCAGCAGCTTCAGGCCAGACTGCAGCGGCCACGACTGCCACGCCGTTTCGCCCGGCGCGAGAGCCAGCAGGCGACGGTCGGTCAGCAGCAGGACGCCGCGCTTGAACTGGAGGTGCGCATCGAGATCGATCTCGACATGCGCAACCGGATGTTCCTCCGCCGTCAGCTCGGGATGCACAAGGCGGCGCCATGCTTCCGACAGGGAATGACTGGATGACAACATGTGGGTGTTCTGTGGTTGCGGGTGATGAAGGAATGGAAACAGGAGTGTGGCGCAGTGTGG
Source organism: Oxalobacteraceae bacterium OM1 (assembly GCA_004570315.1). Taxonomy (GTDB): domain Bacteria; phylum Pseudomonadota; class Gammaproteobacteria; order Burkholderiales; family Burkholderiaceae_D; genus Noviherbaspirillum. The sequence continues at coordinate 921 of SPQI01000151.1, read as the reverse complement.
TTTTAGCTGCCGTTCATTCCGAGACAGGATCGCTTATAGGTTTGTTTCCCTATGCCCGTCAACAAGTTAAGGTTAACCGGGTTAGTATATTACGTTACGGAAAAATTCTTTACGCTCCACGTAAACCAATCCCCTTGCTGCGCGTTATCAGAATTTGTGTTTTTCCATCCCGCGCAACGCGCTCCGATTTAGCGAGTCATGAACAAGAAGTACATTGACATTATCAATGTGATATCCCTGCGCGGACCGAACATCTGGACCTATCGTCCTGTCCTCGAAGCGTGGGTCGACATCGGCGACCTCGAAGATTGCCCTTCCAATACGATCCCGGGTTTCTACGAGCGCCTTTCCGCCTGGCTGCCGGGCCTGATCGAACATCGCTGCGGCGTCGGCGAACGCGGCGGCTTCCTGCAGCGCCTGCGCGAAGGCACCTGGCCGGCGCACATCATGGAACACGTGATGATCGAGCTGCAGAACCTTGCCGGCATGCAGACCGGGTTCGGCAAGGCGCGCAGCACGTCCAGGCGCGGCCTGTACAAGCTGGTGGTGCGTGCGCGGCATGAGGAAGTCAGCCGCGTCGCGCTGTATGCCGCCCGCGATCTCGTCATGGCGGCCATCGAGGACACGCCGTACGACGTCGCCGCGAAGGTGAACGAACTGCGCGACATGGTCGATTCGCTCTGCCTCGGGCCAAGCACCGCCTGCATCGTCGATGCCGCGACCGAGCGCAAGATTCCGTCCACCCGCCTGAACGACGGCAATCTCGTCCAGCTTGGTTACGGCGCGCGCCAGCGTCGCATCTGGACGGCTGAAACCGACAAGACCCCGGCGATCGCAGAGAGCATCTCCAGCGACAAGGACCTGACCAAGCGCCTGCTGCAATCCTGCGGCGTGCCGGTGCCAGAAGGGCGTCCCGTCACC
>SPQI01000182.1 GCA_004570315.1 Oxalobacteraceae bacterium OM1 | reverse complement strand
TGCCGTAGGCATCCTGCAGCGGCTTGTCGACGGCGGCGGCAGTGACGTCGGTGAAATGCCCTGTGCCGTCGTTGTGCAGGATCTGCAGGTAGTTGCCGCCGTAGTAGGGGACGTAACGCGACCAGAGGATGGCGAGGTCGACGTTGCCGTCGCGGTCGAAGTCGGCGGCCAGGGTCTTCATCTGCATCTGGTTGTCGACGCCGTAGACCGAGACGGGCAAGGCGACCTCGGCTGCCTCCGAGAACTTGCCGCCGTTGTTGAGGAAGAGGTAATTGCGGCTGCTGCCCTGGCCCCAGCCCGCGATGATGTCGCCAAAGCCGTCGTGGTTCACGTCGACGACGGCGAGATCGACCAGGAGGTTGTGGTTGTCGTTGGCGCCGGGCGTCTCGAGCGGCCAGCTGTTGGTGATCTTGGCATAGAGCGGCTGACGATCGACGATGAAGCTGCCGTCGGCCTGCTGCAGCAATGCAAATGCGCCTTGCGGGTTCCAGTCGCCGATCAGGATGTCGGTGCGGCCGTCGCCGTTGAGGTCGCCGGTGCCCATGGAGTGTGCATTGACGGCATGGCTGCGTCCCTCCATGGCCAGCGGCAGGGTTGCTACGTAGCCGCTCGCGTCGAACGTGGGGCCGTTTTCCCGCAGCAGTTCGAGATCGGCCAGCCTGCCGTCATGGGTGTCGTGGGCGATGGTGACGATGGCGGACTTGCCTTCGGTGGCGAGCTCCACTGTACCGGCGCGGCGGGCGCCTGCGGTGACAGGCATCTGGGCATTGATCGCGGCGTCAAGCTTGAGCGTGCCGCCGCTGGTCGTCAGTGCGATGAAGGGCGTGCGCGTATCGATGCCGGAGGCGTAGCCTTTGTTCATGGGCGCGACGACGTCCTTGCGGCCGTCGCCGTCCAGGTCCAGCTGGAACACGGCCTGCGGAAACCAGGCGACGAGTCCGGCCGGATAGGTCACTCCGGCGTACTCGTATGCCGGGGTCATCTGCGTCTCGCGGAAACTGTAGGCGACATACTGGAAGTTTGCTTTCAGCGGCGCGGTGAAGTACGCGGTGTCGATCAGCTTGTCGGTGAACTGGATTTCTTCGACGCCCTTGAGCGTGTCGACCGTCCCGGTGGCGTTGTTCCTGATCTTGAGGGCGCTGCCGTCGGCGCTGATGGTGTAATCGGTGCTCGGCTTTTCGTAGTAGGTGACGCGGTCCTTTCCGCCGGCGAGGTCGATGGTATTCGGCCCGCCGAAGACGAACACCGATTCCGCAGCGGCGCTGCCGACGACCGTTCCTCCCATGCCGGGCAGATGCACGACGTCGATGCCCGAGAGGGTGTCGCGGCTGCCGAAACCATCCAGTGCATAGCCCTGGGCGAGATCGACGTAGGGTTTCTCGGTGGCGAACCAGAGGCCGTATTGCCCGTGGCCGTTCGTGCCCATGACGGTGTCGTTGCCGGGGCCCGAGACGAAGGTCTGGTTCGCGCCGACCGTGACGGTGTCAGTTCCTTCAAGCCCATCGATCCAGTCGAATGCGCCAGCGACCTTGGTGCCGTCGATGAGGTCGTTGCCTGCCGTGCCTTTGTAGGTTGCCACGCCGAGTCTCCCTTGATGTTGTTCTGTCGTTCAAGCGCGTTCCGCCGACGTCATGCGTAATCGTGATGCGTAATCGTCATGCGTAATACTGGTACTCGATGCCGTTCTGGATGGCACCGATGACTTGCGCCTGGTTCTCCGCGCTCTCGCTGAAATTCGACAGCACTTCGGCCGGCGTCTGCTGCGCGGCGACGGTGCTCGTGCCGTCGAGGATCTTGACCCAGAAGTCGACTTCCAGCTGCTGCGGCGTACGGTGCAGCACGTTCTGGTACAGCAGGCTGACCAGCGTGGAGTAGGACGGGTTGCTGCCGTAGAGCGACTTGAATTCCGCCGAATCCATGAAGTTCTGTGCAACCTGCAGCAGCGGCGTGCCGGTGTCCATTGCTTTCATCTGCCAGCCGAGGCCGGCGACGTCGGGCTTGCGGTTGAATGCGGCCTGGTAGAGGCGGTAGGCCTGGCCGGCGATGCCGTCGACGTCCAGCGCCAGGGCCGTGTCGGAAAACTTGATGCGCTCGACGTTGGCAAGCGTGTCGATGCCGTCGGTGCCGGCGTTGTCCTGCAGCTGATAGCCCGTGGCGACCTTCGTGAGCGTGTAGGACGCGCGCTTGCCATGCATGGCGACCGTATCGATACCGGCGCCGCCGTCGATGGCGTTGTTCGCCGCGGTGCTCGCCAGCAGTTCGTTCCCTGCGTTGCCGATGATGCTCGTCGTGGCCACGTGCTCCCGGTACACCGCGCTCGCGACGTAGCCGACGGTGATGAGTCCGGCGTACGGTGCGGTCTTTCCGTTCTGGAGGCTGATGATGCTGTAGCCGTTCTCCGTCTTGTAGACGTGTGCGTTGCCGAGACGCCATTCGTCCCCGGGCGCGACGAAATCGCTGACCTTGAGCGTCGTGAAATGTCCGCTGCCGTCGTTGAGCCAGACGAGCGGCGTCGATTGCTGCAAGGGGGCGCCGCTGTATTCCACGCTGAAGTCCGGGACGCCGTCATTGTTGAAGTCGATGACCTTGATCCACGTCGCCCATGGCGTTCCGGTTGCCTTGCCCGGAATCGACGTCATGGCGTCCTGCGCCGCCATGGCGGTCGAGGTCACGTCGGTGAAGACGCGATTGCCGTCGTTGTGCAGCAGCTGCACGAATGCACCGTCGTAGAAGGGCGTCCCGTTCGTGCCGATCATGATGAGGTCCTGGCGTCCGTCGCCATCGAAGTCGATGGGTTCGGCGTCGAGATCGATATGGTTCGGCAATCCGGTCACCGCCGGCAGCCGTGTCATTGCCGCTTCGGTATAGCGCCCGCCCTGGTTCCACAGGATGACGCTTTGACGCAAGGCGTCGTAGCTGCCGCCGGCGTCCGCGGTTACGAGGAGTTCCGGCAAGCCGTCGCCGTCGAGGTCGGTCAGGGTGGACCCCGGGAAGTGATGCGGATTGGCACCGGTGAAATCAAGCACGCTGCCTGCGCCGGATGGGATGTCGGCGCGGGTCTTGGTGAAGTTGCCGGTGCCGTCGTTGAGCAGCATGTACGCCGCTTCCGCATTCGGTCCGGTTCCGTAGCCATTGCCGACGAAGATATCGATGTCGCCGTCGCCGTCGACATCGCCGGTGGCCGAGGAATGCGAGAAGTCGCTGAGCTGCGGCAGGCGTGCGGTGGCGTCGTCGAAGCTGCCGTCGCTGCGCGAGAGATAGAGCCGGTTCTGCTCGCCCGGGAATGGGGTGGCGTCCCAGCCGTGGTTGGAGACGAACATGTCGCTGCGGCCGTCGCCATTGAAGTCGGCGAACAGGACCTTCCGGGAGTGCACCGTGGCGAGCGTGCTCGTGGGGAACGCGCTTGCCGGCGCCGGCGTGAAGCCGCCCTTGCCGTCGCCGAACAGCACGCGGCCCGGCTGCGGCGCATAGGCCGTCGAGCCGCCGGGATAGTAGGCACCCAGTACGATCAGATCCTGGTGGCCGTCGCCGTTCAGGTCGGCGGTCACCGGATTGAAGATGTCCTTGGGCTGATACGACCCGTCCACGACGGCAAAGTCTTTCAGCGTGTAGTAAGCGGCGAGGGCGGGTGTGGTGGGCATGTCTCGACTCGTCATGTGAAGGGGGCTTGCAGCACTGGCTTCGCAACGGTGGGCTCGGCCACGTGATCCGTCCGTTCCATCGCGCTCGGCGCGACATCACGCGGGCATGCTACATCAGCCATTCCTTGACGGAAAGGAAAGCGATCGCGCTTCGCTTGCGTGCGCCATGATCTGTTGTGTGCAAGCGCTTTGAGGTGCGCGCAGCGACTGTGCCGTTATGCGTCTTCCGCGGGTGTCCGGTTTCCGATGCATCTGCCTGGAGCGGCGCTACGCAATCCGTTGCGCAGAGGTACGTTGCTCAAGCACTGCCGCTGATAACCGCGCGATACGTTTCGCGACCGCGTATTGCGCAATGTCGGCTCGCCGCTTTGTCACGCGCTTCGCGCCATTGGCCGTTTGGCTTTTCGCAATCGCAGGCCTGGTCTGCTTCCTAACATCGATGAAAACATTCGATCACAGGGAGACACATGAAACAGCCGCATTTCGCCAGCGCAGCCCTTGCCGCCGTCGTCACATTTGCCGCCTGCATGCTCTCCGCGTGCGGCGGCAGTCCTGCCGACACATCGGCCAATGCCTCCACCAGCGGCACGACGCTGCTGGCCAGCGTGGCGGCCAATCAGGTCACCAGTTTCTCCGGCCGCTACGCCGACTACACCGTCGCCAATTCCGGAAGCGGCTTCACCATCACCGATAAATCCGGCACGGTTCAGGCGCTCCCCTCCGGCATCAAGCGGCTGCAGTTTTCGGACTACACCCTCGCCCTCGACTTCGACGGCACGGCGGGGCAGGCCTACCGTCTCTACCAGGCAGCGTTCAATCGCAAGCCGGATACGGCCGGCCTCGGTTATCAGATCCTGGCGATGGAGCGGCATGGCACGCCGCATCTGCAGATCGCGCAGAACTTCATCGACAGCGCCGAATTCGCCAGCCTCTACGGCAACCTCGACAACGGCGGCTTCGTCACGCGTCTCTACAACAACGTGCTGCACCGCGATCCCGACGCCGGCGGTTACGCGGTGCAGGTGAATGCGCTGAATACGTGGGCGTCCCGCCCGCAGCTGCTCGTGAATTTTTCGGAATCGACGGAGAACCAGCAGCAGGTGGCGGGCGATATCCGCAACGGCATCCTTTACATTCCCCTGCCGCGCGCCAAGGCTTGCATGTCGCTGGGCACCGATGCCGCAACCGGCCTGCTCACCGGCACCAATCACTGCGCATTCGCGATCGACGTGAACTACTGCACCCTGAACCCGGACCGCGACGGCAGCGCGGCAATGGTCTGTGCCGGGCAGGAATACAGGGACAGCCCGACAGGCTACGTGTTCGGCAAGGAGCGCGTGACCATCCAGGCGAATTCCACCACGGTGCTGCCGGGGACGACGCGATCCAATGGCGGATCCGACTTCATCTGGACCTCCGTCTGCATGGCGAAGCAGGTGTCGCCGGCGGATGGCGCGACGCCGTTCATCACCGACATGACTTTGCCGCTGGGACCGACGTCGCAGTCGCGCAGCGTCTGCATTTATTAGTTCAGGTCGAAGCGGGGGGAATGCTGGGCTTGCCCGCCTTCGGGCTGGGCAAGCTTCGCGGCTGTGAGGGCATTTCCATCGGCAATCAAGTCTTTTGAGAAAGCGGGCTTGCGCCGGCGCAAATCGTATCGCGACGCGTGCCTTACATTGCATGGAGGCAGTCATTACCAAGCAATGACAAGCTGCCGCCCAACGACATGCAGAAGGAGACTGCCATGGACGTGTCCCAGCCCGCATCCCGGCCTTATAGCGTATTCCTCGACCGGAGCGCCCAGCCGTTCACCACGCGGCGCATGACGCCGATTCGCCATACCTTTCACCAACACCCGCTGATGCAGCTGGAGCGGCTCGAGCAGCTCGCCCGCTCGCTGGCCGCGACCAGGCAATGCCGGTTCACCAAGCCTGGGCTCACCGTGTCTTCCGAGTTCAGCCACAAGCCGGAAAGTCCGGACGGCCGCAGCCTCGAACAGGTCTTCCGCGAGATCGAACGGCCCGGCTCGTGGGTGGCGCTCTACGACGTCCAGACCGATCCTGTCTACCGCGACTTTCTTGCCGAGGTCATGCAGACCGTGCGGCATGCGGTGGAGCCGCAGGAAAGCATCCACGATATCCGGGGCTTCATCTTCATTTCCTCGCCGCCGTCGGCAACGCCGTTCCATATCGATCGCGAGAACAATTTCTGGCTGCAGATCCGCGGCCGCAAGTCGCTGACGGTGTGGGATCGCGAGGACCGTGAGGTCGTCCCTTCGCCCGACGTGGAAAGCTTCATCGTGTACCGCTCGCTGGAGAACGTCGTGCTGAAGAACGACTTCCTGGCGCGCGGCAAGCGTTTCGATTGCGGCCCGGGCGACGGCGTCTATTTCCCCAGCACCAGTCCGCACATGACGAGCACCGAGCCGGTGCCGGAAGGCGGCGATCCGGTGTCGATTTCCATCGGGATCAATTTCTATACGAACGTCACGCGGCATAACGCGTATGTGCACGCGGCGAACGGCGTGCTGCGCAAGTTCGGGATGACACCGCAGCCGCCGGAAAAGCGGCCGTCGGTCGACAAGCTGAAGTATCCGCTGGGGCGCGCGGTGATCGAATGGCGCAAGCGAGTGCGGGGCTATGTGCCGACGCCGAGTTTCGATCTGTCCAGCCGGTAAGGACGCACATCCCTTCTGCCCGTGCGGCCCGTTCGCGCGGAGGAGCGCGATACGTCTTCGACTCTACGGCGCGCTGCACAGGCCGAGTACCTTGTCCGACTGGCCGCAGGTACGCGCGCTGTGGACCGCCGGCGCGAGCGCGAAATCATGCTTGACTGCCGGCGCCGCGCTGCAGGAGCGCAGCACGCGCTCCATCGGCGCGTAATACTTCCAGCGCCGCCCCAGCGGCGGCAGCGTCATCTTCACTTCCTTCCATTTCGGATGACCCGCCTCCTGCAGGTAGTCGAAGCGATCGCAGAGCGCCGTGGCGAATTGCGTGAGTGCTTCGCGGGTCGATTCCAGCTTGTCGTCATAGGTCACCAGCAGCGCCTTGACCGTCAGTGTCGGCACGTCGTGCTTCAGCAAGTTGGGATAGCTGCGGCTGCGGATGGTCGCCGGGAAGTAGGCATGCACGGCCCTGGCGCTTTCCCGCGCGGCCGGGTCCAGGCGCAGGAACTTGATGCGCGCTTCCGGCTTCATGTCGGTGAAGAGCTTGGCGGGCTGACCGGCAACGATGACGACCACGTCGAGCGACTTGTCGATGGCAAGCCTGGACAAAGCCTCTTCGTTCGACAGGTAGCTCGCATTCGCTTCCGGCAGCGCCTTGCCGAACATCAGCCGGTACAGCGTCGTGGCGGACAGCGCGGTGCCGCTGCCGACAGGGCCGACGTTGATGCGCTTGCCCTTGAT
>SPQI01000482.1 GCA_004570315.1 Oxalobacteraceae bacterium OM1 | reverse complement strand
CAGCAGGCCGTCCATGCGCAGCATGTCGCGCAGGCGCGCCGCGGCCGTTGCCTGCCCCGCTTCGTCGAAATAGATGAGCAGGTTGCGGCAGAACACGAGGTCGTACCGGCCCGGTTCAACCGGCAGCGTGAAGAGATTCCCGATGCGGAAATCGACGCCTTGGCGCATCGCGTCGCTCAGCACATACCCTTCGCCGTTCCGTGTGAAATACCGATTGCGGAAACCGAAGTCGCGACCGCGGAAGGCGTGCTCGGAATAGACGCCATGGCGGGCTCGCGCGATGGCGCCCGCGCTGATGTCGATGGCCTCGATGTGCCATGCATCCGGCGGCAAGCCGGCTTCGTGCAGGGCGATCGCCAACGAATACGGCTCCTCCCCGGCGGCGCAGGGCAGGCAGAGAATGCGTACCGGACGCATCGGTTCGATGAATCTGCGGACCGCGTCGGCCGCTACGGCGAATGCTTCCGGATCGCGGAAGAACCAGCTTTCCGGCACCACGACCTCTTCCAGCAACGCCTCGCGTGCCGGACCGCCGGCGAGCACCATGGCAGCGAACTGGTCTGCATCGGTTGCGCCGAGCCGCCGCATCGTGCGCCGCAGCGCGCTCTCCACGACCGGGCGCAGCACGTCGAGACCGTACTCGCGGCGCAGCAGCCGGCGCACGCTCTGGATCAGCATCGCGCCTCCGCGGCGTCCGGGTAAAGCAGGGCGCGCACGTCCGGCGGCAGGAGGTGATCGGGCTCCACCAATTGCACGATGTCGCCGCCGACGCTGACCTTGCCGAGATAAGGGGCATCCGGCTGGGCGACGTGCGGGGGCTGCCAAGAGGCTTCGGCGATCCGTTCGGTGGTGCCGGTGCGTTCCACGATCAGCCCAAGCAGGCCGGCGTCGATGTGCACGAGGACGATGCGCGTGCTGAACCACGGCTGCGCCGGCTGCCCGGTAGCCCGTTGCGACAGATCCACCACGGGCACCGGCACGCCGCGGTAATTCATGAGCCCCGCGACCCAGGCCGGCGCCTGCGGCAGCGCTTTCAGCTCAACCAGCGGCACCACGCGGACGATACGCTCGGTGCGCAAGCCGTAGCGGTCATTGCCGATCTGGAACAGCAGGAATTGCATAACAGGCTCTAGACGTTGACGGCGAAACGCGAGACCCCAGCCTGCAAATCCTGCGCCGCGTACTGCAGCTGCTGCACCGCTTCGCTGGTGCTCTTCAGGGCATCGACCGCCTGCTGCGTGGCTTCGTTCAGCTGCGTCATGGTTTCGGTGATCTGCTGAGCGCCCACCGCCTGCGACTGCATGCCTTCCAGCACCATCTCGAAGCGCGGCGTGAGTTCCTGCACCTGCTCGATCACGCCCGACAGCTGCTCCCCGACCTGGCGCACTTCATCGACGCTGCGGCGGATTTCCTCCGAAAATTTTTCCATGCCCATCACGCTGGCCGCCACCGCCGACTGCATTTCCTTGAGCATCTGCTCGATGTCCCAGGTGGCCACCGACGTCTGGTCGGCGAGGCGGCGGATCTCGGTCGCCACCACGGAGAAACCGCGGCCCGCCTCGCCGGCCTTCTCCGCCTCGATGGCGGCGTTGAGCGAGAGGATGTTGGTCTGGTCCGCCACCTTGGTGATGGTCACCAGCACGTTGTTGATGTTGCTGGCCTTCTCGGACAACGCGCCCAGCTTGGCGTTGATGCTGTTGGTGGCGTCCACCATGTGCTGCATGGTGACGTCCATGCGCTTGAGGCCGCTCTGCGCATCGCTCGTTGCAGTGGCCGTGTAGTCGGCGACCTTGGTGACGTCTTCCATGGCCTTGAGCAGCTGCGTGGTGTTGGCGGAGATTTCCTTGGTGGTGCTCAGCACCTCCACGCTGGTCTGGGCCTGCTCGACGCCGGTGGCTTCCTGCTGGCGCGCGCTGGCGGCAATTTCGGTGGTGGACGTGGTCACCTGGATGCCGGCCTTCTGCACGCGATTGACCAGCACGCGCAGGTTGTCGAACATCTGCGCCAGGCCATCGCCGAGCCGGCCGATGGCATCGTCGCCGGAGACGGTGACGCGTCCCGTCAGGTCGCCGGCCGCCGCGCGCGACACCACTTCCAGCAGCGAGGCAACCTTGGCGCGCAGGTCATTGGTGATGGCCTGCTCGCGCTGGTGGCTCTCGTGGATGGTTTCGGCCATGCGGTTGAAGCCGGCGCTCAGCTGGCCAAGTTCATCCTTGCCTGTCACCTCGGCGCGCGCGGCGTGGTCGCCCGTGCTCATGCGGCCGATGGCGTTCGTGAGGTTGCCCACCGGTTGCAGGATCGCACGCGCCAGCAGCCAGGCGATCGAGGCAGCCAGCAGCACGGCCAGCGTGCCGCCGCCGAGCAGGAAGGCGAATGCGCGCTGCTGGGTGGCTTTCGCGTTCTCGGCGCGCATGGCCAGCAGGCGCTGTTCCTCGTCGAGGAAGGCATTGACCAGTCCTAGCGTTTCGGTGGCTGCATCGAGGCCCTCGGTGAGCAGCGGGTCACGGGCAATCTGGTCTACGGCGCCGGGCGTGCGGCCGAGTTCGCGGCGGCGTTCCATCAGCGGGTGCACCACCCTGCTGAGCCAGCGGTCGATCACTTCGCCGGCACGCACCAGGCGGTTCACCTGGGTCGAGTTGTCGCCCGCCAGGCTGCGCGCCTGCTGCAGCCGCCGGGTCATCTCTTCCTCGGCCCGCCGCACGTTCGTCACATGCCGCTCCGCGCCGGTCAGCAGGTAGCTGCGGTATTCCGCGCGCACCGTCAGCAGGGCGTTTTCGATGGCGTCGCCTTCGGCGATCACGCGCAGCGTGTGGCGGTCCCAGCGATTGGCTTCGTTGAGCGACTCGAACTGGCCGTACAGGATGAGAAGGAGGAGGGCAAGCAGGGCGATGATGGCGCCGAAGGCGGCGAACAGCTTCTTTTGCAAGCTGAGGGTGTTGAACATCGGGTCTCCACGGTGGCGCCGGCGCCAGCCGTCACATCAAGGCGTGCTGTCCGGCGGAGTTGTCCTGCTTCGCGTTCCAGAGCGGCACGGTGCCGAGGCGCAGCAGTTCGGCGCAGCGGTCGGCCGACACCGGTTCGCTAAAGTAGCGTCCCTGCACCTGGTCGCAGCCGCAGGCGGCCAGCAGCGCCACCTGGCCTTCGGTCTCCGCCATCTCGGCGACCACTTTCATGCCGAGGCGGTGGGCGACGGTCACGACGGCATCGGCGATCGCGAGACTGCCCGGATTGGTGGTGATCTCGCTGATGAAGGAGCCGTCGAGCTTGAGCTTGTCGACGGGGAAGCGCTGCAGGTACTGCATGTTGGAATAGCCGGTGCCGAAGTCGTCGATCGAGAGCGAGATGCCGAGCGCCTTCAGGCCATGCATCAGCGGCAGCGTCTTGTCGGGATCGTCCATCGAGGCGCTTTCGGTCACCTCCAGTTCGAGATAGGCGGGATCGAGCCCGGCACGCGCGAGCGATCCGGCGATGCGCGCCTGCAGACCGGGCCGGCGCAGCTCCTTGGCAGACAGGTTCACTGCGATGCGCACCGGCATCAGTCCCTGTTCCTGCCAGCGGCGATTCTGCGTGCACGCCTGCTCCAGCACCCATTCGCCGATGCGTTCGATGAGGCCGGTCTCTTCCGCGATCGGCAGGAAGCGCGCCGGCTCGACGTTGCCCAGGCGCGGATGCTGCCAGCGCAGCAGCGCTTCGACACCCATGATGGCGCCGGTGCGCAGGTCGATCTGCAACTGGTAATGCAGCGCGAGCTGGTTGCGTTCGATGGCATGGCGCAGTTCGGTAGCCAATTGCACGCGCTCCTCGAAGCGCTGGCGCAGCGCACTGTCGTAGTGCTGGAGATTGTTGCGGCCGACTTCCTTGGCGCGGTACATCGCCGCGTCGGAAAAGCGCAGCAGTGCCTCGGGATCTTCGCCGTCCTCGGGATAGCTGCAGCAGCCGAGGCTGCAGGTGACGACGATGTCGTGCTCGCCGAGCTTCATCGGGCTCGCCACGCAGGACACGACGCGGTTGAGCACCTGCAGGGCTTCGCAGCCGTCGCCGCTGTCGCGCAGCACCAGCACGAATTCGTCGCCGCCGAGCCGCGCGATGGTGTCGGACTCGCGCAGGCAGGCCGACATGCGGCTGGCGACCGTCTTCAGCAGCGCGTCGCCGGCGTCGTGGCCGAAGCTGTCGTTGATCCACTTGAAGCGGTCGAGGTCGATGAAGGCGACCATGAAGCGTTCCTGGTAGCGGCGCGCTTCCGCAATGGCCTGGTGCAGGCGGTCCACCAGCAGGCTGCGGTTGGGCAGGCCGGTGAGGACGTCGTGCGTGGCCTGGTAGTGCAGCTGCGATTCGAGCCGCTTCCGTTCGGAAATATCGCGCGCCACCATATGGACGGCCGGCCGGCCCTGATGGATGAAGGACAGGCGCGTGACGGCCACATCGACCAGGCCGCCATCGAGGCGCTGGGCCTTTTCCTCGACGGTGCGGTACGGTCCGCCGGTGGTGCTGTAGTTGATGCTGCTGGCGACGTCGTCACGGAAGGCGGGAGCGGCGAGGCTGTGCAGCGAGCGGCCGATCAGGTCGGCCAGCGTGCGGGCACCGTAGAGTTGTAGCGCGGCAGGATTGGCATACACCACGCCGCCGTCGCATTCGACAAGGATGGCGTCGGGTGAAAGCTCCACGAGAGTGCGATAGGCGCCATCGCCGCCCGCGCTTTCCATCCGCTCCACAGCAGCCGCAGCCGTACCGGCGCCGGATCGCTGTGCCTGAGGTGTACGGTGCGGTTCGATGGGTTCCATTGTGGAATGCGTGAGGTGCTCCGGATCGGATCGTGCCAGCGCGCCGGCCTGCATGCGTTCAGGCGCGACTCTCACTCTATACAAGCAGATCGCCCCGATAATGACGCCGCGCAATGAGTCGGACGCGCTTGCCGCACGGCGACATTCCCGATGCGACAGTGAGTTAGGTCGCACTGCCAACAGGGAGTTCAATACGGAAAGGTCGTTTTCTTGTGCGCGCTCATAACCGTGCGGCAAGCGTTCTTGATGCTGTCGAACCGAAGCGCGAAAGTTGCCGAACTTGCCACGTATTTCCCGATCTCATTGACGGCGCTTATTGGCCATGTTCAACATTTGAGGAGGTCATATGGAATTCGTTTGGTTCTTGCTGGTGGGGTTGATTGCGGGCTGGCTCGCGAGCGTGCTGGTGGGCGGCGGCGGCATGGGTGTCGTCGGCGACATCATCGTCGGCATCATCGGCGCCTTCCTGGGCGGCTGGCTGTTCGGCAAGCTCGGGATCTCCGCGGGCGGCGGCATGCTCGGCAGCATCATCACTGCCACCGTCGGCGCGATCATCCTGATTTTCCTGTTGCGACTGGTCCGGCGGGCCTAGTCTCACCAGGCGCTCGAGAGGCTCGCCCTCAATACGCGCTCAATACGCGAAATAGGGGCCGCGCCCGGCCGGCGTCTGCCGCGTCTCGATGGCGGTGAAGACGGTCCGGCCGAAGAAGAAGGGCAGGCCCCAGTCGAAACTGCTGCTGTCCGGATTCGAACTGGCCAGGCCGGGGAACACCGCGAAGTCGGGATGCGCCGCGAACACCTGGTCGGCGTTGGCCACCGTAAAGGCGACGGTGCTCTGCGCGCCGTTGCGGCCGACGTTGGTCGCCGACAGGTTCAAGGTCGACGTCGGACAGTAGAAGCTCTTGCGGCAGTGCGGGATCTCGGCATCGCGGAAGAAGATGCCGTTGGAGCCGCTGTCGATGAAGCTGTCGTTGAGAGTCTGTCCCTTGTACAGCGTGGTGAAGTAGCCGGAATTCGGATCGGCCGTCAGCACTGCCGCACTGCCCAGGCCGTTGTTGACCTGCGTGCCGATGCCGAACACCAGCGTGCCGCCGAGCACCGTGGTGCCCGCAGCGGGAACCGGCGGCAGCGTGACGACGACGCCGTTGTTGTCGTTGGCGAAGCGGGCCACTGGATTCTGCACCTGCTGCGCCAGCGGCACGGTGGTGGAGGCGCAATTGAACTGGCAGGCGTAATACACGCCGACGTTCGCATTCTGCGCGCAAGCCGGACCGCAGTCTTCGATGAACACGCCGAGGCCGATCACGCCGTTCGCGCCGAAGGTGCGGACGTCGTTGATGTTCGGACCGGTGCTCGTGCAGTCGGACGGCGCGGCCGGTGCGGCCGGGTCGCCCATGATCTGGATCGGCGTGGCGCCGGCCAGTTCGCCGGCCATGCGTACGTCCGCCACCCGCACGCCGCCCCAGGTGTAGCCGTCGGCGAACTGCATGCACTGATGCACCAGCGCGCCGTTCGCGGTGGTTTCCGGGGGCAGGGCCAAGGCCGGGTTGAGCGCGGCGGCGAACAGGCGCAGGCCGACCGAGCCGGTATCCACCAGCACATGGTCGACGGTCTGGCAGTTGTTGCTGCCCGGTACGCAGACCGTCACCGAGACGAAGGGAACATTGACGTCGTTGGACGGCCCCGGATCGATCGAGATCGGGACCGCGTTCGCGGTGGCGGCCAACTGGGTGCTGCCGGCGCCGGCATTGGTGGCCGCCTGCGGCTGGCCGCTCGTGGCCGGCTGGGACGTACTATCGCCACCGCCGCCGCAGGCGGCAAGGACGAAGGCGCACATCCAGGCCAGGACCTGGACGGAGAGTGCGCGATGGACTCCGGTGCCGCGCGCCGCGGCCCTCATTGCAGGTCCTCCGGCGTCACGCCGGCGGGAAACGCATCGGCGAGATAGGCGAATCCGCTGAAGGCCCGCAGATGACCGCCCGAGCGCACCACCAGGCCGTTGCGTTCGACGCCCGCCCGGCGCAGGGTACCCCGGCCTTCGTTCGCCGCGGTCGTGTACTCGCTGAAATAGGTGCCGAGCAGGCGGCGCACGTCCGGCTTCGCGGGACCGTTCCAGCGCACGGCGAAGACCTTGCCGTTCGCGTCCGCATACTCCTGCACGGTGGTGCCCGCTTCAGTCTGGCGCTCATGGACGGTGTACGCGGCCTGCGCGGCCCCCGGTCGGGCCGCGGCGCGCGGCACCGGAGTCCATCGCGCACTCTCCGTCCAGGTC
>SPQI01000462.1 GCA_004570315.1 Oxalobacteraceae bacterium OM1 | reverse complement strand
GTGGCCGAACAGGTAATAGAGGCGCGCGCGTGGATGTTCGTTGTCCATGGACGTTCAGCGAAAGTGCGGCTCGACGTTCAGTGTATCCGGAATCCGGGCTGTCGGAATGGCATCGGCGCACGACCGCATGTCCGCTTTGAAGTTCCCATGTGCACCGCACAATGTTTTGCTTGAGTTGCCTGTCGCGACTCTCTTAAAATGCCTCATGTTGCTGCGCAACATACCGCACGCCGGATGCTGCGCTTTCCCTCCAACCCAAGACCGGGAGAAACCCATGTTCAACGTCAACGCGCAAGACAAGATTTCCGCCGCCGCACGCTCCAATCTGACCAACAGCTTCGAGATCTACAGCAACCTCGCTAGCAAGACACTCGAAGGCATGGAGAAGCTCGTCACCCTCAACCTCACCGCCGCCAAGGCTTCCATGGAAGAGTCGGCTGTCGCAACGCGCCAGTTCCTGGCCGTCAAGGACCCGCAGGAATTCATGGCTCTGCTGAACTCGCAGGCCAAGCCGAATTTCGAAAAGGCGCTGTCCTACGCCAGCCACGTGGCCAACATCGCCAGCGGCCTTCAGACCGAGTGCAGCAAGGCTGCCGAAGCGCGCCTCGCCCAGATCGCCGGCCAGTTCAACGACATCGTCGAAGAGACCGGCAAGAATGCGCCGGCCGGTTCCGAAACCTTCATCAACTTCATGCAGAGCGCAGTCGGCAACGCCACCAACGGCTACGAGCAGTTCAGCAAGACTGCCAAGCAGGCCGTCGATGCCATCGAGCAGAACCTGACCACCGCCGTCGGCATGGTCAATCCTGCCGCCACGACGACCGTCAAAGCCTGATCCCAGGCATCGCCGGAAAAAAGGGCCGCCGCGTGCGGCCCTTTTTCATTGGTGCGCAGGAAAACGTGCAGCGTCCGGTTCGAGCGGCAGGCGCAGTCCGTTCGTGAGGAAGGAGATCGTGTGGTAATAGCCGGCAAGCGCGATGGCCTCCAGCAATTGTTCCTCGCTGTAGTGCTCGCGCAACGCCTGCCAGAGCGCGTCGTCGATCGCGCAGGCGTTGTGCAGGGCATCGCACAGACGCAGCAATGCGGCGTCCGCCGGCGGCCACGGATGCGCCCCGGGCGCCGCACAGGTCGCCGCGACGTCCGTGTCCGCCAGGCCGGCGCGCTGCGCGAAGAAGCTCACGTGCACGCCCCACTCGTATTCGGAACCGCAACACGCGGTCGTCCAGAGAATGACGAGTTCACGCTGGCGCAGCGTCAGCGTGCCTTTGTCGAGCAGGCTGCCGGCAAACATGCGCTGCAGCACGCGTGGATTGCGGGCCATCGTGCGGAACAGTGTCAGCGGCGCGCGGCCGGGCGGCATGACGCGGGAAAACGCTTCCGCAACGGCGGGTTCATAGGGTGCCTCCAGCGGCGCGATGCGATCGGACATGGTCATCTCCTCGGTTTGAGTCCGCCGGGCTTGGCGGTCTGCTACGTTTACTGTAGCATGGTGCTACGATTTCAGTAGTGGAGGAAGCATGGCGGTTCCCAAACCCGGGACGGCGGCGGTACGCGGTTCGCGCACCGGGCGTCCCATCATGGCGCTGCTCGACCTGCTCGGGCGGCGCTGGCTGCTGCGGATCCTGTGGGAGTTGCGCGACGACTCGCTCAGCTTTCGCCTGCTGCGCGAGCGCTGCGACGACATGTCGCCGGCGGTGCTGAACCAGCGGCTGCGCGAGATGCGCGAAGCCGGCATCGTGATGCTGGAGGAGCCGTCGGGCTATGCGCTGACGAAGCATGGCCGCCAGCTGCTCGAAGCCCTGCTGCCGCTCCAGCGCTGGGCCGATCAATGGCAGAAGCGGATGGCGGCGAAGGACTAGCCGGACTGCAGGGCGGCACGTTGCGCTTCCGCGGCGAGCGGACGCACCCGCAGCTTGCCCTTGGCGAGGGCGCGCTGGAGCAGGCGATAGACGTCGGCATCGAAACGCGGGCGCGATGCGGTTTCGTCGAGCAAATGCCAAATCTCGTCCTCGGCGCGCGCGGTGCCGAGATAAGACCAGTTGTCGACGATATGCACGTCCTGCCGGCCGTCCGAGGCGGTTTCGATGATCGCCGCCGGACCACGGTAGGGCCACGGCTCCACGCGCACGCCGGACAGTGCATGTTCCAGGCGCAACGCATGCCGTTGCGACGTCTCGATGCCGATGCAGGCGCCGGTGCAGCGCCGTGCGCGGTAGCCGCTGCAAGGCTTGCCGGGCGCGACGGTTTCCAGATGCGTGAGCTTCAGGCACAGCGCATTCTTTTCCGCCAGCGAGCGCAGGGCCGACTCGGCTTTCTCGCGCGTCGGATAGAGGCCGAAGAGATCCGGCGCCGTACCGAAATCGATGTCGCTGTCATGCACGAGCTCTGGCGTCGCACCTCCCGCAGCATCGCGCCGCAATCGCCACGACCAGACGCCGTCTTCCTGCGGCCGCGTCTCGTGCACCGGACGCAGCGCGCGGTTCATCGCCAACTGCTGCAGATGCGCGCCGACGTCGCCCGCGGTCTCGCGCCATTCGAGGCGGCGCACCTGCCGTGCGAGCTGCGCATCCTTGTAGGTCGCGCGGCCGGCAGGGAAGTGCGCCAGCACGCGCTGCCGCAGGTTGGAAGCGCGGCCCACATACAGCGGGACGTCATGCTCGCCATAGAAGACGTAGACGCCCGCACCGTCCGGCAGGTCGTCGAGCTGCTCGCTCTCCAGCGCGACGGGCAGGTTGGGCTTGGCGAGCTGCAGTTCGATCGCGTCGCGCATGCGGTCGACCGGCATCGCGGCTTCCAGCTTGCGCCAGAGCTGCCAGAGCAGGTCGGCGTCGGCAAGGGCGCGATGGCGGGTATCGGACTTGAGTGCGTGGCGCTCCACCAGCGCGTCGAGGCTGTGGCGGATCTCCAGCGGGTAGAGCTTGCGCGACAGCTTCACCGTGCATAGCACGTCGCAGCGCAGCTGGATGCCGTGCCGCTTGTAGGCGTGGCGCAGGAAGCCGTAGTCGAAGCGGGCGTTGTGGGCGATGAAGAGACTGCCCTGCAGGCGCTGCTGCAGTTCGTCCATCACGCGGTCGAAGGTCGGCGCGTCGGCCACCATGGCGTCGTCGATGCCGGTGAGCTGCTGGACGAAGGGCGGAATCGGGACCTGCGGATTGACGAGCGTGGACCAGCGCTGCACGCCCTCGGACGTGACTTCGACGATGCCGATCTCGGTGATGCCATCCTTCGCCAGATTGGCGCCGGTGGTCTCGAGGTCGATGAAAAGCAGCTTGGAAAAGCGGTCGAGCATGGCGGTGTGGGAGTGAGCCGCCAGATGCTGCGTGGGAGTGTCAGGTCTCGCGGACGTTTAACCTGATATAGACCCGTCCGCGAGGAAAAGGTTCAGCCGGCAATCACCCTGATGCGCACGTCGCCGAGGCTGACTACCTGTCCTGCGCGGATCTTCGCCGTCTTGCGCGATTCCGGCTTGCCGTCCACCTTCACTTCGCCGGACGCCACCAGCGCCTTGCCCGCGCCGCCGCTGTCGACGATGCCGACCAGCTTGAGCAGCTGGTTGAGTTCGACATACTCGCCGCGCAGTTCGAAATCGACTTGCTGCGTCATGCCTGCACTCCCAGCGTTGCGGTCGCCTTGTCGAGCCAGACGGCCAGGTTGTCCTGCAGGTCGGTCTGGCTGAAGGAGCAGCTTTCCTCGGCGAACAGGCTGCCGGCTTCCATGCGGCCGAGCAGGTCTTCCATCACTTGCCCGTAGCGCGGCGGCAGGGCGGCGAGCAGCGTGGACTGCGCGCGCCATTGGCGGCAGAAGGACGGAATGTCGATGCGGTTGGCGCGCAGCTCGCCGAGGGCGGCGCGCATCGCGTGCAGGGAAGCGTCGTGGGACATGTGGGTTCCGGTTGAATGGTTTTACAGCTGCTCGGCGTCGAAGGTATTGCAGGCGCTGACCTTGCCGGTGTCGATGCCGCGCTTGAACCAGCGTACCCGCTGTGCCGAGGTGCCGTGGGTGAAGGAGTCCGGCACGACATAGCCCTGGGCCTGCTTCTGCAAGGCATCGTCGCCGATCGCGGTCGCGGCGTTCAGCGCGGTCTCCACGTCGCCGCCTTCGAGAATGTGGCGCGACTCGTTCGCATGGTTGGCCCAGACGCCGGCGAAGCAGTCGGCCTGCAGTTCCAGCCGGACCGACAGCGCGTTGGCCTGGCGTTCGGAAGCGCGGCGGCGCGCGGCGTCGACCTTGCCCGAGATGCCGAGCAGATTCTGCACGTGGTGGCCGACTTCGTGCGCGATCACGTAGGCCTCGGCAAATTCGCCGGTGACGTGGAAGCGCTGCTGCATCAGCTTGTAGAAGCTCAGGTCGATGTAGACCTTGTGGTCGGCCGGGCAGTAGAAGGGGCCGGTCGCGCTTTGGCCGGTGCCGCAGGCGGTCGGCGTGCGGCCGGAGAACAGTACGAGCTTCGGTTTCTCGTAGGTGCCGCCGCCCTCGCGGAAGATTTCCGTCCAGGTGTCTTCGGTGTCGGCCAGCACGGTGCGCACGAAATGCGTCATGCGGTCGTCGGCCGGAGGATGGGATGGCGCCTGCTGCACATGGGCAGCCTGGCCGCCGCCGCCGTTGAGCATGCTCAGCACGGCCAGCGGATTGATGCCGAGAAAATACGACGCCACCAGCGCGATCACCACGGAGCCGATGCCGAGCGATCCGCCACCGATGCCGAAGCCGCCGAAACCCGAACCGCCGCCGTCTTCGCCGCGACGATCTTCCACGTTATCGCTTTCGCGATTGCCTTCCCACCTCATGTTCTTCTCCTGAAATCGTCTTGCACGCTTACATGCAAAGTATGTGCCTCAGACAGCGACGCGGTTGCGTCCCGCCTGCTTGGCGCGGTACAGCGCCGCGTCGGCGAGTGCCACCAGCGCGTCCACCGTTTGACCGGCGCCGAGCGTGGCAAGTCCGAACGAAGCGGTGATGTGCGGCAAAGGTTTGTGCATGTCGGTGAATACGACCGCCTGCCGGATCTGCTCGCAGAGTCGCTGCGCCACCAGCGCCGCACCCTTCTGGCCGGTGCCGGGCAGGATGACGATCAACTCCTCGCCGCCGAAGCGTGCCGCGAAGTCGCTCGGGCGCAGCGCGGCGGCAATGGCGCGGGCGGCCGTCTGCAACGCCGTGTCCCCGACGAGATGGCCGTATTCATCGTTGAAATGCTTGAAGTGATCGATGTCGATCATGACCAGCGACAAGGGTTCGCCCGCCGCCTGTGCCTGCTCCAGCAGCAGCGGCAGGTGCGCGTTCAGCCAGGCACGGTTCTGCAGGCCGGTGAGACCGTCCACCATCGACAGCTGGCGGTAGAACTCGCCCAGCTTCTGGCGCCGCCGCAATTGCGCGTTCGCCGCGCGGATGCGGAACGACAGCAGGCGCAGCAGGTTGCGCGCGACGCCGTTGGATTCGTCGACGAGACGCCACAACGTGGGGCCGTCGATGACCAGCAGTTCGGATTCCTGCAAGGCGAGCACATGGTCGGACATCGCCTCGCCGTCCAGCACCGCCAGTTCGCCGACGCATTCGCCGGGCAGCACGCGGCTTGCCGTGCGGTCGGTGCCCGGCCGCGCCTCGGCCGGCGTGACTTCCAGCATGCCGCGCAGCACGACGTAGAGGCGGGCGTCTTCATGCTCGTCGGCCACCGCCGCCCCGGCTGCCACGCGCACGACGGGGCAATCGCGCAGCAGCGCCGCCACGCGCGCCTGGTCCGCCTGTTCGAACAACTGCAGCGCGGCCGCGTCGTGGCCGGAAGCGCCGAAGGTGGCGATGGTTTCCATGCTCAGAAGACTTGCTTGGTGACGGCGATCTTGATGATCCACGCGAACACCGCCAGCGCTGCCACGAAGGCGCCAATGCGGACGCCACGTGTCTTGCCGCGCTTGAGCGCCACGGTGCCGAGCAGGATGTACACGACGAGCAGCACGAGCTTCGCGCTCAGCCAGTTCTGCTGCACCGGATACTGGCTGCTGATGACGGCCAGCGTGATCGCGCTCGCGAGCAGCAGCGTATCGATGACGTGGGGCACGATCCTCACCCAGCGCTGCTTGAGCATGCCGGACCCGGCGAGCATCCACAGGCCGCGGATGAAGAAGAAGCTGCCGCTGAGGACGGCGCACGCAATGTGGAAATGCTTGATGGCGAGATAGTTCATGTCAGGCGCTCCGCGGCAGGTCGTCGCCGATGTGGTACCAGCTGGCTTTGGAGCCGGTGAAGATGTGTTTCTGCGGCGGCGGGTCGAGCGGGGTGTCGAGCGTGCCGGCCGCCACACCCATCACGGCGTTCGGATCGTCCTCGTACCACTGCAGCGTGGCGCCGCACTGGCGGCAGAAAGTGCGCTGCACGCCAGGCGAGGAAACGTAGGCCGCGATGTGATCCGCGCCGGCGGTGATGCGGAAGGCACTGCGCGGCACGATGAGATAGGAGCCGAAGGCCGAACCGTGCATCTTGCGGCACATCGAGCAATGGCAATGGGTGATCTTGGGGATGTCGCCGTCGATTTCGTAGCGCACGGCGCCGCACAGGCAGCTTCCTTGGTGCATGGGAACTCCGCAGGGATGCAATCCATGCATTTTATCAACCTGCAGGCGGCGTCACGGGTCGGAATGCAGAACGGGCGGCACCATGGCGCCGCCCGTTGCAGGAACGCCTCAGCGGTGCGGCTCAGTCGCGGTGCCTGTCGTGCCCGTGGCCATGACCGTGATCATGGTCGTCGTCATGATCATGGTGCTTGTGCTTGCCGTGCTTCTCGTGCTTCTCGCGCCACGGCCGGCCGTAGTTCTGCTCGACATAGACATGCTCGACATAGGGGCGCGGCGAATGCAGCACGACCGGCACGCCGCTGCTGACGTAGCCCTGGTATTGCGCCGGCAGGTTGACGCCGAACTGCCAGTTGCCGCCGTTCATCCAGAACCAGACGTTCTGCTGCGGCTCGTAGTAGACCTGGCGGGCCGGGTAGTAGAGGTAGCGGTATTCGCGGACTGCGACTTCCTTGGCGCGGCGGCCGTGCGCCGGCGCCCAGGGCGGCGGAT
>SPQI01000436.1 GCA_004570315.1 Oxalobacteraceae bacterium OM1 | reverse complement strand
GCGGGCGCGGGTGCCGTCCGGACGCGTGACCACGGCCTGCGGCAGGCCGCTGCCGTCCGCCTGCGCCTGGGACGCCGGGCACAGGTGCAGCCAGGCGGCGTGGGCGGACGATGTCATGAAGAGGAATGCAGTGAGCAGGGACCGGTGCATGCCCCCAGTCTACTGCCCGCTCTGCCAGGTGCCCTTGCGCTTCATCGCGCCCCAGCTCGATTCCTTTTGCATCGCCCAGCGGTAGAGGCCGGTGAGGCGCCAGAGGCTGTTGAGCTGGCGGTAGCCGAAGTTCTCCAGCAGGACGACGGCAGCCAGCATCAGCAGCTGCTTGCCCTTGGGATAGATGTGAAAGGACATCTCCTCCAGCAGCAGCCCGGAGGCCGACAGCAGGATGCCCAGGCCGATGGCGACGAACAGGAAGGCGCTGAAGGCTTCCCAGGAAATCGCGCCGGTCAGCACGCCGATGACCATGAAGACATAGCCGCCCAGCTCCACCAGCGGGCCGAGCCACTCGAAGCACATCATGAAGGGAAAGGCCATCCAGCCGGGCACGCCGCCGTTGCGGCCGAACATGAGCCCCCAGTTGCCGGACAGGCTCTCGGCCAGCCCACGCTGCCAGCGGATGCGCTGGTTCTTGAGCGTCTTGAAGTCTTCCGGCGCCTCGGTCCAGCACACCGGATCGGGCACGAATTCCACGCGATACGGCTGGCGCTTGGCGCGCAGCAGGCGGTGCATGCGCACCACCAGTTCCATGTCTTCGCCGATGGTCTTGGGGCGATAGCCGCCGGCGAGGATGACGGCGTCCTTGCGGAACACGCCGAAGGCGCCGGAAATGATCAGCATGCCGTTGATCGCCGACCAGCCGAGGCGGCCGAACAGGAAGGCGCGCAGGTACTCCACCACCTGGAACAGCGCCCAGGGATTCTTCGGCAAGCCGACCTTGGTGAGGAAGCCGCCGCTCACCTCGCAGCCGTTGGCGACGCGGACCGTGCCGCCGGTCGCGACCACGGTGGGGTCGTCGAGGAAGGGCTTGATCACCTTTTCGAGGCTGTCGCGCTGCAGGATGGAATCGGCGTCGACGCCGCAGAACAGCGGATAACGCGAGGCGTTGATGCCGGCGTTGAGCGAATCGGCCTTGCCGCCGTTGACCTTGTCGATCACCCGCACGTTGGGATAGCGGGTGGAGCGATAAACCGCAATCACGTCCTTCGTCGCGATCTGGCGGCGGTAGGCTTCCGGAAATGGCAGCAGGTTGAACTCGCGCTTGAGCACCTCGAGCGTGCCGTCCTTCGAACCGTCGTTGATGACGATGATCTCGAACTCGGAATAGGTCAGCTGCAGCATCGAGCGGATCGACGCCGCGATGGTCGCTTCCTCGTTGTAGGCCGGCACCAGGATGCTCACCGGCGGTTCCAGGCCGGAATACGCCTGGGGCAACTCATCCAGGAACTGCTCCTGGCCCTTGCGGTGCAGCGTGCGCAGCGAGAGGAAGTTCAGCACGAGGTAGCTGCCGTTCAAGGCGATGAAATAGCAGAGCACGAACCAGGTGATGAAATCGACGACGAGCTGATGCGTAGTCATGCGGCCTCCCGTTCGGCCAGTACCTGCGCCAGCATGTCGATACCGAAGCGGTCGGTGAGTCCGGCGCGCAGGCGGTCGATGTCCTGCGCCGCCACGCCGGGCAGTTCGAGCAGTGCCTGCGCGGCGCGGTAGCGCACCCACCACTGCGGGTCCTGCAGCAGCGGGGCGAGGTGCTCGATGTCGCGGCGATCGCCGATGCGGCCAAGCGCCTTCGCTGCCTGCACGCGCACCTGCCAGTCGCCGTGGACCAGCAAGGCGCGCACGTCGTCGATCAGCGTCGGGTCCTGGACGCTGCGCAGCGCGGCGATCACGATGGTTTCCGGACCGTGCAGCGCGTCGGCCAGCCATGCCGGCGGCGGCGTCACGCGCAGGGCTTCGGCTAGGCGCAGGGCGCGCGGCACGCGGTCGCGCGGCAGGTCCGGCAGCATGCGGGCGAGGACGGCGGCGACCGGCTCGCGCGCTTCTTCCAGAATGCTGACGACGCGCGACAGCGCCCAGTCTTCGCGTTCGATGAAGAACGGCGTCATGTGCTCGGCGGCGGCGTGCGGGTCGATGCGCACCAGGGCCCAGAGCGCATTGAGCGAGAGCGTGCTGTCGTCCTGGCCGGCCAGGCGCAGCAGCGGCGCCCAGGACTGGGCATCGCGCAGGTAGCCGAGGACCAGCGTGGCCAACAGGCGCTCGGCGCGGCGGCGATGGTCCAGCATGGCGCGCGCCTGTGCATCCAGACCGAGTCGGTAGGCGACGGCGTTGAGCGAATCCTGCGCCTCGCCGCGCATCGACGCCTGCAGATGCACCCAGACCTTCAGCAGCGGCAGCCGTTCGTCCTTGCGGAGGACGGGCAGCGCGTCGGGCACTTCGCCGACAGCTGCGGCATTGAGCACCGGGCGCCACTTGGCGAGCGCCTGCAGCTCGCGGCGCTCGCGCCGGCGCAAGCCCATGCGCAGGCGCAGGATCTGCACGCCGAGCAGCACGGTCAGCAGCAGGGCCGCAAGGCCGGTCCAGAAGGCGGCGGCGATATAAGGATCCGACAGCGCGGGATCCGACAGCGCGAAATCAGAAAGCGTACTGAACACCGAGGTTGATTCCGTTGCGGGAGTAGAGATCGCCCTGGCTGGTGTGGCCAGCGCCGTAGGTCAGGCCCCAGTGGCGGTCGAGCCAGTGGCGGCCGGTGAGCGCGATGGAACGCACGTCGGTCAGCACGACGCCGCCCGGCACGCTCGCAGCTTCCTTGCCGGCGGCGAGGATGAGCGTGACGGCGTTGCGGTCGCCGTAGTAATAGCCGCCGCGCAGCTCGAAGCCGTTGGCGGTGGTGCCGAAGGCGCGCGTGGGACGCCAGCCGGCGGACCAGCTGAAGGCGCCGGTGTAACGCTCCAGCATGAGCAGCGCCTGGTTGACGGTGGCGGTGTCGTAGCTGCTGCTGCGCGCGCCGGCATGCAGCAGCCAGGCCGGCGCAAATTCAAACTGCAGTTCGCCGCCCAGCGCGTGGCGGGCCAGCACATGGTGGGTGCTGCTGACGTTGCCGTCGAGGGTGGCGGTGAGCGCGGACGACAGCGGCAGGCTGTAGCTCGCGGCGAATTGGTTGTCGTGCAGCCCGAAGCGGCGGGTCTCGCCGGCGGACAGATCGAGCACGCGGCGCGGACCGAGCTGGAACGTCAGCCCGGCTTCCGTGTCGCGCCAGTCCGGCGTGTCGTTGCTCAGGCGTTCGATGCCGCTCGAGAGGCGCAGCGTGGTGCCGTTGTCGTCGGCCGCGCACGCCGCTCCGGCCGCCAGCATCGCTGCCAGCGGCCAGAAGGAAAGGAATCGGTTCATGAAGGGGTTCGCAGGAAGCGGCGCACGCGCGCCAGCAGTTCGTTGGGTTGAAAAGGTTTGACGACGTAGTCGTTGGCGCCGGCGTCGAGGGCACGCACGATGTCGCGCTCCATGGTCTTCGCCGTCAGCATCACGATGGGCACCGCCGTCCATGCGCTGCGGCCGCGGATGAGTCGGACCAGTTCGAAGCCATCGATGAAGGGCAGCATCACGTCGAGCAGCACCAGCGAGGGCAGTTCCGTGGCGGCTTCGATATGCGCGGCGGCGGCGCGGCCGTCGGCGGCGTGAGTGACGCGGTAGCCCTGCCGTTCGAGCATGAACTTCAGGACCTGGGAGATGTGTTCGTCGTCTTCGACGACAAGGACGGATTGCGTTTGTTGTTGATCTGTCATGAGCGGCTCGCGGTCTGTCCCGATTATAGGGGCGAAGCCGCGAACCGTGCCGTGTGGCTGATTGACCCGTCTCTATTTCGCCGCGTCTTCCTCCACCGGCGGCTCTTCTTCCTTGATCTCCAGCTTCGGCGCGCTCGCCGCGCCGCCGGCGCCCTGCCCGCGCGTGGCCTTGAGCTTGATCTGCAGGCGCAGCTCGTTGGCCGAGTCGGCGTTGCGGATGGCTTCTTCGTAGCCGATGTAGCCCTGGTTGTAGAGATCGAACAGCGCCTGGTCGAAAGTGCACATGCCGAGCTCGCGCGACTTCGCCATGTTCTCCTTGATGGACTGGAAATTCCCTTTCAGGATCATCTCGCTGATGGTCGCGGTGTTGAGCAGGATCTCGATGGCCGCCTTGCGGCCCTTGCCGTCTTCCGTGCGGATCAGGCGCTGCGAGATGATGCCCCGCAGGTTGGCCGACAGATCGCCGAGCAGCTGGTTGCGGCGCTCCTCGGGGAAGAAGTTGATGATGCGGTCCAGCGTCTGGTTGGCGTTGTTGGCGTGCAGCGTGCCCAGGCACAGGTGGCCGGTCTCGGCGAAGGCGATCGCATGCTCCATCGTCTCGGTGTCGCGGATCTCGCCGATGAGGATGACGTCCGGCGCCTGCCGCAGCGTGTTCTTCAGCGCGTGGTGCCAGGAATGCGTATCCACGCCGACTTCGCGGTGCGTGATGAGGCAGGACTTGTTCTTGTGGACGTATTCGACCGGGTCCTCCACCGTGATGATGTGGCCGGCCGAATTGGCATTGCGGTAGTCGATCATCGCCGCCAGCGTGGTGGACTTGCCGGAGCCGGTGCCGCCGACGACCAGCACGAGGCCACGCTTGGTCATGATCACGTCCTTCAGGACGTCCGGCAGGCCGAGCTTTTCAAAGTTCGGGATCTCGGACGCGATCGTGCGGATCACCATGCCCACCTGCTGCTGCTGGACGAAGACGTTCACGCGGAAGCGGCACACGCCCGGCAGCGAGATGGCGAAGTTGCACTCCAGCTCGGCCTCGAATTCCTTCAGCTGCTTCTCGTTCATCAGCGCCTGCGCCAGCATGCGCGTGATGTCGCCGTTGAGCTTCTGCTGGCTCAGCGGCTTCATGGAACCCTGGGACTTCATGCTGGGCGGGAAGTCGGCCGAGATGAACAGGTCGGAGCCGCCGGCCTGGTGCATGGCCTTGAGCAATTGATGCATGTAGTTGCGGGCTTCTTCGGGGCCGAAGGACATGGGCGGCTTCCTGCAGGGTGAACGATGCGGCCAATTATGTTTCCGTACGGCTACATTTCGCAAGCCCGCCGAAGGCTCCAATATGCGCCGCCATGCGCGTTGCATTGCAAGAATTACATGGCTTGCGCCCAAAAATGCCGGTGCAGCGGGCGCGTCGTCCGTCCTCGCACCCTATTTCCCTAGGGCGGACAGGGTCGGCACGGCTTGGCATACCGCTTGCAAACCCGTTCCGGCAAGTCCTGCGGAAGGTGTTGCGGTGGCGCATGTCCGTGCTTCCCGCACGCGGCACCGGAACACCTTCCGCATGAACATCGTGCGGCGCGGGCGCCCCACTCCCGCCGCGCATTCGCCTGTTCGATCAACCTGACCACGGAGTCCAACCATGGAAAACACAACATCTTCCTCCATCACCAACGGCACGGCCGGCGAAAAACTCGGCGCGGCAGCGCAGGGCGCCAAAGGCATGATGAACGAAGCGAAGGGCGCGGCCCAGCGCACCAGCGCTTCCCTGCGCAGCCAGCTCACCGACCTGAAGAACGACCTCGATTCGCTGGTCACCCGCTCCACCAGCATGTCCGACGACGAGCTCAACCAGGCCCACGATGAAATCATGGCCCGCTTCAGCTCGGTCAAGCACGCTGCCCGCGGCATCGCTTCGGAAGCCACCCGCCAGTGGAATCGCGGCATGGAGAACACCCAGGCCTATGTGCAGGACAAGCCGATGCAGTCGGTTGCCGTTGCCGTCGGCGCCGGCCTGCTGCTCGGCATGCTGTTCGGCCGCCGCTGATCCGCACCGGCTGCCGCCCGCCCGGGCGCAAGTGAACCGGGCGCGGCGGCGCCCGCTCCTTTGACCTTGCCCCGGGAACCTCGCCATGTTTGCTGCACTACAAAAGTCGAAACAGCTTTACATCATCACGCTGGACCGGATCGGGGATTACCTCGACCTGCTGCGCGTGGAACTCAAGATCCGCGAACAGCAGGTGGCGATCAAGATCGCCGGTTTCGCCGTCGCCGCACTTTTTGCGCTGCTCGCGACCGTCTTCCTTGGCGTGGCAATCATCGTGAGCTTCTGGGACTCGCCGCATCGCGGACTGGCCGCATGGTTCGTCGTGCTGCTCTATGGCGGCATCGCCGGCGCAGCGATCTACATGGCGACCAAGCGTTTCACCTCGCCGCCGCTGTCCAGCACCATACGCAATGAGCTGCAGCGCGACATCGCCGTAATCAGGGAGAGCCTATGAACGCAAAACACCACCAGCCGCATGGCCTGGAAGCCGAACGGGAAGCCATCCTGAAACGGATGCAGATGAGCCGCGAGGCCTATCGCCGCTTCCTCAGCGACGAGAGCGGGCTGCATCTCGAGCAGCAGGCCGCCGCCCGCCAACACGTACCACAGCAGGTGATCACCCATATGGAAAACCATCCGTCCGCCCGCGGCCACGACGCCGCCGTCCACATCACCCGCTTCAGCGGCACGCGTGACAGCTTCCCGCGCAGCATGGCCGTGCGCTGGGTCATGCAGCATCCTTTCCTGACCGCGGCCGCCGTAGCGGCGGTGGTGGCGATCGGCCCCGGCCGCATCGCACGCGCGGCCATGAAGGGCGGCACCGCCGCGACAACTTTGACGCTACGCAATCCTGCGAACATGGACGTGCTGAATCGTGTCTTAACGTTAGTGACGGAATATGCGCAGCGAGCTACGCCCCGTGTCTGACGCCGTCATGCCCCGGAGTGATACGGGCAGGCTGCGGCGGGCAGCCGAAACGCCGCACCAAGCAGAACTTTGATTCGTCAACCTGAAAGGAAAAAACCATGAAAAAAGTGATCTCCGTCTTGAGCATTCTGATGTTCTCCCTCGGCCTGACCGCTTGCAACACGATGAAAGGCTTCGGCCAGGACGTCGAACGCGGCGGCGAAAAAGTGCAAGGCGCTGCGGACCGCAACAAGTAATCCTGGTTGACGCAGTCGCGTGCCGCTCATCAGGAGCGGCACAACGGGCCGGGCCTCGCAAGGGGCGCCGGCCCGTTTCCCGTTCAGCGC
>SPQI01000027.1 GCA_004570315.1 Oxalobacteraceae bacterium OM1 | reverse complement strand
GAAGTCGCGCACGGCGCCCACGCTGGCGCGGCGCGGGCCCGACAGGCCGGCGGCAATCGTGCCGCCCAACGTCGCGCCTTCGCCGAAATGCGGCGGCTCGAATGCGAGCATCTGGTCGTGCTCGGCCAGCACGGCTTCGACCTCTGACAGCGGCGTGCCGGCGCGCGCTGTGATCACGAGTTCGGTCGGCTCGTAGTCGACAATGCCGGCGTAGCTGCGCGTATCGAGAATGTCGCCTTCGAGCCGTTGGCCGTACCAGTCCTTGGTGCCGCCGCCGCGGATACGCAGCGGCGTCTTGCTCACGGCGGCTTCGGCGATGCGGGTTTTGAATTGTTGGATCAGGTGTTCCATCGAGTGTCTTTCGATCGTGTCGCGCATCAGAACCGTGGCAGGTCCGCGAACTTCATCTGCCCGCGCCGCACGTGCATCTTTCCGTACTCCGCGCAGCGGTGCAGCGTCGGAATCGCCTTGTCGGGATTAAGCAGGAAGGCCGCATCGAAGGCGCGCTTCACCGCGAAGAAGGTTTCGATTTCCTTCGGCGAGAACTGCACGCACATCGAATTGATCTTCTCGATGCCCACGCCATGCTCGCCGGTGATCGTGCCGCCCACTTCCACGCACAGCTCCAGGATTTCCGCGCCAAAAGCCTCGGCGCGATGGAATTCGCCTTCCTGGTTGGCATCGAACATGATCAGCGGATGCAGGTTGCCGTCGCCCGCGTGGAACACGTTGGCGCAGCGCAGCCCATACTTGCCCTCCATGTCCGTGATCCGCTGCAGCACCTCGGCGAGGCGCTTGCGCGGGATGGTGCCGTCCATGCAGTAGTAGTCCGGTGAAATGCGGCCCGCGGCCGGAAAAGCGTTCTTGCGTCCCGACCAGAATTTCAGGCGCTCCGCTTCGTTCTGCGAAACGGCGATGGCCGTCGCACCGGACGCCTTCAGCACTTCGCTCATGCGTGCGATTTCCTCTTCCACCTCCTCCGGCGTGCCGTCGGATTCGCACAGCAAAATTGCTTCGGCCTCGGTGTCGTAGCCGGCCTTCACGAAGGGCTCCACCATGCGCGAGGAGGTCTTGTCCATCATTTCCAGGCCGGCCGGGATGATGCCGGCGGCGATCACGTTCGCCACCGCGTCGCCGCCCTTCACCACATCGTCGAAGGACGCCATGATCACGCGCGCCACCTGCGGCTTGGGCACCAGGCGCACCGTCACTTCGGTCACCACGCCGAGCATGCCTTCGGAGCCGATGTAGACGGCCAGCAGATCCAGCCCCGGCGCATCGAGCGCCTCGTTGCCGAGTTCAACGACTTCGCCTTCGGTGGTCACCATGCGCACGCGCATGACGTTGTGGACCGTGAGCCCGTACTTCAGGCAATGCACGCCGCCCGAGTTCTCCGCCACGTTGCCGCCGATGGTGCAGGCGATCTGCGAGGACGGGTCCGGCGCGTAGTACAGGCCGTGCGGATTGGCGGCCTCGGAGATGGCGAGATTGCGCACGCCGGGTTGGACCAACGCCGTGCGCGCATAGGGATCGACCTTGATGATGCGGTTCAATCGCGCCGTCGAGAGCACGACGCCATCCGCGATCGGCATCGCGCCGCCCGAGAGGCCGGTGCCCGCGCCGCGCGGCACGATGGGCACCTGCATGCGGCGGCAGACGTTCAGCGCGGCAATGACCTGATCTTCATCCTGCGGCAGCACCACGACCATCGGCAATTGCCGGTAGGCGGACAGGCCGTCGCACTCGTAGGGACGGGTATCTTCCTCGTTGAAGAGCACGCTGCCGTGCGGCAGGACGGTGTTGAGCGCGTCCACCACTTCGCGTTGCCGCTCGGGGGTGAATTGGAATTTCTGCGGGGCGTTCATGGGCGTTCCATGCGGACGAAGGACCATCTTGCAGTGTAGCGAAATCGCTCATGCAAGTCCCTCGGAACGCACAGGAAACGCGCTGAAAAGCTTTGCAGCGTGCAATGAATAGTTTTCAGGATGCCGCTGCGCAAACTTCTGCCGGATGCGTCTTTCCAACGGGGAAATCCGGCGACGTGCCACAGAAAACGTCGCTGCGCTACAGATTGCCGAAGGTCGATTTCAGCCAGTCGATGAACACGCCGACCTCGGTCCGGTTGCGCGTGCGCGGGTCGTAGACGACGTAGTACGCGTGCGGCGGACGCGCGAGGCTGATGTCGAACAGCCGCACGATTTCGCCGCTGTCGATGAGATGCTGGGCGAAATGCTTGCGCGTCAGGCCGATGCCGTAGCCGTGGCGGATGGCTTCGAGCAGCAGGCCGAGATCGTCCAGTCGCAGCGTGGACGACGGCTCGGGCCAATCGAGACCGGCCGCTTCGAACCAGGGCTGCCACGGTTCCAGTGCCGAACGCAGCAGCGTCGCCTTCTGCAGATCGGCCAGCTGCTCGATCGGGCCGATGGTCTTCAGGTACGCGGGGCTGGCGACCGGAAAGCTTGGCTCTTCGAAGAGCTTCTCGGTGGTGGTGTCGGGGTAGTTGCCGGCGCCGAAGCGCACGTCCACGTCGCTCTCCGACAGGCTGAGGTCGTACAGCGGCACCGAGAGGAAGATCTCCAGCACGATCTCGGGATGCAATGCAGTGAACTCGTGCAGCCGCGGCATGAGCAGGTAGCGCGCAAAGGTCGGCGGCACCGTGACCTTGATGCGCGGCTGCGGCGGCACGCTGCGGTACGGCAGCGGAAATTCGGTGAGCGTGCGCAGGGCGCTGCGCACCACGTCGAGATAACGCCGCCCGAACTCCGAGAGCGTGACGGTGCGTCCGTCGCGGATGAACAGGCGCTCGCCGACGAACTCCTCCAGCAGGCGGATGCGATGCGACAGCGCCGAAGGCGTGATGCACAGTTCGTCGGCCGCCACGGCGAAGGAATGGTGGCGGGCGGCGGCTTCGAAGGCGGACAGGGCGTGGACGGGCGGAAGGCGTGTGGCCATGTAGGGCGGTTGTCTCGTTATCGTGTTGTGAGAATGTCTGCTGCTTACCAGCGGATCACTTTGCCGGGGTTCATGATGTTCTTCGGGTCGAAGGCATGCTTGAGCAGGCGCATCGTCTCGATCGCTTCTGCGCCGTGTTCCTGCACGAGGAAATCCATCTTGTGCATGCCCACGCCGTGCTCGCCGGTGCAGGTGCCGTCCATGCTGATCGCGCGCGCCACCATGCGTTCGTTGACGGCTTCCGCATTCGCGACGTCCGCCGGATCATGCGGGTCCACCATCATGAGCACATGGAAATTGCCGTCGCCGACATGACCGATGATGGAGTAGATCAGGCCATGGCGCTCGCAGTCGGCCTGCGTGTCGAGGATGCATTCGGCCAGGCGCGAAATCGGCACGCAGCAGTCGGTCGAAATCGAGCGGCCGCCTGGGCGCATCTGCAGCATGGCGAAGTAGGCGTTGTGCCTTGCGGCCCACAAACGGGAACGGTCTTCCGGACGCGTCGCCCATTCAAAGCCTTGGGCGTTGAACTCGGCGGCGATCTCCTGCACGACCTCGGCCTGCTCCTGCACGCCGTGCGCGCTGCCGTGGAACTCGAACAGCAGCAGCGGTTGCTCGGGCAGGTTCAGCTTGTCGTAGGCATTGATGGAGCGCACGCTGTTTTCATCGAGGAATTCCACGCGCGCCACCGACACGCCCATCTGGATGGTGCGGATGACGGTGTTGACTGCGTCGGCCGCACTCGCAAAGGAGCAGACGGCGGCAGAGATCGCCTCCGGCTGCGGATACAGCCGCACAGTGACTTCGGTAATGATGCCAAGCGTCCCCTCGCTGCCCACGAACACGCGGGTCAGATCGTAGCCCGCCGAGGATTTCTTGGCGCGCGTGCCGGTCTTGATGATGCGACCGTCGGACGTGACCACCGTCAGCGCCAGCACGTTCTCGCGCATCGTCCCGTAGCGGACTGCGTTGGTGCCTGAGGCCCGCGTGGCAGCCATGCCGCCGAGCGAGGCGTCGGCGCCCGGATCGATCGGGAAGAACAGGCCGGTATCCTTGATCTCCTGGTTGAGCTGCTTGCGCGTCACGCCGGCCTGCACGGTCGCCGTCAGGTCTTCGGCATGCACCGCCAGCACGCTGTTCATCTGGGACAGGTCGATGGTCAGTCCGCCGCGCAGCGCCAGCACATGGCCTTCGAGCGAGGTGCCGGTGCCGTACGGAATGACGGGCACGTCATGAAAATGGCAGAGCTTGACCGCGGCTGCGACTTCCTCGGTGGTCTGGGCAAAGACCACCGCGTCGGGCAGCATGGGATCGTAGGAGGATTCGTCGCGCCCGTGGTGCTCGCGCATCGCCAGACTGATGGTGAAGCGGTCCTCGAAGAGGGTTTCCAGGGCCTGCAGGAACTCGGACGGGAGCGGCTTCTTGAGCTGAGCCAGCGGAACGGGATGATTCATGACGGTCTCCTGTTTTTGCTGATTCTACTCTGCGCATTGACCCCATGGAGATTGGCATGGCGGCGACAGCATCGTGCCGGGTTTTGCCGTATTCTGGCGGCTTCTTGAACAAGGGACATCACCATGGGCAACCGACTCTCCAAGATCGCCACGCGCACCGGCGACAACGGCACCACCGGCCTGGGCGACGGCAGCCGCGTCCCGAAGGACAGCCTGCGGGTGCATGCGATGGGCGACGTCGATGAACTCAATTCGCACATCGGCCTGCTGCTCTGCGAGGAGCTGCCGGGTTCGCTGCGCGAGGAGCTCGGGACGATCCAGCACGACCTCTTCGATCTCGGCGGCGAGCTGTGCATACCGGGTTATACGCTGATCTCCGAAGCGCACGTCGCGCGGCTCGACACGCTGCTGGAAAAGTACAACGCCGACCTGCCGCCGCTGAAGGATTTCATTCTCCCGGCCGGCTCGCGCGCCGCGGCGCTGGCACATGTGTGCCGCACGATCTGCCGCCGGGCGGAGCGGGCCATCGTGTCGCTGGGCAACAGCGAGACGATCAATGAAAAGCCGCGGCAGTACACGAATCGCTTGTCGGATTTGATGTTCGTGCTGTCGCGGGTGTTAAATCGGTTTGCGGGCGGGAGCGATGTGTTGTGGGAGAAGGATAGGAAGCGGGATGTGGAGTGAGGCGTGCTTCGGGGCGTGAGGATGGCGAGCGCCTTGGCGATACTTCTCTCTCCGCCGCTCCTGGGTCCCCGACTTCGCGGGAACGACAGGGGAGTGGGAGCGCGCCTGGAGTCTCTACCGAAGTATCACCCTCTAACCTGTCGTTCCCGCGCAGGCGGGAACCCAGGTATGCGTTGACTATGGTGGTTTAAGAAAACGACCGCAACACAGCCCAATACAAAAGCCGCAGCACAAAAAAAGCCGGACCACAGTCCGGCTTTTTTTCATTCTGCGACATACCCGCTCAGGTATTGTTCACCACCAACCGCGGCTCGCCCTTGTCGAAACGCTTGCGGATGGAAGCCGCGATCCCCTTCCCATCCAACCCGCACATCGACAGCAGCGCGCCCGGATCGCCATGGTCGATGAACTTGTCCGGCAACCCCAGATGCAGGATCGGCTTCACGATTCCCGCTTCCGCCAGCGCTTCTGCCACTGCAGATCCCGCGCCGCCCATCACCGCACCTTCTTCCACCGTCACGAGCACGTCATGCGTTGCAGCCAGCTGCTTCACCAGTTCAACGTCGAGCGGCTTGATGAAGCGCATGTTCGCCACCGTCGCATCCAATTCCTCGCCAGCCGCCAGCGACGGCGCCACCATCGTGCCGAAGGCGAGAATGGCAATCTCCTTGCCCTCGCGGCGCACTTCGCCCTTGCCGAACGGCAGCGTCTTCAATTCCTTCTCGATCGCCGCGCCGATGCCCGCACCGCGCGGATAGCGCACCGCCGCCGGGCCGTTGTACTCGTAGGCCGTCGTCAGCATCTGCCGGCATTCGTTTTCGTCGGATGCGGCCATCAGCACCATGTTGGGAATGCAGCGCAGGTAAGCAATGTCGTAGTTACCCGCGTGCGTCGCGCCGTCCGCGCCGACGAGACCGGAGCGGTCTAGCGCGAACGTGACGTCGAGGTTCTGCAACGCGACGTCGTGGATGAGCTGGTCGTAGGCGCGTTGCAGGAAGGTCGAATAAATGGCGACGACCGGCTTCATGCCTTCGCAGGCGAGGCCGCCGGCGAACGTGACCGCATGCTGCTCGGCAATGCCGACGTCGTAATAACGGTCCGGGAAGCGCCGCTCGAATTCCACGAGGCCGGAGCCTTCGCGCATGGCCGGCGTGATGCCGACGAGGCGCTTGTCCTTCGCCGCCATGTCGCAGAGCCAATCGCCGAAGACCTGTGTGTAGGTCATCTTGGACGCGGCGGCCGGCTTGATGCCTTCCGCCGGATTGAACTTGCCCGGGCCGTGGTAAAGCACCGGATCGGCCTCGGCCAGCTTGTAGCCCTGGCCCTTGCGCGTGACCACGTGCAGGAATTGCGGTCCCTTGAGCTGCTTGAGGTTCTGCAGCGTCGGGATCAGCGAGTCGAGGTCGTGGCCGTCGATCGGGCCGATGTAGTTGAAGCCGAACTCCTCGAACATCGTGGCCGGCACGACCATGCCCTTCGCATGTTCCTCGAAGCGCTTGGCGAGTTCGAGCATCGGCCCCGGCAGGACCGTCTTGCCGACATTCTTCGCGGCCGCATAGAACTTGCCCGACATCAGCCGCGCCAGATAGCGATTCAACGCGCCGACCGGCGGCGAAATCGACATGTCGTTGTCGTTGAGGATGACGAGCAGGTTGATGTCGTTGCAGACGCCGGCGTTGTTCATCGCCTCGAAGGCCATGCCGGCGGTCATCGCGCCGTCGCCGATCACCGCGATCGCGTGGCGGTTCTCGCCCTTGGAACGGGCGGCGAGCGCCATGCCGAGGGCGGCGGAGATCGAGGTGGAGGAATGTGCGGTTCCGAAGGTGTCGTATTCGCTCTCGTCGCGGCGCGGGAAGCCGGAGATGCCGTTCAGCTGGCGCAGCGTCGGCATGCGATCGCGGCGGCCGGTGAGAATCTTGTGCGGATAGGTCTGGTGACCGACGTCCCACACGATGCGATCCTCGGGCGTGTTGAACACGTAATGCAGAGCGATCGTCAGCTCCAC
>SPQI01000127.1 GCA_004570315.1 Oxalobacteraceae bacterium OM1 | reverse complement strand
CCGCCATCCTCAATCGACGCCATGCTGAAATTCTTCTTCTGGGTTCTGCTCGCCGCCAACGCCGCGCTGTTCGCCTACGACCGCGGTTATCTCGAAGCGGTCTTCCCGAGCGGACGCGAGCCGGGCCGCCTGCGCGATCAGTTGAATGCGGACAAGATCCGGCTGGTGCCTGCGAGCGCCGTGCCGGCCGCGCAGAACGAGTCGGCGAGTGCGCCGGCGGCAGCGGCGGCACCAGCGGCACCAGCGGCACCAGCGGCACCGGCCTCTGCGCCGGTGGTGATCGACAAGGCGGCGGAAGTGACGAAGGTCAGTGCCGACGCCGCCCATAAGGCCGGCGAGATGCTCGCCTGTGCCGAGATCGGCAACTTCGGTCCTGACGATGCGAAGCGCTTCAGCGCACAGCTCGCGCCGCTCAATCTCGGCGCGCGGCTGAGTCAATCTCCGGTGCAGGAAATCTCGCACATCGTCTACATCCCATCGCAGGGCGACAAGGATGGCGCCGACAAGAAGGTGGGCGAATTGAAGCGCCTGGGCATCGACGACTTCTTCGTCATCCAGGACAACTCGCCGCTGCGCTGGGGAATTTCGCTCGGCGTGTTCAAACTGGAAGAATCGGCGCGCCAGCATCTCGCCAACCTGAACCAGAAAGGCGTGCGTACGGCGCGCATCGGTCAGCGCAGCAGCGCGTCGGGCGCGGTCGCTTTCCGCATCAAGGACGTCAATGCCGAGACGCGGGCCGCATTGGAGAAGCTGAAGGCCAGCTTTCCCAGACAAGAGATGAAGAGCTGCAGCGCTGCGTGAGTCATTCCTGCCGAGCGCCATCGCGCAGCGCGGCCTCGCGCACCTCGCGCAGGCAAACCGGACAGAAGCAGCGGCTGCCATCGGCGCCGGCATTGTCTTTGCGGTAGGCGGACGGCGGCAGCCGCGGTTCGCGGGTGCACCAGCACGGTTCGTCCTGCTTGCCGTCGACCATCCCGCAACCGAAATTCGCGCCGCAGCGCGGACACGTGCTCATCGTGGTTCCTCTCCATCGCCCAGTCGGCGCGTCGCGCGCCGCAGCAATTGCAGCTGGGCGGTGAAATTGCGGCATGCCTGGCAGACGAGCAGATGCACATGCACCCGCCCGCGCTCCACCACACTCAGTTCCCGGTCCATCGCTTCAGAAGCGAGGCGATGCACTTCCCGGCAGGTCGGTTTCAGTCCCATGCGCTTCTCACTTGCCGAACCAGTTCAGGTCCAGGCATTCGCGCAGCTGGACCCGGGCGCGATACAGCATCACCCAGGCATTGGACGAGCTAATCGACAATTCCTTACAAATTTCTTCCGTCTCTAGCTCCAGCCATTCGCGCATCAGGAAAATGCGCGCGGTGCGTGCCGGCAGCCTGGCAAGGCAGAGTTCCATCACGCGGAAGAAGTCCTTCTGTTCCAGCGTGGCATCGGGATCGCCCCACTGGCGCGGCATGTCGACGGTGTGGCCGTCAGGTTTGAAGAGGGCGTCGATGATCGCGTCGTCGGAGCCGTCGAGCCCGGCGTCGATGCGCACTTCGCGCTTGCCGCTGCGCAGGAGGTCGACGATCTTGTGCTTCAGAATGCCGGTGACATAGGTGCGCAGCGAGGACTTGCCCGCAAAGCCGTCGGGCTTTTCCAGCACGGCGATCAGCGTGTCCTGCACCACGTCTTCCGCGAGCGCTTCATCGCGCAGCTGCAGGAGGGCGAAGCGGAGCAGGGCAGGGCGGAGCGCCTGCAGCTCGAATGCGGACGTAGCGGACGTGGCGGCCATGGCGAAATTGTCGTTTGGGCAAAGCGTAGCGGATGGCTGCGGCCGACACAAGAAAGCGATGAGAAATCGCGCGGCAATCCCTGTAAAATCGCGAAAATCCTTTTCCGGGCCGTACCATGACCAACCTCTCCTCCCTCGCCACGGACTTGAGCGCCGTTTCCCCGCAAATCAAAGCTGAAATCCTCGCCGAGGCCCTGCCGTACATCCGCAAGTTCCATGGCAAAACCATCGTCGTGAAATACGGCGGCAACGCCATGACCGAGGAGCGCCTCAAGCATGGCTTCGCCCGCGATGTCATTCTGCTCAAACTGGTGGGCATGAACCCGGTGGTGGTCCACGGCGGCGGTCCGCAGATCGACAACGCGCTGAAGAAGATCGGCAAGCAGGGCACCTTCGTGCAAGGCATGCGCATCACCGACGAAGAGACCATGGAAGTGGTCGAGTGGGTGCTGGGCGGCGAAGTGCAGCAGGACATCGTCATGCTGATCAATCACTACGGCGGCCAGGCCGTGGGCCTCACCGGCAAGGACGGCGGCCTGATCCGCGCGCGCAAGATGAAGATGGAAGACCGGCAGAATCCGGGGCAATTCCTCGACATCGGCTTCGTCGGCGAGATCGACGCGATCAATCCGGCGGTGGTGAAGGCGCTGCAGGACGACGCCTTCATTCCCATCATTTCGCCGATCGGCTTCGGCGACGATGGCCAGGCCTACAACATCAACGCCGACCTCGTGGCCGGCAAGATCGCGGAAATCCTGAAGGCGGAAAAGCTGATCATGATGACCAACATTGCCGGCGTGCAGGACAAGAACGGCAACCTGGTGACCGACCTGTCGGCGCGCGAGATCGACGAGATGTTCGCCGACGGCACCATCTCCGGCGGCATGCTGCCGAAAATTTCCTCGGCGCTGGACGCAGCCAAGTCGGGCGTGAACACGGTGCACATCATCGACGGCCGCATCGAGCATTCGCTGCTGCTGGAAGTGCTGACCGAGCAGGCGTTCGGGACGATGATCCGCTCCCATTGAGTTGCACGGCGCCCGGCGCCGTTCCGCACAAGGCTTCCGGCCCGCTTCGACGCGGGCCGGTGTCGTTTACGCTTCCGCCAACACAAAAAACTTCATCGGATCCACCCGCCACTTCTCCGGCGACTCGTGGCTCACGATCTTGTCGCCGCCGCCCGAGCCGAGCGGCCTGGACAGATCGACTTCCATCGGCTTGATGTAGGTATTGGTCTTCGTATTGAAGAATACGTTGACCTTGGGCGCGAGCAGGTTGGTCTCGTGCGGCTCGACCACCACGCCGAGGCGCTTCGACTCCAGCAGCACCAGCGTGCCGACCGGGTAGATGCCCACGCAGCGCATGAAGTTCTGCACCTGCTGAGGGCTGAAGTGGAACTTGCTCCACTCGTACATCTTGCGCAGCGCTTCCGCCGCCGACATGCCCTTGTGATAGCAGCGGTCGGCAGTGATCGCGTCGTAGACGTCGACGATGGCCGCCATCTGCGCGAGCAGGCTGATCTGGTCGCCGGGCAGCTTGTCCGGATAGCCGCTGCCGTCCATGCGCTCGTGGTGGTGCAGCGTGATGTCGAGCGGGATCTCGCTCACGACGCGCGATTCGCGCAGGATGTCGTAGCCGTCCTTCGGGTGCTTCTTGATGATGTCGAATTCTTCGTCCGTCAGCCGCCCAGGCTTATTCAGGACGGCGTCCGGCACGAGCGCCTTGCCGGTATCGTGCAGCAGGCCGCCGAGTCCGGCCTGGCGCGAGGTTTCGGCATCGATGCCGGCGGAGCGGCAGAACGCCACCAATAGTGTGCACACGCTCACCGAGTGCAGAAAGGTGTAGTCGTCCTTGTTCTTGATGCGCAGGAGCCCGGTCAGCGCGCCAGGATTGCGCAGGATGGATTCGGTGATGTTTTGCACCACCGGCTGCACTTGTTCGACTTCGATGGCCTTGCCGAGGCGCACGTCGTGCATCACGGTGCGCACCAGTTGATAGGCCTGGTCTTTCACCTTGCGGGCGCGTGCCATTTCCTCCGAAACCGCCACGCGCATCGGCACCGCAGCCGTGCGGGCGGCCATGTCGACGATCTCCTGTTCGATGCTGGCGCGGACTTCCTGCTGGGTGGGGGCGTCGGAGACGTCGAGGCCGCGATCGGTGTCGATGTAGAGCTCGTGGATGCCGGCGTCGAACACTTTGCGCAGGTCGGCGTCGGACTGCATCATGATCTTGTTCCGCATGAATGGATGGTCCATCCAGCTGCAGTTGAAGTCATGCACGAACATGCCGACCTTGAGCTGCCCGACGGGGATTTTTTTTATCATGGCGCTGCCTTCCAGGAAGTGCGCAGGTTGGAGCCCCGCGCCGGCTCGAATGCCGGCAAGTATAGCGGTTTTGCCTTACGGCATCATTTTTTCCGAGGGCGACGTGGCGTCGTCAGGACGGCCGAAAACGGCGGTGTAGGTGGGATAGAAGGAGCACTGGATGACCACTGCGAGGATCAGCGAGACCGGCGGCAACAACAGGCGCAGCCAGCTGCTCACCAGCACCGACAGCAGGCTGATCACCAGGCCGACCAATGCGCACAGCATGAACCACGCCAGGCCGTAGAGGATGAAGGGCTTGCCGCTGCGGCGCACGGCGAAAAAGCTGTAGAACAGTGCCTTGCCGACGCTCATGCGCTTCCAGCAGATCAGCGGCGCCGCGTACCAGAAGGCCATGAAGGCGGGCGTCAGCAGCAGCATCACGACGCCGGCCAAGAACAGTCCGGACATCGACACCGAGGCCGGATCGAGCTTGCGGTCCATCATCTGCGTGAAGACGTTGTCGCCGACCAGGTTGAACGCCGCGTAGGCGAGCAGGCTGGTCAGCAGGTACAGCACGCCGAGCTGGAACAGCGGCTTGAACGCCGGCTTGCGAAAGCCCGTGGCCAGCAGCGTCGGATACACCTTCTTGCCCTGCTCGATCTGCACGCAGGCCTGCATGAAGGCCATGGACAGCACCGGCGTCAGCACCACGGCGAGGAATTGCCCGGCATAGGGAATGAAGTGCATCGCCAGCAGCACGAAGAGATAGCTCAGGAAGAGCGTCGACATCTCGACCGGCTGCTTGCGAAACAGCGCGAAGCCTTCCTTGACCCACTGCCAGCCGGCGATTGCGGGAAGCTTGTCCATATTCAGAACAGGTCCGGCGCAGGATGCGCGATGCGCTCGCGCAGGATGCGCTCGAAATGCGTCGGGTCGTGCGGCGTCAGCATTTCCGCTTCGCGCGGCAGGTAGAAGTCGTACAGCCGCGATAGCCAGAAACGCAAGGCGCCGGCCTGCAGCATCGGCTGCCAGGCGCTCTTCTCGGCTTTGGTGAACGGACGCACCGCATGGTAGGCGGCGAGCAGCGCTTTAAGGCGTGCATGATCCAGCACGCCGGTCTGCAGGTCGATGCACCAGTCGTTGACGGTGACGGCGACGTCGAACAGCCAGGTGTCGACGCCGGCGAAGTAGAAGTCGAAGAAGCCGGTCAGCCGCTCGCCGTCGAACATCACGTTGTTGCGGAACAGGTCGGCATGGATGGGGCCGCGCGGCAGCTCCGCATGGATTGGCGACGCGGCGAAGGCTTCCTGCGCATGCAACTCCGCACGCAGAAGGTGCTGGCAATCGGCCGGCAGGTAGGGCAGCAGCAGGGGCGTCGTGGCCTGCCACCAATCGAGCGCGCGCAGGTTGGGTTGGCGGATGCCGAAGTCCTGCGCGGCGAGATGCATCTTCGCCAGCATCGCACCGACGGCGGCGCAATGCACCGGCTTCGGATCGAGTTGCGACTGGCCTTCCAGCTTGCTGACGATGGATGCCGGCTTGCCGTGCAGGCGATGGATGATATCGCCCTCATGATTGGCCACCGGCGCCGGCACCAGCACGCCGCGCTCGGCGAGGTGGCGCATCAGGTGAAGATAGAACGGCAGCTGTTCGAAGGTCAGCTTCTCGAAGACCGTGAGGACGTATTCGCCCTTCTCGGTGTTGAGGAAGAAATTGCTGTTTTCGATGCCCGAGGAAATGCCTTTGAGGCCGAGTGCCTTGCCGAGATCGAACTGCTGGATCCAATCGCTGAGGTCGTCGAGCGTAACCGGTGTGAAAACTGCCATGAGTGAGCGGGGCGATAGTTATTTTTGTGTCGGCGGCGGCGGAGCCGGCGGCAGCTTGCCGGCGGCCTTGTCTTCCGCGGCTTGCCGGTCCTTCTCTTCGTCGCGGCGGAAGAGATCGAATTCGGCCACCGGGAATTGCGCCGCGCGCAGGTTGCTGGCCTGGCCGTCGCCGGGCATCGCGCCGTGCTGGGCGTTCGGCTTGAGGACGTAGTGGCTGCGGCCGGTTTGCACCTGCACTTCGGTCACTTCGCCGCCGTTGGCGCGCTGTTCGGTAATCTTGGTGCGCTGCTCGGGCGGCTTGATGTTGACCTCGGGGGCCGGGCCCTCCTCGAGCCTTTCCATCGTGGGCGGCGCATCGGATGGTCGCTGCCGCTGCTGCTGCTGCTGCGCCTGGGCGGCGACGGGAATTGCCAGGCTGGCAAGCAGACCGGCGGCGATGGCGGGGGCGAGGCGGGTAAGCATGATGTTCTCGACAAATGCGGCTCGAATGCGGCTTTGAAAGCCGGTGCGCCGCACTGCGGCGTCCTTCGGTCATTTTAGCAAACCGCTGCGTGCTTCCCCACAGGATTTGTCTGTCATGACGCTCTGGCAAACTCTGCCATAATCGAGCGCAATCGCCGCCCCGTCCTGCCTGCGGCACATCATCCCGGATTCCCTATGAACAAAACCCTGTTGTTGGTTGACGGCTCGAGCTATCTTTATCGCGCCTTCCACGCCATGCCCGACCTGCGCAATCCGCAAGGCGAACCGACCGGCGCGATCTACGGCATCATCAACATGCTGCGCAAGCTGCGCAACGACTTTCCCGCCGCCTACATCGCCTGCGTGTTCGACGCCAAGGGCAAGACCTTTCGCGACGACCTCTATCCCGAATACAAGGCCAATCGCGCATCGATGCCGGAAGACCTCGGCCGGCAGATCGAACCCATCCACCAGGCGGTGCGTGCGCTTGGCTGGCCGATCCTGGCGGTAGAAGGCATCGAGGCCGACGACGTGATCGGCACGCTCGCCGTGCAGGCCGCACAGCAAGGTCTCGATACCATCGTCTCGACCGGCGACAAGGACCTCGCGCAGCTGGTCAACGACCGGGTCACGCTGATCAACACCATGAGCAACGAGAAGCTCGACCGCGAAGGCGTGATCGCGAAATTCGGCGTGCCGCCGGAGCGCATCGTCGATTACCTTACGCTGGTCGGCGATGCCGTGGACAACGTGCCGGGC
>SPQI01000376.1 GCA_004570315.1 Oxalobacteraceae bacterium OM1 | reverse complement strand
GATGTAGGCGGCGCCGCTGGAGTCGGTGACGATGGCCAGGTTGGCCGGATTGAACAGCAGGCGCTGGAAACTGGTGCCGGTCGCTTCCAGCAGTGCCGCGACCGGGTTCAGCAGCATGCCGGTTTCGCCCAGGACTTCCACGGCATTGCCGCTGGCGAGAAACAGCGAGCGTCCCGCCAGCAGGCGCTCGGGCAGGCCGCGCGCCGCCACCTTCCGCAATTCATCGTCGCTGGTCTTGCGCCAGCGCGTGGTGTCCGCCGAAGCGGCTGCCGGCAGCATCGCCGCGGCCAGCGTGATGAGCAATGCCCGGCACCATGCCGGCATCGATGAGCGTTCCCCGTTCGTTTGCCGTTCCATGTCGTCTCCGCGCAGAAAAAGGCGCGCAGCATCAGCCGTGCCGCACGCCTGCGTGAACATTTCGACAAGAAGTGCGCGCGGAAAATCCCGACGCGCGAAAAAACTCAATCGCCCGTCGGCGAGAGCTGGAAGGAACGCACCTTGGGTTGCTTCAGGAGATAGTCGGCCAGGCGCGCGAGATTGCCGACGTCGGACGAGCGCAGCACCATGCGGTATTCGAAATGCTGGCCGTCATCGGTGACCCGGTAGCTGACGTTGGCGACGTTGAAGCCGTGCTCGGCCATGATGGCGCGCACCGCGACTTCGGACATCGCATCGTTGCGGTCGAAGCGCAGCGCGTGATGCGCATAGGCCTGCGACGGCATGCTCGATTCGATGCGGCGAAACACCGACAGGATGCCCAGCGTCAGCGCCGTCGCCAGCACCGCCGGAAAATAGAAGCCGACGCCGATCAGGATGCCGATCGCAGCGGTAATCCAGATCGAGGCGGCCGTCGTCAGGCCGCGCACGCTCAGCCCTTCTTTAAAGATCACGCCGGCGCCGAGGAAGCCGATGCCGGTCATGATGCCCTGCGCCATGCGGGTGGGGTCGGTGCGAATGGTGTCCACCGGCACGCCGCCCGGCAACAGCTTCCATTGGTAGACCATCAGGATCATCAGCAGGCTCGATGCCACGCACACCAGCGTATGCGTGCGGAAGCCGGCCGGCCGGCCGTGAAAGCTGCGTTCCAGACCGATGATGCCGCCGGCGAAAACGGCCGCGACGAGATGTGTTGCAACGTCGACCATATCTTTGTCCATGCTTTGCCTTATTGAAATTATTAGCGCACCAATAGGGTGCCATAGCTCTCATTCCGCATGGCGATACGGGGCAAAGAAATTGCACGAGAGCATCCCATAAATATGGGATTTCTCCATGGCAACCTTGAGATATAAAAGCGGATTGGCCGTTACCTTTTCCAGGCAGCCGCGATGGATTTCATCCTTCCCGATTCCGCGCTCGTCGAACTCGAAGCAAAGCTCGCGACGGCCAGCCGCCGCCAGCGGCTGGAGCTGCTCGTGGCGCTGGCGTGGC
This sequence comes from Oxalobacteraceae bacterium OM1, assembly GCA_004570315.1. Classification (GTDB taxonomy): domain Bacteria; phylum Pseudomonadota; class Gammaproteobacteria; order Burkholderiales; family Burkholderiaceae_D; genus Noviherbaspirillum. The sequence continues at coordinate 5,841 of SPQI01000376.1, read as the reverse complement.
ACAGCCGCCAGCGCGACACCCGTCGCGCGCTGGACCTGGCGAAGGAAGCCGAAGCCGTCATGCAGACGGTGGCCGACGCGGAAGAACGCAAGCAGGTTTCCGCACGGCTGGCGCTCGTGCGCGGGGAGGTGCGCTGGCTGTTCGGCGACATCGACTCGGCGCGCGACTTCGCGGATGCGGCGCGCAGTCAGTTCGACGCGCTCGAAGATCCTGTCGGTTGCGCCGATGCCTGTTGGCTGTCGAGCTGGGTCGCGAGCGAGCGCGGCGACCGCGGCCGGCGTGAACGGGAGCTGGACAATGCCATCCGCCATGCGCGCCGGGCAGGCGACGCCCGCCGCAAGACCATTGCCGAACTGGTACGGCTGCGCTGGCTGGCCTTCGAAGACGCGCGGGCCGCCGAGCGGTCTTTCCACGAGCGCTTCGATATCGATCAGCTCGAGACCGATCCGGTCCTCGCCACCTGGGCCAATGACCTGCTCGGCCTGCTGGCCTCCAACACCAGCGATTTCGCGCTGGGCGTCGAGCACCAGATCCGCGCCCACGACGCGGCGCTGCAGACCGGCCAGCTGCACCGCGCCGTCTTCGCCATCGCCAACATCGGCGTCGCCTTCAACAACCTCGGCGACCACCTGTCCGCGCTGGACTGGCTGGAACGCGGCCTGAACCTCTCGCGCACGGCGGGCTGGCCCGGCTGCATCGGCCTGTGCCTGATGCAGACTGCCGAGCCGCTGCGCCTGCTGGGCCGGCGCGACGCGGCGCGCGCCATGCTCAACGAGGCGCTGGACATCCTCCGGCCGCTGCAGCATTCGCACAACTACGATCTGGCCCTGCAATACATGGGCGACCTGGAGCTCGACGGCGGCGATTGCGCCGTCGCCCTCGACACCTTCATCCGCCTGGAGGAGCGCGAGCGCGCCCGTCCCGGCGCCGGCCTGTCCCTTATCGTCCAGCGCGGCAAGGCACAGGCCTTGTGCCTGCTCGGCCGTCCGACGGAGGCGCTGGACGTCGCCACCAATGCCGTGGCGCTCGCCCGCGAACGCGGCGACGCTTACAACGAGGTGGCGGCCCTGCGCGTGCTCGCCGAAATCCATTCCATGCATCGCCTGCCGTCGCCCGACACCCGCGCGGCGAGCGGTCCGCTGCACTTCCTCGAGCAGGCGCTGGCGCTGGCCGAGACCATCAAGGGCTATACGGTGCCCGGCGAACTGCTCGATGCCGTCAGCCGCGAATATGCCGCGGCCGGCGACATCGCCCGCGCCTACGAATACGCATTGCAGGCCAACCAGGCGCGCCAGAAGACGCACAGCCTGGAAGCGACCAACCGCGCCATCGCCATGCAGGTCTTCCACGAGACCGAGCGCGCCCGCCTGCTCGGCGAGCACCATCGCCAGCTTGCCGAAGCGGAAGCGCGGCGCGTCGAACTGCTCGAACAGACCAACACCACGCTGGAAGTGCTCGGCGTGATCGGCCAGGAGATCACCGCGCAGCTGAGCGACGCGGCGGTATTCGAGACGCTCAACCGCCACGTGCACGACCTGCTCGACGTCAGCTACTTCGCGATCTACGTCACCGACGCCGAAGGCAAGGGCCTGCAGCCGGAGTTCGCGGTGGAAGACGGGCGCGCGATCCGCATGCGCTACATCGCGCTCGACAATCCGTATTCCGACGCCGCGCGCTGCGTGCGCGAACGCCGCCAGATCGTGCACAACCTCGAGCCGGGCTACGCGCATGCGAGCCATGTGCCGGGCACCTCGCGCACGGCCAGCGTGATGTTCGCGCCGCTCGCCATCAGCGACCGCGTGCTCGGCGCCATGTCGATCCAGTCGATGAAGCGCTATGCCTACGCCGAGCGCGAACAGCTCATCTTCCGTACGCTCTCCGCCTACGGCGCGATCGCGCTCGACAATGCCCGCGCCTACAGCCGCCTGAACGAGACGCTCGACGCCTTGCGCGCCACGCAGCGCCAGCTGATGGAAAAGAACCTCGAGCTCGAGCAGGCATACCGCCAGCTCGAAGAGCAGAGCCTCAAGGACCCGCTGACCGGCCTGCGCAACCGCCGCTTCCTCACCGAGCAGCTCGACCGCGACGTCTCGCTCACCCTGCGCCGCTACGAAGACCATGCGCGTCACGGCAGCCCGCCGCCGGTGGACGACGACCTCGTGTTCTTCATGATCGACTTCGACCACTTCAAGCAGCTCAACGACCAGCATGGGCATCCGGCCGGCGATGCCGTGCTGGTGCAGTTGCGCGAGCGGCTCGAATCGGTGTTCCGCGAATCCGACTACCTGGTGCGCTGGGGCGGCGAGGAATTCCTGGCGGTGGCGCGCGGCACGCATCGCACCGAGGCGCCGGCATTGGCCGAGCGCGTGCGGCTGGCCATCGGCGGCGCGCCGTTCCTGATTCCCGGCGGCCGCACCGTGCACAAGACCTGCTCGATCGGCTTTGCCTGCTTTCCTTTCCTGCCGCAGCGCCCGCGCTGGGCCAACTGGGCGCAGGCGATCGAATTTGCCGACAAGGCACTCTACATGGCCAAGCACAGCGGGCGCGACGGCTGGGTCGGCTTGCATGCGGCCGAAGGGTTCGCGCCGCAGGAAGCGTTCGGCGCGGTCATCGAATCGCTCGAGCGGCGGCTGGAGCAGGGCGACATCACCGTGCGTTCGCGCTGGCAGGTGAACGCCGGGTAGTTCCGGTTCACGCTTCGTCGGCGATCGGCGCGTGCTCCACGGACTCTGCCCGCGCCTCGGGCGCGAGCTGCGCGAAGATAGCGGCCGATCCTGCCGTGATCAGCCCCATGCAGACGAAGGTGGCATGAAAACCCGGCAAGGGGCCGGCATGCCCGTGGCTGCCGAACAGCGCGGTGAACGCGGCAAGCAATGCGCCGGCAGCCGCCACGCCGAGACTCAGCGACAGCATCATCACCATCGACAACAGGCTGTTGCCGCTGCTCGCCAGCGAGCCGGTCAGGTCCTTCAGCGTCAAGGTATTCATCGCGGTGAACTGCATCGAGTTCACCGCACCGAACACCGCCAGATGGACGATCCGCAGCCACAGCGGCACGTTCGGCGACACCAGCCCGAAGCTCGCGATGGCCAGGCCGACCAGCACCGTATTGACAAGCAGCACCCGGCGATACCCATGGACGCGAATCAGCGGCGTGCCCACGCGCTTGATGAAGATGCTGGCGACGGCGACCGGAATCATCATCATGCCCGCCTGCATTGGCGAGTAGCCCAGCGTCAGCTGCAGCAGCAGCGGAATGAGGAACGGCATGCAGCCGCTGCCGATGCGCGCAAACAAGTTGCCCATGACGCCGACGCTGAAGCTGTTCACCCGGAACAGTGCCAGCGGGAACAGCGGATCCGGGCGCCGTGCCGCACGCAGCCAGTAAGCCGTCAGGCAGGCGAGGCCGAGGATCAACAACAGCAGCACGGTGGCATGCTGCATGCCGAGACCGGACAAGCCGTCCAGCGACAAGGACACGGACGTCATGCTGACGGCCAGCAGGAGATAGCCGACCGTCGAAGCGCGCGCCGTCGGCACGATAGTCGGGCATGAACGCGATGGTGGCCAGGCAGCCTGCCACGCCGACCGGGATGTTGATCAGGAAGATCCAGTGCCACGACGAGAATTCCACCAGCCAGCCGCCGAGCGTCGGTCCGATCAGCGGACCGAGCAGACCCGGAATGGCCACCAGGCTCATCGCCTGCAGGAACTCCTCGCGCGGAAATGCCCGCAGCACGGCGAGGCGGCCCACCGGCAGCAGCAGGGCGCCGCCGATGCCTTGCACGACGCGTGCGGCCACCAGCAGATCGAGGCTCGTCGCCGACGCGCACAGCAGCGAGCCGGCACTGAACAGCACCAGGGCGCCGAGGAAGACCTGGCGCGTGCCGAAGCGGTCCGCCAGCCAGCCCGAGGCCGGAATCAGCGTGGCCATCGCCAGCGTGTACGCCACCACCACCGCCTGCATGCGCAGCGGACTTTCCCCCAGGCTGCGTGCGATCGCCGGCAGGGCGGTGTTGACGATGGTGGCATCGAGCGTCTGCATGAAGAAGCCGACCGCGGCCAGCCAGAGCAGATAGCGGCGCGAGCGCTCGGCCCGCATCATGCGTACTGCCTCCAGAACATCCATACGGTGAGGACGATGCCGACGGCGACGACGAAGCCGCGCAGCGCCCTCTCCGGCAGGACGTGCATCAGCCATGAACCGCTCAGGCCGCCTGCGATGCCGCCCAGGCCGAGTGCCAGTGCGGCGGCCCAGTTCACATGATGCGAGAACGCGAAGATCGCGACGGCGGAGGCGTTCATCGCCATGGCCAGCGCATTCTTGGTGGCGGTCGCGGTGCGCGCCTGCTGTCCCGCAATCACGAGCGCGGCCAGCATGAGGAAACCGATGCCGCCGCCGAAGTAGCCGCCGTAGATGGCGATGCCGCCTTGCATGGTCATCACCGCCGGCGCCGCCAAGCCCTTGCCCGCATGCAGCGGCTTGCGCCGGAAGCTGCCCCAGGCATAGACGACGGTCGCAAACAGAATCAGCCAAGGCACCAGGCGTGCAAAGAAATCGGGCGGCGTGTAGAGCAGCAGCAGCGCGCCGGCTACGCCGCCGGCAATGCTGATGGCAAACATGCGTCCGAAGCTCACCGGACCGACGTCGCCCACCAGACGGCGGCCTGCCAACGCCGAGGTGATCTGGCTGGGGAAGAGGGCAATGGTCGAGGTGATGTTCGCGCCGACGGGATCGAGGCCGGCGAGCAGCAGGGCAGGGAAGGTGATGAACGAGCCGCCGCCGGCCAGCGCGTTCTGCGCGCCGGCGTAGAGACCGGCCGCCGCGAGCATCAAGGCAAGGTGGGGTTGAAGCTGAAAGAACGAAGACATGACGCGAGGATGAACGGGAAAAGCGGACACGCAAAGGGTTCATCCTACGGCAAGCGGTGCCTGCACGCCTTGCGCGGCAACGATATAGTGAGCGGTTTGCCTTTCATCCGTGTTGTCGCCATGCAGCTTGATTCGCACCAGCAATCCGCGTCCGCGCGGCTCACCCTCGTATTCGCCGCCGCCTGCGGCCTCATCGTCGCCAATCTTTACTATGCGCAGCCGCTGGTGGCGCCGATCAGCCACGCGCTCGGCATCGCGCCGGGCCTTGCCGGCCTGGTGGTGACGCTCACCCAGGTCGGCTATGGCCTCGGCCTCATCCTCATCGTGCCGTTGGCCGACATCCTGGAAAACCGCAAGCTCGTCCTCTGCCTCGTCGCCGCCTGCACGGCAGCCCTGGTGGCGGCCGCCTTCGCGCCCAGTGCGCCGGTCTTTCTTGCCGCCGCGATGGCGATCGGGCTGAGCGCCGTCTCGGTGCAGGTGCTCGTGCCCTTCGCGGCGCATCTCGCACCGGACGCCATGCGCGGGCGGGCAGTCGGCAATGTCATGAGCGGCCTGCTGCTCGGCATCATGCTGGCCCGTCCTGCGTCGAGCTTCATCGCCTCGCTCTGGGGCTGGCATGCGGTGTTCGGCGTCTCCTCGGCCATCATGGTGCTGGTCGGACTCGCGCTGGCACGCATGCTGCCGGAGCGCGTGCCCGCCCACAGCATGGACTACGGCGCCGTGCTGGCGTCGATGTGGCATCTGCTCAGGACGGTGCCGGCGCTGCGCCGTCGCGGCGCCTACCATGCCTGCCTGTTCGGCGCCTTCAGCCTGTTCTGGACCACGGTGCCGCTGCTGCTGGCCGGTCCGGCGTTTCAGCTGGGACAGCGCGGCATCGCCCTGTTCGCGCTGGCCGGCGTGGCGGGTGCGGTCGCTGCGCCCATCGCCGGCCTCGATCCCGTCGGCGCGAACATCACCTCGACCATTGCC
>SPQI01000521.1 GCA_004570315.1 Oxalobacteraceae bacterium OM1 | reverse complement strand
GAGCAGGCCCGCAGCGCGCTCGGCGCCAGCGGCGACCAGAACGCCAACGTGCAGGCCGCCCGTGCCGCCGTCGCGCAGGCGGAACTCGATCTGCAGCGCACGCACGTCACCGCGCCGCCGCAGGGCATGGTCGCCAATCTCTCGCTGCGCCCGGGGAACACCGTGCAGCCCGGCACGCCGCTGTTCGCCGTCATCGCGAGCCAGGAATACTGGGCCGACGCCAACTTCAAGGAGACCGAGCTGGAAGACATCCGCCCCGGGCAGCAGGCCACGCTACAGGTCGACATGTATCCCGACCATGTCTTCCACGGCGTGGTGGAAAGCGTGAGCGGCGGCGCCGGCACCGCGTTCTCGCTGCTGCCGCCGCAGAACGCGACCGGCAACTGGGTGAAGGTGACGCAGCGCGTGCCGGTGCGGGTGCGCATCACCGACCCGGACCCGCAATACCCGCTGCGCATCGGCACGACGGCGACCGTGGAAATCGCGCTGAACGATGCGCAGCAGAACACGCAACGGACCGCACAACAGAACGGCCAACAGAACGCTCAGGAAAACGCTCAACAGACTTCCGGACGCTGACATGTACCGCAAGATCCTGCTTTGCTACGACGGCTCGGTGGAAGGCCGCAACGCCCTCAAGGATGGCGCCGCCATCGCCATGTGCATGCACAGCGAGACCCACCTGCTGGCCATCCTGCGGCGCAGCATCCCCACCATTCCCGACGGCATGAGCGCGGCCACCATCGAGCACGAGAACGACGAAGCCGCGCGCATCCTGAAGGAAGGCGTCGAATGGCTGAAGGAACGCGGGCTCGACGCCCACGGCTACATCGCGTTCGGCGACCCGATCGCCGAGATCGAGGTTGCGGCGCGCAAGCTGGGCGTGGACTGCATCGTGGTCGGCCATCGCAAGCGCAGCCGGCTGGCGCGCTGGTGGAGCGATTCCGAAGACGCCACGCTGCTGGACCGCGCGCCCTGCAGCATCCTGGTCGCGGTGGCGCCGCCGGCGGGTTGAGATGGCCGAGTCCTCCGCGCGCGATCCGCAGCACAACAGCACCTCGCGGCTCTTCATCACGCTGGCCGTGATGTCGGCCACGCTGATCCAGGTGCTCGACACCACCATCGTCAACGTCGCGCTGCCGCACATGCAGGGCGAGCTTGGCGCCACCACCGACCAGATCAGCTGGGTGCTCACCAGCTATCTCGTCACCGCCGCCATCTTCATGCCGCTCACCGGCTACTTTGCCGACGTGCTCGGCCGCAAGCGCTACCTGCTGATCTGCATCGCCGGCTTCGTCGGCGCCTCGGCGCTGTGCGGCATCGCCGGCAACATCGTGGAAATCGTGCTGTTCCGCATGCTGCAGGGGATTTTCGGCGCGGCGCTGGTGCCGCTGTCGCAGGCGATCATGAGCGACGCCTATCCGCCGGAGGAACGCGGCAACGCGATGGCGATCTGGGGGCTGGGCGTGATGGTCGGCCCGGTGCTCGGCCCGACGCTCGGCGGCTGGCTGACGGAAGTGGCGAGCTGGCGCTGGACCTTCTACATCAACGTGCCGGTGGGCGCGCTCTCGCTCTTCCTCGCCTCGCAATTCGTGCCCGAGACCGACAAGAAGGCGCGCCGCATGGACTGGCCCGGCGTGAGCCTGCTGGCGGTGGGCGTGGCCGGCACGCAGTACGCGCTCGATCGCGGCAACCAGCAGGACTGGCTGGCGGCGCTGGACATCCGTATCTCCACCGTGTGCGGCATCATCGGCCTGCTCGGCTTCAGCTGGTGGAGCCTGCGCCGGCGCGAGCGCGCGCTGTTCGACATCCGCATCTTCAAGGACCGCAACTTCGCGATGGCCTGCCTGGTGATGATGCTGCTCGGCCTGGGCATGTTCGGCACCATCGTGGTCCAGCCGATTCTGCTCGAAGGCCTGCTGCAATATCCGATTCTCACCACCGGCCTGGTGATGGCGCCGCGCGGCATCGCCACTGCGGTCAGCATGCTCATCGTCGGCCGCCTGGTGAGCCGCGTCGATCCGCGCTGGCTGGTCGGCAGCGGCATGCTGCTCAGCGCGGTGGGCTCGCACTACATGACGCATTACTCGCTGGACGTCAGCACCTTCTGGATCATCTGGCCGGCGATGCTGCAGGGCCTGGGCATGGGCCTGCTCTTCGTGCCGTTGTCGACCATCGCCTACGCCACGCTCGACCGCACGCGCATGGCCGAAGCGGCCGGCCTCTACAGCCTGGTGCGCACCATGGGCTCGGCGGTCGGCATTTCCATCGTCACCACGCTGATGTCGCGCCAGGGACAGGTGCTGTGGAACGAACTGGGCGGCAACCTGAATCGCTACAACCCCGACGTGCAGCAGTACCTGCGCGGCCTGCACCTGCGCCCCGACGATCCCAAGGCCGTCGCCCTGATGGCGCAGCAGGTCGCCCAGCAGGCCGAGATGCTCGCGATGATTGACATCTTCCAGCTCATCACCTGGAGCTTCATCCTGATGCTGCCGCTGGTCTTCCTGCTCAAGCGCAACAAGCGCGCCGGCGGACCGATCCGGGTGGCGGCCGAATAGATCGGCAACACCAGGCGGCAACACTTGCCGCATTTCCCCTTGGCAGTCCGACCGGTTGCCGATAGAGTTTCATGTCGGCAATACAAAACACAACATTCCGGCACCACTTCTTTCGGGGACTTCACATGAGCGGCAAACAGGCCAGAGCGACGCAGGGCGAGCTGGAAGGCATCAAGGCGGGCAGCATCGGCGGGGCGATTCCCGGCTTCGACGACTTCGGCTCGCTCATCGAGCGCATCATCCGCGTCCTGAACTCATCGGTGGTCTTCAGCGACATCTTCCTCCACGAAGACAGCCCGATCATGCTGAAGCAGTCCAAACGCCTGGTGCCGGTCTCGAACGCGCTGGTGACCGCCTCCGACATGATGGAGCTGTTCGACGCGCTCGAACGCAACTGGCGCGACTTCATCGGCCGCCGCGCCTTCGACCGCGCCATCGACCTGAGCAACTGGCGCATCCGCGCCAACTGCTTCACCTACGGCGCGCGCCGCCAGTACGGCTGCGTGATCCGGCGCTTTCCGGCAGTGCCGGTGCCGCTGGTGGATCTGGGCGTAGGCACCGAAGCGCTGGAATTCGTCGGCGCTCGCCGCGGCCTCGTGCTGGTGGTGGGCGATACCGGGCAGGGCAAGTCGACCACCATCGCCTCGATGCTCGACCACATCAACTCCACCCGTGCCGCCCACATCCTCACCTTCGAGGACCCGATCGAACAGCGCCTGGCGCCGAAGAAATCACTCATCACCCAGCGCGAGGTCGGCCCCGACGGCGACGTCGAATCCTTCTATGCCGGCGCGCTGGACGCGCTGCGCGAGCGCCCCGACGTAGTGATGATCGGCGAGATCCGCGAGCCCGAAGTCGCGCGCGAAGCGGTCGCGCTGGCCGAATCCGGCCCGCTGGTGTTCGCCACGCTGCATGCGCGCTCGGTGGACTTTGCGGTGGCGAAGATGCACCGCCTGCTCGGCGGCACCGAGATGGCCAGCGAGGCGCTGGCGCATTCGCTGCGCGGCGTGCTGTGCCAGGCGCTCGTGCCCTCTGCCGAGGGCGACCGTTCCTATCTCGTCACGGAATGCTTCTCCGTGACCAAGCCCGCCGCCGGCCTGGTGCAGGCGCGCGACTACGACGGCATCCGCGCCTTCCTAGACAACGGCGGCGACGGCAAGTCGCATGCCATGAATTCGCACCTCGCGCCGCTGATTTCGCAGAAGAAGATCAGCGTCGACGACGCGCGCATCGCCAGCACCGACCGGCCCGGCCTGGACCGGATGCTCGGCATGAAGTGGTGATCCATGCCGGCGACCACGCCGGCTGATCACTGCGCGGAGGCCTGCGGCGGCGTGCCCTGCAGCTGCTGCGCCATCTGCAGGTGCTTGGCGACCACCTGCCCGGTCTTTCCGGCATAGGCCTGCAGGTCTTCGTCCTTCGCCCGGCGCGCCGCCTCGTCGTACAGCTTGACCGCCTGGTCGTGCGCTTCGATGCCGGCGCTGGTCACGAACTGCCGGTTGAACTCGTCGCCGGTCAATCGCGCGAGCTTCGCCACGGCGGCGGCCTGATCGGTATCCGGCCCGCCGGGCACGACCACGCCCTTGTCGCCAGCCATCTTGCGCAGCTCGCCCAGAGCGGCGTAGTGATCGTCCAGCAGGGTCTGCGCATACGTCCGGATCTTGGGATCGGTCGATATTTCCTCTGCCAGCGCAGCCAGCTGGATTTCGCCGAGATGCGACTCCGCCATCCTGCGCATCAGCGTGCTGTCGCCGTTGTCGATCCGGCTCTTGCCCTGCTCGGCCGTGGGACTGCCGCGGTTGGCGCGCAGCTGGTTGTGCTGCTCGGCCGTGGTGTGGCCCGGCCCGGACGCCGCCGGCTTGTCCTGCGCGACCGCGCTGCCGATCACCAGCCAGGCCGCCGCCAGCATGAGCGCACTCATGCCGAGGCGGAGAGGTTGCGCGAGAGGATGTGGAATGGGAATGCTGTTCTTCATTGTTGCCCCCGAACCGTGTCGTGTGAAACACGCCGGAACGGCTGCAAGGAGCATGCCCGGACAGCGGTCAGCGTTTCCCGTCTGCAGCCTCCGCAGTGGCAGTCCTGCAGATTGCGTCGTCCGGCACGGCGGCAACGCGCTCGCCCAGCAGACGGGACACGGTACGCATCAACGCCGGCACGACGGATTGCGCGCCGGGCTCGATCGCGGGCGCGGACCGCTCCAGCGCCATGCTGCCTTGTTCACGCAGGATGCGCGCTTCCTCGCGCGCCGCCTGGGGATTCCACGCCAATTCCATCTTGGCCATCATGCCCTTGTCCTGGTGCTCCAGGATATGGCAATGGAACAGCGACGTGCCCGCGATGTCCTGCTCGCGGAAGTCCATCCGCAGCTTCACGCGGAAGGGTTCCCTGCAGTTCTTGCCGACGAAGGCAGGATCGCCCTGGTACAGCGCCTCGGGGTCGGCGCTGCCCCAGTCGCGACAGGCAGGCAATTCGATGGTGTCGCGCAGCGTCGGTTCGGCACGGTCGTCGGTCGGCACGCCGTTGACTTCCAGCACGCGGAAATGGATCTGGTGGATGTGAAACACGTGCGACTCGCTGTCCCGGTTCTCGATCGTCCAGTCCTCAACGGTCGGCATGTTGACGGTGACGTCGGGCGGTGCCGCCATGTCGAAGGGCTTCGGCGTCCTGCCTTCCGGCGTGAGGAAGAAGTTGCCTTCGTCGGCGGGGTCCTTGGTGAAGAAGAAGCTTCGGTTCCTGAGGGTGCTTGATTGGCGCAAATTCATGAATCGCTTCACCCGCTCTTCGGCCGCCTGCCGGGGCACGGCAGCCTTCTGCCGACCGGCCGGTGCGGAATGGATGTCGGCCAGCACCCTGGCGGGCTGACGATCGGTGGCGTCGGTCGCGTCCGCCTTGGGATTGGTGCTGGCGAGGTAGCGGTTGTAATCGTCGCTGTACAGCCGCGCCTCGGCGCCGGCCGGCGGACCGGCCATGATGAATTCCGCGCGGCCGGCCGGCGGCAACACGATGCGTGTCACCGTCATCGAGCGGGCGCCGGGCATGCCGCTATCGTCGACCTGCGGGACGCCGTCGAACGCCAGCAGTTCGAGCGGCTGGTCCTGCCAGGGACCGGCGCTGGAGAAGCGGTATTGCAGCTTCAGCACGAACGCCGTGTCGGCGGCGGCATTCGCAACCCGCCAGAACTGTCGCTCGCCGGCGCCCACCGACAATTGCGGCGCCGGCTGCGGCGCTGCGGATGCCTTGCCATTCCACGTGACCGGCACGTAGTTGATCGACACGTCCTTCCACGGCTCGTCCTGCGGCGCATCCTCGCGGTCGGCCGGATTCGGTTTGTCCTGATCGCGCAGCACCAGAATCCGCTCGGTGAGGTGGCCGACTTCGGGAAACAGTTTTTCCATGCCGTCGATCACGATGATGCCGGACATCCCGCCCAGGATCTGCTGCTGGCTGACGCCATGCATGTGCGGGTGATACCAGTACAGCCCGGGCGGTTCGTTGGCGGGGATCGTGAACTGATAGGTGTAGTCCGCCGTACCGCCGGTCTGCGGCGCGGCGAGCACGGTATTGATGGTTTCGTCGCCGCCGCAGCGGGGCGGGATGTTGAGGCCGTGATAGTGCAGGTTCGTCAGGTTGTTGCCGCCGGCAAGGCCGTCCGGCTGCGGTACGCACAGTGAGGTGCCCGGCGCCGTCATGACGTGCGTCTCGGGAAAGCCGGTCTTCGCTTGCAAACGGTTGGACAGCGCCACGCGTACGGTTTCACCGGCGGACATGCGCAGGACGGGCGCCTGGAGGCGGGCATCGTCGTTTCCGCGCAGGCAGAAGCGATAGGCGTACGCAGGCGCATCGCGATCTTCGGGACCGGTTCCGGAGTTGCGGGCCGTCAGGTGGAAAGCGCCGTCGCCGGCTTTTGCAAGCTCGGGCGGGTCCGTGACCGCGCTGCCGGGCATGGGACGCGGACAGGCTTCCGTGCCGGCCGACTGCGCCCACGGCGCGGCATGCAATCCGCCGGCCGCGACGGCGACCGCAACGACGCCCCGGAATCGCGCGATGGAAAAAATGACCATGACCGCCTCCTTGTGGTGATCGGGAAGGGCAAGCCAACGCCTGCCGGCGAATGGCATACGGCATTGCAGCGAGTCAATTGACCGTGCGTGACGCCGGGCGGACTGCGCGCAGAGGCGTCGTGACTGTGTCCGGTACGAAGCTGTGCCGCGACGTTCGGCACTGGCCGGCAAGCATGGAGGAAGGAAAAGACGGCAATGGAAACGGCAGTAAAAGCGCCCGATCGCGGTGAAGAAAAATGCACATGCCGCCGTGGCGATGCAGGCGTTCCGGGCTCGGGTGGAATGGCCGGCCCAGCGATGCGTCCTGCCTTCTTCCGGCTTCACTCAGTTTCGACGGCATCGGTGGCGATGCAAGTGCGGCGCGCGTGTGGAATGCGGTTTTCCCGGTGCGGATTGAGCGCCGTCAAGTCCACGCGGGCGTACCACTTGCGAGCGTACGCAAGGCGGACTATGGAAGCGTCGCCCTCATTCCCGGCTGCAGCTGTCTTCCAGCAATTGCCGCTTCAATGCATCCCTGTTTTCCACGGCGCTCTGCGCCCACTGGCAGGCCTTGGCGAAATTCTTCTTCTGGTAGTACGCCGCGGCAATGCCCGGCCTGGCGTTGGGAATCGTGGGCGAGCGGTCGAGGGCCTTGTAGAGCATGTCGAGGCTGTCGTCGACGCGG
>SPQI01000415.1 GCA_004570315.1 Oxalobacteraceae bacterium OM1 | reverse complement strand
GCCTCGGTCGAGGCGGCGCAGGCTCCGCAGCCAGCAAAGGCAGAGCCGAACAGCGCCCAGATCGCCCAGGCCATCAAGAACCTGAACAAGGCGATGGAAAGCCTGTCGCGCGGCCTCGAGTTCAGCATCGATGACCAGACCGACCGCACCGTCGTCAAGGTCGTCGACACCCAGACCAAGGAAGTGATCCGCCAGATCCCGACCGAGGAAACGCTCGAGATTTCGCGCGCCCTCGATCAGGCAACCGGCTTGCTCATTCGGCAAAAGGCCTGAGTTGTTGAAGAGTAGACATGGAAATCGCCTTCTAAAGTTCGCTTTGCATCGGTCGATAACGGCTATGCTAGCTGACTGAAATTTCCGGCCTTCCGCGCCGGATAGAGGAGACGAAATGTTCGGATCGATGAATGGGGCGAGGGCCTACGCGAATGTCGGAATCGAAACCGGTGTCGCGGCCGCCAGCCCGCACGCGCTCGTGGTGATGCTGTTCGACGGCGCGATTGCTGCAGTCAACGGCGCCAAACAAGCCATGCAGGCACGCGACATCGCGGCCAAGGGCAAGTCCGTATCCAAAGCCATTTCCATCATCGAGGAAGGCTTGCGCGCCAGCCTGGACCGCAAGGTCGGCGGCGAAATCGCACTGAATCTCGATGCACTCTACGAATACATGAACGGCCGCTTGGTCAACGCCAACGCCACCAACGATCCAGCTGCCCTCGATGAAGTTCTTCAGCTCCTGAAAGGATTGAAGGATGCATGGGTCGCGATCAAGCCCGCGGACGCTGCGGTCGCAACCCCGGTTCAGCCCGCCCCCGCACAAGCGGCCTACGACCCGCTCGCCGCGCGTGCGCCGGTCAGTCTCGTGAAGGCGTGATCCGCATGGAGAGCGACGACATCATCGCGCTGTACGAACGTGTCGCCGGGCTGACGGGCCGCATGCTGGCCGCGGCCCGCGACGAAGACTGGAACCGCTTCTCTGCTCTCGAGACCGAGTGCTCCGGCCAGGTCGCCATGCTGCAGCAATGGACCGGCACCGGCGTCCGCACGCCGCTGTCGCCTGTCATGCGGCAGCGCAAGGCCAAGATCATCAGCAAGATCCTCGAAGACGATCGCCAAATCCGCACCATCACTGAGCCTTGGATGAACCGGCTCGACGCGATGATGCAGACCTCCGGCACCGAACGGACTTCCGCAGGCTTCGGCGCCAACCGCAGCGGTTAATTCATCATGCTGCCCCGGGCCGACCTGAACAATGGCGCGCGGCCCCTGGCCTCCATCGAGGCTCCCACGCCCGTCACTGCCGCAGGCGATGCGCGCCAGGAGGTCTACCAGCGCCTGGCGCAGGTCGCCATCGGCAAGCAGCTGCCGGCCGAGGTGCTTTCCCTGCTCGACGATGGCACCTTCCTCGTCAAGGTGGCCGACGCGCCGCTGCGCATGGCACTGCCCTCGGGCACACGCGTCGGCGAGCGCCTGCCGCTGGTGCTGGTTGCACGCGAGCCGCGGCCGACCTTCCTCCTGACGCAAGGCGAAAGCAGCGCACCGGCCTCGCTGAGCCAGGCAGGCCGGCTCATCGACCATATCCTCCAGATCGCGCAGCGTGATGCGAACTCCGTCGCCATCACGCCGTCGCAAGCTCTGCTGCCCGCAGCGCCCGCCACGATGGATGCTGCGAAACTGGCCGGGACCATGCAGCAGCACATCGAAACCAGCGGCGTCTTCTACGAATCGCATGTCGAACAATGGGCGGCAGGCAACCGGCCTCTCGCTTCCTTGCTGCAGGAGCCGCAAGCCCAGGGCGGTCCTTTCGTTCAGCATGCGCCGGCACCGGCCAAACTGCCTGCGGACATGCAGCGCGCACTCGCAGCCACCCTCGCCCAGACGGCGCAGGGACGCGGCCTGGGCAGCGCATCGCAATCCGGATCATCCCAGGCTGCCCTGGTATCGCCCGCACATCTTGCTGCACTTGCCCAGAATGCGCCCGAACTGGCGGCCGATCCGCAACGGCTGGCGCGCATGCTTCACGAGCTGCAGCAGCAGCCGGGTTATTCCGCGCTGGCAGCTACCACCGACGCCGACGTGCTCGCCGAATTGGCCGGCCCGTCGCTTCCTTCGGTTGACGTCGAGGTGGCTCGCCTCATCCACCAGCAGCTGCACACGCTCGAAACGCGACAGGTGCAATGGCAGGGCGAGTTGTGGCCGGGCCAGCGCATGGAATGGGCCGTGAGCGACGAGACGCCAGGCGGCGCCGACCAGGCGCGCGGTGCGGTCGAGCCGGTATGGAGCAGCCGGGTCCGGTTCCACCTGCCGACGCTGGGCGAGATCGAAGCGACGCTGCATTTGAGCGGCGGCGACGTACGGGTCGATGTCCGTGCCGCCGACGAAGCCACGGTCGTTGCGTTGCGTGCCAACGGCAACCTGCTGGCCGAAGCGCTCGCAGCGGCCGGCTCGCCGCTGCAGGCCTTGCTGATCGCCCGCCATGGACAAGGCTAGGCCGCCGGCCAACGCGGTCGCCCTCGCCTACCAGACGGGCGATGCGGCGCCGCGCGTGGTGGCCAAGGGACGCGGACTGGTCGCCGAACAAATCGTCGCGCGCGCCCGCGAGCACGGCGTCCACATTCATGAGTCGCGCGAGCTGGTCGCCCTGCTGATGCAGGTGGACCTGGACCGCAATATCCCTCCGGCGCTCTACAGGGCAGTAGCGGAATTGCTCGCGTGGCTATACCATATCGAGAATGCGCGGCGAGCGGGCGAGCCCTGATGGGTCGCCCTCGCCGCGCTTAACACATTGATCACCAGAAGATGGCGTATATCGGCAATTTCCGCGAAGAAGACGTGATGCAGTACCAGGTCACGTCGCGGCGGGAGATCGTTTCTCTGCTCCGGGCAATGCAGGAGAAGGGCCAGCTCGTCACCATGTCGGTGCGCGGCGGCTCCGAAACTGTTGTCACGTCGGTACTCTACGTGGACGAACGCCTGGATATCGTCGTCATCGACCGCGCGCCCAGCGCCACGACCAACCAGCGCATTCTCGACAGCGACGACGTGCTGTTCGAGACCGTGCTCGACAGCATCCGCGTCCTGTTCCGCACGGAGCAGATCCACGAATGCCTGTTCGAAGACCGTCCTGCCCTTCAGATCGCCATCCCGGCCACCATGATCCGCCTGCAGCGGCGCGAGCATTATCGCGTTGCCACGCCGGTCGCGAATCCGGTGCGCTGCACGATTCTCATCCCGCCACCCGAAGAGGAAGGCGGCGCGCCGACGACGGTGGTCGTGGCGCTGAAGAACATCAGCGGCGGCGGCATTGGCGTGATCGACGAAAAGAAGCTGCTCGACACGACCATCGGCACGGTCTACAAGAACTGCAAGCTCGACCTGCCCGGCCAGCCGATCACCGTCAACCTGCAAGTGCGCAATTCGCAAGATCTGAGTCTGCCAAGCGGGAAATCCGTGCGCCGGATGGGCTTCATGTTCGTCAACATCGCGCAGCCGACGCTCGCGGTCGTGCAGCGCTACATCACCAAGCTCGAACGCGAACGGAATGCGCGGGCGACTGGAATGAACTGATCGATTCCGGCATGGCAAAAAGGCGACCGCAGGGTCGCCTTTTTTATTGAACGCGCGCTGCGGCAGCAATGCAGAAGCCGCTTTCGGCGCTGTTCGTCAAATCTGCATGTTCATGATGTCGTGATACGCCGATACCAGCTTGTTCCGCACCTGCACGGTCGCCTGGAAGCCGATGTTCGCCTTCTGCATCGAGATCATCACATCGGAGAGATTGACGCTGTCGTCTCCCATGGTGAAGCGCTTGCCGAGATCTTCGGCCTTCTGTTGCGCGCCATTCACTTGATCGAGCGATGCCTTCAGCGCGCTGGCGAAGTCGACCTTCGCTGCCGGCTGGTCGTCCACCAGGCCTTTGACGCCATCGATGCCCTGCTCCTGCCGTGTTGCTGCGGCCTTGAGCTGCGCGATCATCGACTGGATGCGGCTCGGGTCTATCGCTGCGGGTTTCATGCTGCCTCCTGAATCCTGAATTTCCTGCCCTTTTCGGCACGCTCAAGTTATCACGCTGCCAAGCGCGCTTCGGTCCGATTAGCGACCGAAATCGCGCTCTTTTCCCATGATTGGATTTCGACAAGGCGGCGAAAATCTGTCATCAAGGCGAAAAACCCATTTGCAGGTTTTGCAGGTCTACAATGAACAGCACAACAAAAAGCGGCATTCGACAGGGAGTCGCAACATGGCGGTAGCAGAAGAAGGCGCAGTGGTCCCTGCGGGCATCGTCGGCTTTGCGCAGACGCCCGGCGGCCGCAATTTCTTCCTCATGCTCGGCGTGGCCGCCGTGCTCGCGGTGATGTCCGGCATCTGGATGTGGAGCCAGCAGCCGGAATACCGGGTGCTGTTCTCGAACTTCTCCGACCGCGACGGCGGCGCCATCGTCGCCTCGCTGCAGCAGCTGAACGTGCCGTACAAGTTCGCCGACGGCGGCGGCGCCATCCTCGTGCCGGCGAACCAGGTGCATGACGTGCGCCTGAAGCTGGCGTCGCAAGGTCTGCCGAAGGGCGGCAACGTCGGCTTCGAGCTGATGGAAAACCAGAAGCTCGGCGTCTCGCAATTCCTCGAACAGGTCAATTTCCAGCGCGCGCTCGAAGGCGAGCTTGCTCGCTCAATTCAGTCGCTTGCCGCCGTGCAGGCAGCGCGCGTGCACCTCGCGCTGCCCAAGGCTTCTGTCTTCGTCCGCGATCAGCAGAAGCCGACCGCCTCGGTGCTGCTCAACCTGCATCCCGGCCGTGCGCTCGACGAACAACAGGTCAGCGCCATCGTCCACCTCGTGGCGAGCAGCGTGCCGGAACTGCCGGTGAAGAACGTCACCGTCGTCGACCAGAACGGCAACCTCCTGTCCGAACAGAGCAAGCCGGGCGCCAAGGGTCTCGATCCGTCGCAGCTGAAGTATGTGCAGGAGCTGCAGCAGAACATCGTCAAGCGCATTGAATCCATCCTGACGCCCATCGTCGGCCAGAACAACGTACGCGCCGAAGCCACGGCGGATGTCGATTTCTCGCAGATCGAACAGGCAGCCGAAACCTATCGTCCGAATGGCGAGCCGAGCGCGTCGGCGATCCGCAGCCAGCAGAGCAGCGAATCGCAAAGCGGCACGCCGTCGTCTGCTTCAGGCGTGCCGGGTGCGCTGACGAACCAGCCGCCGGCCCCGGCGACCGCGCCGCTGACCGCGCCGGCGAATGGCCAGCAGCCGGCCAATGCGCAGGCTGCGAACAGCAACACGCACAAGGACATGACGGTCAACTACGAAGTCGACAAGACCGTCCGCTATGAGCAACGACCGATGGGCGGCATCAAGCGCCTGTCCGTCGCCGTGGTCGTGAACTACAAGAAGGAAGTCGACAAGGCCGGCAAGGTCACGATGAAGCCGCTCACCGACGCCGAGAAGGCGCAGATCGGCGATCTCGTCAGGGAAGCGATGGGCTACAACAAGGACCGCGGCGACACACTCAATGTGGTCAACAGCGCCTTCGCCAATGCCGAGAAGGAAGTGATTCCGGAAACGCCGATCTGGAAGCGTCCGGAAGCGATCGACACCGCGCTCGGCATGGGCAAGTATGCGGTCGGCATCGGCGCCCTGCTCTATCTGTTCTTCGGCGTGCTGCGTCCGATGTTCCGCAAGGTGGCGAAGACCTTCGAACCGCCGGAACCGGCCGCGCCACAGATCGAGGAAGACGCTTACGTGCACATCGAGCATGAAGTCGAACCGATGGGTACCAAGCCGCGCAGCTACCAGGACAACCTGGATGCCGCCAAGACCCTGGCCCGCAACGATCCGAAGATGGTGGCCAACGTAGTGAAAGCATGGGTAGGAACCAATGAGTGACGACGGCATTACCAAAGGCGCCATCCTGATGCTGGCGCTCGGCGAGGAAGAAGCCGCCGAGGTGATGAAATATCTGGGCCCGCGCGAAGTGCAGAAGCTCTCCGCCGCCATGACCACCTTGAAGACCATTCCGAGCGATCAGCTGGAATCGGTGCTGGACGATTTCCGTTCCGAGACCGAGCAGAACACTTCGCTCGGCCTGGATTCGGACGAGTACATCCGCACGGTGCTGACCAAGGCGCTCGGCGAAGACAAGGCCGCCTCCCTGCTCAACCGCATTCTCGGCACGCGCGACGCCAGCGGCATCGAAAGCCTGAAGTGGATGGATGCGCAGTCGGTCGCCGACCTGATCCGCAACGAACACCCGCAGATCATCGCCACCATCCTCGTGCATCTCGAGCGCTACCACGCCTGCGAGGTGCTGACCTTCTTCAGCGAACGCCTGCGCAACGACGTGGTGCTGCGCATCGCCACGCTCGACGGCGTGCAGCCGACCGCGCTGCGCGAACTCAATGAAGTGCTGACCAAGCTCCTCACCGGCAACGAGAACCTGAAGAAGAAACCGATCGGCGGCGTGCGCGCGGCGGCGGAAATCCTGAACTACCTGTCGGGCGACATCGAGGCTTCGGTGATGGACAACCTGAAGAACTACGACAACGACATGGCGCAGAAGATCATGGACGAGATGTTCGTGTTCGACAACATCATCGACATCGACGACCGCGGCATCCAGGTGCTGCTGCGCGAGGTGCAGTCCGAATCGCTCATCATCGCGCTCAAGGGCGCCAGCCAGGACCTGCGCGAGAAGATTTTCCGCAACATGTCGCAGCGCGCGGCGGAGATGATGCGCGAAGACCTCGAATCGAAAGGCCCGGTGCGCCTCTCGGAAGTGGAGGCGCAGCAGAAGGAAATCCTGCAGATCGTGCGCCGCCTCGCCGACGAAGGCCAGATCATTCTCGGCGCCAAGGGCGACGACGCATTCGTTTAATCGAAGGACCGCATGAGCAACGTCATTCCCAAGGAAAAGCTGTCCGCCTACCAGCGCTGGGAGCTGGCTTCCTTCGGCGAGGAGAAGCAGGTCGTCCATCAGCCTACGGCCGAGGAAGTGGCGCGCGAGAACGCCGACATGCTGGCCGCGCAAAGCATCATCAGCGAACAGGACAAAACCGAGATCGAGCGCGGCATGGCGCAGATCCGCTCCGAGATCGAGGCCGGCAGCTTCGAATGGCTGCTCGACCTGGAAGACGTGCACCTGAATATTGAAAAACGCCTGACCGAACTGGTGGGCGACGCCGGCAAGCGCCTGCACACCGGCCGCTCGCGCAACGACCAGGTGGCGACCGACATCCGCCTGTATGTACGTGCCGCGATCGACGATATCCTGGCCCTCCTGGCCGGCCTGCGCGGCGCGCTGGTCGATCTGGCCGAGCGC
>SPQI01000107.1 GCA_004570315.1 Oxalobacteraceae bacterium OM1 | reverse complement strand
AATGATAGGTGCGCTTGAACTCCTTGCTCAGGCCGAAATCGGTGACCAGGAAATGCAAGGCCATCGCAATGAAGAAGAACGCGAGCGACTTGATCGTCCGGAAGTTGTTGGCCAGCAGATAGCCGATCAGCACGTTATAGATCGAGAAGGACGCGATGTGCAGCCAGAAGACGCTTTTCTCCGGCGTCTCCTCCCCTTCCCGTCCGCGCCGTTCGGCATGCGACTCCTTGGCGGCGCGCTCCAGGCCGTAGAACGCGATCAGGCCGACCAGCGCCATGAGGTAGGCGTGCTGGTCGAGCGTGCGGAACACGCCGCTGACCGCCTTGCGGATCACTTCCTGTCCTTCGGCCAGCTCAGGCAGGAGATGGATGAAGACATAGGCGACCGAGATGCCGCCCGCCGCCGACAGCCAGATACTGCGCGGGGTCCCTTCGAGGAACTTGAGCCGTGCGCCGAACAGGTGAACCAGCACGAGTCCGGCGGTTGCCAGGATGATGAGCGTCGACATGGGAAGCTCCAACCCGCTCACGCTTCCGCGGGAACACGGGCCTAGAAGATCAGCTTGAGTACGCCGGTGATCGTCAGCAGGCCGACGATGAAGATGATCGCGATGATCCAGAGCAGAATCTTCATGGGTTATTCCTTTCGAGTGCGTCGTAGCGGCCCCGTCGATCCGCCTTCGCTGGTTCCGTCCAAGCGAGTTCCATGCCATTGCGCCATGCCACTTCAGGACGGCACGGCCAAAGTCTGCGGCGCGGCCTGCCGCAAGCGTGTACGCAGCCAATCGCGCTGCCGCTTGTTCTTGCTCCGGATCGCCTTGATCGCGCTTTCGAATTCCTTGTCGTGCTTGGCGTGCGCGGCCTGCTCCAGCACGTCGAGTGAGATCATGCTTTCGTTCACCATGAGCCACAGGTCATGCAGGTCACGCAGCAGGTTGAAGGCGCTCGACCTGCGCTTCTGCAGCAAGGCTTCGTCCAGCCGTTCCGGCTCGCCCTCCTTGCGCTCGCCGTAACGCTGAACGAAGGGATCGAGCGCGTCGGCCGAATCCTGTGACCAGCCGGCGAACAAGCGGCACAGGGTGCCGAGGTCCGGCTCCTCCGGATGGCTGTCCGCGGTCTGGTTGAATCCTTTCACGAGACGGCGCTCGGCCTCCTGCAGCAGACCGATATAGTCGGCAATGTGCTCGCGCTCGGGCCGCATTGCCTTGATGCCTTCCGCCACGCTGTCCTTGATGCCCTTGAGCGTTTCGGCGACGCCATGGGTCGCGTCGCCCGCGCTGCCGATGCCCACCTTCTCCGGCTGCGTGCTGGTCGGGCCGGCGATCTTCTCGACCTGCACCGCCGCGTACTTGTAATGCGGCTGCTTGCTGACCGGATCCCATTCATAGATCGTGAGCTCGTTGGCCGCCCGGGCCCGTTCCGGATCGTCCCAGTAGCCGTAATGGAACGGGACGAACAATTCACCGGGACCGATGTCGCCGATCCGCACCGGCGCTTCGAGGCTGCCGCGGCGCGATGTCAGCCTGGCCCAGGCACCGTCCTCGATGCCGAGCCGCTGCGCATCCTCGCGCGACATTTGAATGAAGTCGTCCGGCGCCGCCTTCGCCAGCGCCGGAGCACGGCCAGTCTTCGTGCGGGTGTGGAAGTGATAGACCAGGCGCCCGGTGGTGAGGAAGAAGGGATAGTCGTCGTCCGGCATCTCGAACGGCGGCAGGTAGTGCGCCGCCTTGAGCATCGCCCGCCCCGCCGGATTCGCGGCCTTGTACTCGGTGGGCGACACCATGGCGCCGGTGTCGAGATCGTGGCCGAAGCTTTCGCAGATGTCCGGATCGGTCGGGAAGACCAGCGACTTGTAGAGGAAAGGCTCGCCGTCCGGATGCGCGTCGTTGCACGGCCACGGAATCCCCGAGCCGCGCGAGAGTTTCTCGTACGAGAGGCCCGTATAGTCGCAGGGCCGGCCACGCGTGCAATCCTTCCAGGCCTCGAAGGCCTCTTCGGGTGTGGACCACTTGATCAGCGGCGCGCCGTCCTTGTCGCGCAGGTCCATGCGGCGGGCGAAGTCGAGGAAGATGTCGAAGTCGGAACGTGCCTCGCCGGGCGGCTCGACTGCCTTGTGGCTGATGTGCACCGTACGGTCGACGTTGGTGAAGCAGCCCGTCTTCTCGCCCCAGAGCGCGGCCGGCAGGACGACGTCGGCAAATTGCGCCGTCTCGGTCAGGAAGGCGTCCTGCACGACGACAAACAAGTCATCGTGCCGCAGGATGCGCCGGACGCGATCGAGACTCGGCAGCGACACCGCCGGGTTGCTGGCCTGTATCCACAGGAAGCGGATGGAGCCGGTTTCGCAGTACCGGAAGATCTGCATCGCATGGGTGGGCGGCGTCCAGTGCGGAATGATTGCCGGATCCACGTTCCACAGGTCGGCCAGTTCCTGGATGTGCTCAGGATTGTCCCAATTGCGGAAGGCCGGCAGGTCGCCGTCGGCACCGGTCTCGCGCGTGTTCTGCGAGGTCGGCTGGCCGTTCATCTGGAGGATGCCGCAGCCCGGCCGGCCGATGCGGCCTAGCACGAGGTTCAGGTTGTTGAGCTGGACTGCCGCAGCCGTGGCCTGGTGGGATTGGTAGACGCCCTGCAGGCAGCTCGACAGCAACATGGCGGACTTACCGATGGTCTCCGCCGCCCGCTGCAGGTCCGCGGCGGGAATGCCGGTGATCTCCTGCACGCGCTCGGGCGGATAGGCCGACACCACCTCGCGCAGTGCGGCGAACCCGACGGTGTGCTGCGCGATGAAGTCCTGATCGACGTGACCGCCTTCGATCAGCAGGTGCAGCAGCCCGTTAAGCACCGCGACATTGGTGCCGATGCGCGGCGCGAGATGGATGTCGGCTTCGCGCGCCGTCATCGTGAGGCGCGGATCGACGACGATGAGCTTCGGCGGATTCGGACCGCGGCGCCGGTCCAGCGTGCGCGCCCACAGCACGGTGTCGGTCGCCGACATGTTGTGCCCGACCATGAGCAGGCAGTCGGTCGTGTCGATGTCGAAATAGGAGCCGGGCTGGCCGTCGCTGCCGAAAGTTTCCTTCATCGCCGCCGCTGCGGTGGCGGTGCAGAGCCGGGTATTGCCGTCCATGTGCGGCGTGCCGAGGCCGGCCTTCCCGATCACGGCCAGGGTGTAGTACTCCTCCAGGAAAAGCTGGCCTGAGGTATAGAAGCCGATCGCGCCGGCCGAGTACTTCTCCTTGGTCTCTCTGGCCTTCGTGACGATGGCTTCCATCGCCTCTTCCCAGCTTGCCGGCTCCAGCTTGCCGTGGCGCCGGATCAGCGGACGGGTCAGGCGGTCGGGGCTGTTGTTGGCTTCCCAGCCATGCAGGCCCTTCGGTCCGAGGCGTCCCTTGTTGACGACGTCCTCGGCCCGGCCGCGCACGCCCACGATGCGGCCGTCCTTGACGCCGATGTCGCAGCCGCAGCCGTTGGAACACAGCACGCAGGCAGATTGGACCCAGCGCTCGGGCTCCTCCGACACGCGTTGATCGACCCGCACGGGCCATTGGTCCTGTCCGTGGAACGGCGTGCGCTCGCCCCAGATGTCCGCAATGCTGTCGCGTGTTTCCTTCATCGTGCGCCTCCGGCAAACATGGGCGCGCTCCGGCCCCGCCCTCATCAGATACGCGCGGCGGGAAACCGGATCGCTTTAACGAATAGTTATGCGTTCACACGGATAGTTCCATTTGGGGGAAGCTAATTGCGTGCGCGCTTCGAAGGCGTCAAACCGTGCCTCACGACAACGCCTCCGACTGCCGCGAACGGACATGGCGCAGGATTTGCAATGAAGCCGGAGTCGCGCAACGACGGCGTCCGGCCGCATCCACCGCATGGGCAAAACCAACCGTTCGTTTTACCGCATCTTCCGCATCCCGCTGGCCGTGCTGGCCACGCTGGTGCTCACCCTTCTCGTTCTCAACCTGAGCCTGGGCGACAAGCAGATTGAATCGCCCATTCCGCACACCTACGGCGTTCGCGATCCGCGCTTCGTCCATACCATGGGCCTCATCCTCGGTCCGGGCTTCATCCAGGGCAACGCCGTGCGCACGCTGATCAACGGCGAAGAAATCTTTCCGGCAATGCTGGCTGCGATCCGCTCGGCCCGCCACAGCGTCACGCTTGAAACCTACATCTTCTTTTCCGGCACGATCGCGGAGCAGCTCACCGAGGCCCTCGTCGAGCGCGCCGAGGCCGGCGTCGCGGTCAAGGTGCTTCTGGACTGGATCGGCGGCGAACTCGACCACCGCCTGCTCGCCCGCCTGCAAAGCAAAGGCGTGGAGCTTGCCTGGTATCACGCGCCGGATTGGACCGATCTTGCCAAGCTGAACAACCGCACCCATCGCAAGCTCCTGGTGGTGGACGGTGCGGTCGGCTTCACGGGCGGCGTCGACATCGCCGACAAATGGCGCGGCGACGCGCGCAGTCCCGGCCACTGGCGCGACACCCACTTCGAGGTCACCGGGCCGGTCGTGGGTCAGTTGCAGGCCGCGTTCGCCGACAATTGGCTGCAGGCCACCGGGAAGATCCTGCGCGGCACGGAATACTTCCCGCAGCTGCAGCCAACCGGCAGCCTGCAGGCACAGGTGTTCACCGGCTCGCCCGGCGGCGGCGCACGCAGCATGCAGCTCATGTATCTGCTGTCGATCGCCGCGGCCGAGCACACATTGCGCCTGAGCGCGGCCTACTTCGTGCCGGACGAAGTCGCGCTGCCGGAGCTGGCGCAGGCCGCGCGCCGAGGCGTCCGGGTCCAGATCATCGTGCCCGGCGAGCATATCGACTGGAACGTCGTGCGGCGCGCCTCGCGTCATCGCTGGGGACCGCTGCTCGAAGCCGGCGTCGAACTCTACGAATACCAGCCGACCATGTACCACGTGAAGATGCTGTTGGCGGATTCGAGCTGGGTATCGGTCGGCTCGACCAACTTCGACCAGCGTTCCTTCGCAATCAACGACGAGGCCAATCTGAACGTCCACGATGCGGCATTTGCGGAAGCGCAGGCACGCCACTTCGAGGACGACCTGCGCCAGTCGCGCCGCATTACGCTCGAGGCATGGCAGTCACGCCCGTGGAGCGACAAGGCGCTCGATTTCGCCGCTTCGCTGATCGGTTCGCAGCTGTAGCGGCTGCCTGCCGAATATGCCATTTGCCTGATTTTTTTACACGGCTGTGTCGGCTTTTACACGGCAAGAGCGGGTCACGCTGCACGGCACGGTCTCGTCCGCGGGATTGGCACATCGCTTGCAACCCCGCGTGCACGAACGAACGGTGGACCAAGGATGGAAGAAGGATCACGCAAAGTCGTGTATGCCGCGCTCGCTGGCAACCTGCTGATCGCGCTCAGCAAGTTCGGCGGCGCCTGGTACACCGGAAGCTCCGCGATGCTCTCGGAGGGCGTGCATTCGCTCGTCGACACGGGCAACGAGCTCTTGCTGCTCTACGGCATGCGCCGCGCGCAGCTGCCGCCCGACAGCCGCTTTCCTTTCGGTCACGGCAAGGAAATCTATTTCTGGAGCTTCGTGGTGGCACTGCTTGTGTTCGCGCTCGGCGCCGGCGTTTCCGCGTACGAAGGCGTGCACCATATCCGCCATCCCGAGCCGATGGAAAACCCGCTCGTCAACTACGTCATCATCGGCCTGAGCATGCTGTTCGAAGGCGCTTCATGGACCGTCGCCCTCAAGGAATTTCGAAAGCAGAAAGGCGGGCAAGGCTATATCGCCGCGATCCGGCGCGGCAAGGATCCGACGACCTTCACCGTGCTGTTCGAAGACACGGCTGCGCTGCTCGGCCTGCTCGTCGCGCTCGCCGGCGTCGCGCTCACGGCGACGACCGGCAATCCGCTCTACGACGGCATCGCCTCCATCGCGATCGCCGTCATCCTCGCCGCCACGGCGTTCTGGCTGGCGCGGGAAACCAAGGGGCTGCTGATCGGCGAAGCGGCCAATACCGAAGTGGTGGAAGGGATACGCCGGCTGATTTCCTGCGACGAGGAAGTGCAGCGCGTCGATGAAATCCTCACCCTGCACATGGGGCCCGAGTACATCCTCGTCAACATCAGCCTGCAGATTGCGCCGCAGGTCGAACGTGCGCGCGTGCATGAGGTGTTCGACAACATCGACCGCCGCATCAAGGAGCGCTTTCACAACGTGCGGCGGGTCTTCATCGAATCGCAGAATGCGCCCGTGAGCATCCAGCATCCACGCACCTGAACGGTTTGCAGCGGCCTCAGCGCAGGGTGGCCAGATAGGCGGCGACGTCGCGCGCCTCCCGCTCGGAAAGCTGAAGGTTCGGCATGGCAGTGCGCGGATCGACCGCCGGCGGATCGCGCAGCCAGCGTTCCATGTTGGCCGGCGTGTTGCCGAGGACGCCGGCGATGTAGGCCCGGCGCGCCATATGGTCCAGCGGCGGGCCGACGTCGCTCGGCGGTCCCGGGATGCCGGGAATGCGGTGACAGGCGACGCAGGCATAGCGCTCGATGGCGCGCCGTCCCAATTCCGCGTCTCCGCCGGCTGCAGAGACGAGCACCGGCCATGCAAACAGAAGCCCGATGCCGAACCGGGTGGCAAGACGCTGCAGGGTAGCCGTTGTCGCGTTCATGAAATGCTCCCGCCTACCCTGCCCGCGCGGGCACGGTTGCCGATGCCGTTGAGCCAGCCCGGAAACAATGCGGCAAACGCCGCGAGGTGCACCACGCCGGCAGGAATCCACATGATGAGGCCGGCGAGTTGCTGATCCGCGACCCGCGCCGCCGTGTCGGCGCCACCGGCGTAGGCCAGATACAGCGGCACCGAGGAAAAGCTGAGCACCGCGCCCAGCAAGCCATTGTGCAAGGCGAACGCCGCCAGCATGACGATGGCGGTTCCATATCCGGCGTGCCGCTGCCACGGACGCTCGACCAGCGTCCAGAACGACAGCGAGGTCAGGAAGAAACAGAGGTGTTCTGCCACGTGCACCGCTTCATTGCGCAACGCGAGGTCGTACAGCGCGGGCACATGCCAGCACCATAGCGCGACGCTGGCCAGCATCCATGCCGTCAGCGGCCGCATGCACGCGTCGTAGAGGCCGCGCAGGCGGCTGCGGTGCGCCCACCATTGTCCAATGCGCCGGCGCGTCGCAGGCCGAAACGCCCAGAGCATGGCATAGACGGGCCGCGACCAGACGAGCAGCGGCGGCGCCACCAGCATGAGCAGGAGATGCTGCAGCATGTGGGCGGTGAACGAGCGCTCGGCCATGGCATCGAGCGGCGATGCCAGCGCCACTGCCAGCGCGCCGATGCCCGCCGCAAAGCAGGCC
>SPQI01000056.1 GCA_004570315.1 Oxalobacteraceae bacterium OM1 | reverse complement strand
CACGCGCATTGCCACGGCAGAGGCCATAGGCGATACGGCAGCGCCCGAACAACTCGGACGCCAGATTGCAGACGCCATGCAGCAGCAGGGCGCCGAAGCCATTCTTGCCGCGTGCCGCGCTGCGGACGCCGGCTGATCCGTTCCGAAGGCCTGTCGCCATGACCCACGGCCGGCCCGTCGTCGTGACCCGTCCGCGCGCCCAGGCGGAGGCATTCGCCGCGCGTGCGCGCGCAGCCGGCCTTGAGCCCGTCGTGTTTCCATTGCTGGACATCCAGCCGCTCGCCGACGAATCGGCACTGCGCGCGGCACTGGCGCGGCTCGACCGCTTCGCACTGGTAGCTTTCGTCAGCCCGAATGCCATCGATGCCGCGCTGCGCCATGTCCCGCGCTGGCCGGTGCAGGTGCCGCTGGCCGTCGTGGGCGAGGGCAGCCGGCAGGCGCTCGCTGCACATGGCATCGACGACGCGCACTACACGGTGCATCGCCCACACGATGCCGAACGCACCGACTCGCAAACCTTGCTGGACACGCTGGACCTGTCGGCACTGCATGGCAAAGACGTCTTGATCGTCCGTGGGGAGAGCGGTCGCGAACTGCTCGCCGACGCGCTGCGCGATGCCGGCGTGACGGTGCTGCAGGTGCCGGCCTATCGTCGCTGCGCGCCCGCGCTCGATGACGAACACCGCGCCCTGCTCAACGCCTTGCTCGACCGACCATGCGATTGGGTCGTGACGAGCTCCGAAGCCTTGCGCATCGGTCTAAACATGGCACGCGCCGTCGCAGGCAAGGAAGGCGTGGCCAAATTGCAACAACATACGCTCTATGTGCCGCACGTGCGCATCGCGGAAACGGCGCAAGCGCTGGGTTTCGCGCACGTCGTACGCACCGCTTCCGGCGACGAAGCACTACTTGCCGCGTTACAATCCCGCCCATGAACGAACTGCCCACCTCCAGCGGCGCACCGTCGAGTCCGCCGCCCGCTGCTGCACCCGTCCGGACACCGCTCATCCCTGTTGGCCAGCGCCCCGTCTGGGGTGCCGTCGCCGCGCTTACGGCGCTGCTGCTGGCGCAGTGGTGGTCGTCGCATCAAGAGCTCAAGACTGTGCGCGAGGAAGTCGCGCAGCGCCTGAAGTCCGGCGATACGCTCAATGCCGAGACCAAGGTCATGGTGCGATCGGTGCAGGACTCGATCAAGGAACTCCAGGCCAAGGTCAACGTCCTCGAGAGCAAGCAGGTCGAAGCGCAAGGGCAGCAGCTCGCGCTCGAGCAGCTTTACCAGGATCTCTCGAAGAATCGCGATGATTGGGCGCTGGCCGAGATCGAACAGGTGCTGTCCACTGCCAGCCAACAGCTGCAGCTCGCCGGCAACGTGCAGGGCGCCATCATCGCGCTGCAGAATGCCGACAACCGCCTGTCGCGTTCCGACAAGCCGCAATTCATACAAATCCGCCGCGCCATCGCGCGCGATCTCGACCGCCTCAAGGTGCTGCCGGCCGTCGACATCACCGGCATCGCCTTGCGGCTCGACGCCGTGATCAGCCAGATCGACAGCATGCCCTTGCTGTCCGACGAAAAGCCGGTCACCGCGGCGACGCCGCCGAAGCCGTCGCGCCGCCTGCAGAAAGCGCAGGAAAGCGCCAAGGCACCGATCGCCAAGAGCAATGGCAATGTCGACTGGGTATCGGATCTGCAGGAGAAATGGCAGAGCTGGAGCAACGAGATGTGGACCGATATCAAGGACCTCATCCGCGTGCGCAAGGTCGACAGCTCGGACGCGCTGCTGCTCTCGCCGACGCAGGCCTACTACGCACGGGAAAACCTCAAGCTGCGCCTGCTGAACGCGCGCCTTGCGCTGTTGGCCCGCAACGAGAATGCCTTCCGCAGCGATCTCGTCGCTGCACAGGACGTCATCGCCAAGTATTTCGACACCCGCGCCAAGCAGACCCAGACCACGCAGGCACTCCTGCGCCAGGTTCAGTCCAGCAACCTCGCCATCGAGATGCCGACGCTCTCGGACAGCCTCAACGCGGTGCGCAACTACAAGGCGAAACCCTGATGCGGCTCTTCATCTCCCTGCTGCTGCTGTTCGCCGCCGCGCTGACGCTGGCCGTCGGCGCCCGCTTCAATCCGGGTAACGTGGTCTTCTTCTATCCGCCGTACCGCATCGACCTGTCGCTGAATTTTTTCATCCTGCTCGCCGGGCTGCTGTTCCTGGTGCTGTACGGCGTGGTCCAGGCCATCCGCAGTGCCCAAATGATGCCGCAGCGCGTGGCCGCCTACCGCCGCGAGAAGCGTGAACGCGAAGGCAACCGCGCCATGCGCGATGCGCTGAAGGCCTTGTTCGAAGGACGCTTCGGTCACGCCGAGAAGGCCGCGATGCGGGCCGGCGAAAGCCCCGAGAATGCCGGCCTCTCGGCCCTGATCGCGGCGCGCGCGGCGCATCGCATGAGCCAGTCCGAACGCCGCGACGTCTGGCTCGGCAAGGCCGAACAGGATCCGTCGCTGAGGACGGCCCGGCTGATGACCGCGATGGAACTCGCCATCGATGGCCGCGATTCCGACGTCGCGCTCGACGCGCTGAAGGAATTGAATGCCAGCGGCACCCGGCACATCCATGCACTGCGGCTCGCGCTCAAGGCCAACCAGCGCGCGCGCAACTGGCAGGAAGTGCTGCGGCTCGTGCGCCTGCTCGACAAGCGCCATGCATTGCATCCCGCGCTGTCGCAGCGTCTGCGCGAGATGGCCTACGAGGATCTGCTCGGCGCCCAGTCGCACGATGCCGAGGCGATTCGCCGTATCTGGGCCACGATTCCCGCCGACGATCGCGCGCGGCCTTTCGTGGCGGTGCGCGCCGCACGGGCATTCAACGCCGAGGGCTTGCACGACGAAGCCCGCGCCGTGATCGAGAACGCGCTGGCAGCCGAGTGGGACGAGCGCCTCGTGCGCGCCTACGGCAATTCCGCCGCGGCGGAAGGCTCGGCGGCGCTGCTCGCACAGATCGAGCGTTGCGAGCAATGGGCGCGCAAGCGTCCGGCCGATCCCGAATTGGCCCTCACGCTGGGCAGCCTCTGCTTGCGCCAGAAGCTATGGGGCAAGGCGCAACGGCATCTTGATCAGGCGCTGTCGGATGCCACCGACACCGAAACCGTGCGCGATGCGCATCTGAAGCTCGCCCAGTTGCACGAAGCCCTCAACCAGCCGGAGGAGGCTGCCGCGCATTACCGGCAGTGCGCACTTGCGACGCTCCTGTAACCACCGGTTGTCGCCCTTCCCATAAGCAGCCCGCGCCTGCCGCGGGCGCTGCCTGACAAGCCGCAAACCCGCGTGGAATGCCGGGTGTTGCGGCGCACAAGGCCTCTCCCGAGCCAGTATAATTCGCCATCCTTTTCCGTTTTTCCATCATCAAGAGAGCAACATGAGTCTGAGCAAAGTACCCGCCGGCCGGGATGTGCCGAACGACTTCAACGTGATCATCGAGATCCCGATGAATGCGGATCCGATCAAGTACGAAGTCGACAAGGACACCGGCGCCATCTTCGTCGACCGCTTCATGGGCACGGCGATGCACTATCCGTGCAATTACGGCTACATTCCGCAAACCATCGCCGACGATGGCGATCCGGTCGACGTGCTGGTGATCACCCCGTTCCCGCTGTTCCCCGGCGTGGTCGTGCGCTGCCGTCCGCTGGGCGTGCTGAAGATGACGGACGAGGCGGGCGGCGATGCGAAGCTGCTGGCCGTGCCGGTCGACAAGGTGCTGCCGATCTATTCCCACTGGCAGAAGCCGGAAGACCTGAACGATCTGCGCCTGCACCAGATCCAGCACTTCTTCGAGCACTACAAGGATCTCGAAAAGGGCAAATGGGTGAAGGTCGAGGGCTGGGGCGGTCCGGAAGACGCCAAGAAAGAAATCTTGTCCGGGATCGAGGCCTACAAGAAGGCCAACCCGGAAGGCTGACTGCGAAGCCTCTCGAACAAGCGCACCTCCGGGTGCGCTTTTTTATTTGGCTGCGTAGCGGGCGAGCAGGCGCGGCCCGAGCTGGTTCAAAGCGAGGCCGCACATGACGAGGGCGCCCGCGGCCAGCTTCCACCATTGCAGCGGCTCGCCGAGCGCCAGCGCGGCACTCACCATGCCGGATACCGGCACCAGCAGCGTGAACGGCGCCACTGCCGCTGCCGGATACGTGCGGATGAGATGCGACCAGATGCCATATCCGAGAATGGTCGCTGCGTAGGACTGGAACAGCAAGGCAGCTGTCGACAGCCAGCCCATGCCGAGCAGGGCGGTCCCGATGGCTTGCGGTCCTTCGAGCAGCAACGAGGCAGCGAAAAGGGGCGGCGTCGCCAGCAACGAGCCCCATGCGACGAGCGCAAGCGGATCCACCTTGCCGATGCGCTTGGTGAAAATGTTCCCTACGGCCCAGGACAGGCCCGCGACGATCACCAGCGCGAAGCCGACCATCGTGCTGCCTGCACCCAACTGTGACGCGACAAGGCCCATGCCGGCGAACGCGATCAGCGCGCCGCAGAGCTGCAGCAGGAGAGGGCGTTCGCCGAGGAAGAGGATCGCCAGACCGATGGTGAAGAACGCCTGCAGCTGAATGACCAACGACGCGAGTCCAGCCGGGAACCCGAGCTTCATGCCGTAGAACAGCAGCGTGAACTGGCCCGCGAACTGGAATCCCGCATAGCCGGCCAGCAGGCGCCACGGTATCGCCGGGCGGCGGACGAAGAACACGACCGGCAGGGCGGCGAACAAAAAGCGCAAGCCGGTAAAGAGAACCGGCGGCAGTCCTTGCAGGCCGACCTTGATGGCAACGAAATTGAAGCCCCAGATCAGGACGACGAGCAGGGCGGCAAGCAGATCGGAGGGCTTCATGAGGCGGCTTGTACTTTCGGAAACCAGATTGTAGGGAAATCGCGATTCCGCCGCTGGCGCTACAGTTTTCCGTCGGTGTGCCGATGACATCGTCAGGCCGCCTATCGACAGCAATCGAGCGCCACGTCGCCGCACGGTATTGCTTGTCGACAAGTGCTCATGAATGGGTCATGATCGCTGAAGCGTGCCTTTTCCGGAGTTCCTCGTGGTTGTTCGTAACGCCTTGTCCCCAGCCGCCGTCACCGATCCGAGCGCCGACGGCAGCCAGAAAACGCTCAGCGCGCGGGACCGGCTGCTGCAGAAGATCGCCAACGACACGAACCTGCCCGCGCTCGGCAGTTCGGTATCGCGCGTCATCAAGATGGCCTCGACGGACGACGAGGCAGTACGCAATCTCGCGCATTTCATCCTCTCCGATGTGGCCCTTACGCAACGCGTGCTGCGCATCGCGAACACCGTGTCGTATCGCACGGCGTCCGGTACGCCGGTGACCACCGTTTCCAAAGCCATCTTCCTGCTCGGCTTCGATACCGTCAAAACCGCCGCGCTGGCCATGCTGCTGGTCGATGGCATGTCGGGACGGCATGCGCAAAGCGTACGCCGCGAGCTCAGCCATGCGCTGTGCGCCAGCATCATCGGCCGCGAAATGGCGCGGCGGGCGCAATTCAAGGACACGGAAGAAGCGGCCATCGCGGCGCTCTTCAAGAACATCGGCCGCATCCTCGTGGCGGCCCATGACCATGCGCTCTACACCGAGATCAACACGCTGGTCGACAGCGGCAGCATGACGCCCGCCATGGCGGCGACGCAGGTGCTGGGCTGCAGTTTCGAGGCGCTGGCCGACTTGGTGCTGCGTGAATGGAATATTCCGGAATCGATCGTGCTGGCGCTTGCGCCCTTGCCGAATGGCGTGTTGAGACAAGCCAAGGCGCGACAGGAGTGGCTGCAGCAGGTGGCCGCCTTCAGCGCCACCGCCGCACGGCTGCTGCCGAATGCCGGCGATACTGCGCAGGAGGCGGCGACGAAGGCGGTCGTCACGCGTTTCGGCGGTGCGCTCGGACTGGATCACGCCAAGCTGGCGCAATTGTTCGCGACCGTGGAGCAGGAGACGCGCATCCTCACCAGCAATGCGAACCTCAGCCTCACCGAAGCCGAGGTCGGCGCCACCGACCACGCGGCGCCGGCGACCGCCGCGGCCAATTCGGAGGCCGACGACTTCGGTCTGCCGAGCGAATTGCTGATGCAGCAGGAAGACGAGTCGCTTCCGCTGCAGGTGACGGCGCGTCACGCCAGCGGCAAGCCGGTGAACGCCCGCGAGCTGCTCCTGGCCGGCGTGCATGACGTGACGCAGCTGATGTCGTCGGGGAATTGCAAGGTGAACGACCTGATGCTGCTGGTCCTGGAGACGCTGTACAGCAGCCTGGGGTTTCGCTTCGCCACGGTCTGCCTGAAGGACATCCAGTCTGGCCATTTCCGGGCGCGCATCGCGATGGGAGAAAACAATGTCGAGCGGCAGCGCGGCTTCGCCTTCCCCGTCGCTTCCGCGCGCGATCTCTTCCATCTCGCGATGGATAACGATGCCGATCTGATGATTTCAGATGCCACCGTTCCCAAGATCCGTGATCTCCTGCCGGCGTGGCACCGCGCCTTGTTGCCGGACGCGCGCAGCTTCATCGTCCTGCCGCTGGTGTTCCAGAGAAAGCAGCTCGGCCTCTTCTATGCCGACCGGGCGCACTCGGCGCCCGAAGGCGTGCCGCCCGACGAGACGGCGTTGATCAAGACCTTGAAGGGACAGGTGCTGGCGGCGCTGAATAAGCGCTAAGCGAACGCTGAACAAGCACCGTTCAGCGCAGCAGCGACCACGCGCCGAAGGCAAGCGCCGCGGCCAGCCCGGCGCCCACCGCGGCCCATATCAAACCGCCACGCGCATCGGTGCGGCTTGCGGCAATGCCGGCCTCGAGCGGCGAAGCAATCGAACGATGCAGCCGCCGGCGCCGCCGCCGTTCCCGCAGCAGATGGCGGCGAATGTCCAGCGCCATCTTCTCCGCACTCGGATAGCGCTTCTCGGGCGACTTGCTCATCGCCTTCATCACGATGTGCGACAACGCCAGCGGAATGTGCGGATCGATGTCATGCGGCGCCGGCGGCGCCTTGCTCACGATCTGCTGCACGAGTCTGTCGGCGCTCTCCGCACTGAACGGCTTGCGCCCCGTCAGCATCTCGTACATGACCGCGCCGAGGGAGTAGATGTCGGTGCGTGCATCGACGGGCTTGCCTTGCGCCTGCTCCGGCGACATGTAGTTCGGCGTGCCGAGCAAGCCTTCGCCGGTGAATACCGTCGTGGGATTGTCGCCGTCGGCCTTGGATTGCACCAGCCGATTGGGAGCTCGGGCAATACCGAAGTCGATCAGCTTGGGCTGCTCGCCCTGCATGAAGATATTGGCCGGCTTGATGTCGCGGTGGATGACGCCGCGCTGGTGGGCATGATCGAGCGCATCGGCGATGCGCCAGACGATCGATGCCGCTTCGTCCGGCTCGAAGCGATGGCCTTCGGCGAGCAGTTTGTCCAGTTCGCGGCCGTCGAGGTACTCGAGCAC
>SPQI01000162.1 GCA_004570315.1 Oxalobacteraceae bacterium OM1 | reverse complement strand
ACCTCTGCGCAAGCGGCTGCGCCTACTGCTGCCGTACCGGCGCCGCGTGCGGCGCAGGTTGCCAAGATTTCCCCCAAGCCGCCGGTCGGTCCGGGAACCTCGGCAACCGATGAATGGGAAGAGTTCTGACGCTGTTGCGGCGAGCGGACAGTCAGCAATTTTTGCAACGTCAACCGGTTGGCCACGAACCGACAGCGTAAGATCCGTACCACGGGAAACCACACGAAGCCGCCGCTACGACGGACGGTCAAAATAACAGTGAACAGAGATCAGGGGAGAGGCGCGATGGACCTTCGCAGCTTGCGCATTGGCGCACGACTTTGGATTGGATTTGGAACCATCCTGGCGATCGTCGCCATCATCGTTGTAGTGGGCAACGCACTCAACGCCAGCAACAAACAACGCCTGATCGACGGCATTACCGCTGCCAACGCCAAGAGCAAATTGGTCGAAACGATGAAGAGCTCGTTGTTGGAAGGCGGCGTCGCCATGCGCAACATCGGTCTGCAGTCGGACGTGGGGCAGATGCAGAAAGAAGAAGCGCAGGTCAAGGCGCAGAACAAGCGCTATGCCGACGCCCGCGACAAGCTCTCGGCGCTCGGCCTGTCCGAGGCAGAAAAGCAGGTCGTCGCCAACATCACCCGCATCGACAACGACATCGCGCCCGCGCTCAAGGAAGCGCTCGGGCAGGCGCTGGCCTTCAACAGCGAGGGCGCAGCCAAGGTGATCTCCAGCCGCATCGATCCGCTGAACCAGCAGGCCGTCGCCGAGATGGCCAAGCTGGTTGAACTTGAGCAGGCGGCGACGCGCGAGGTGCTCGACGGCTCCGTGGCCGACGACCGCAAACTCATGCTGATGTTCTTCGCGCTGGGTGGTCTGGCCATTGCGGTGGGCGGTGCGTTCGCCTGGGTGATCACGCGCAGCATCACCGTACCGCTGAACGAGGCGGTGGTGGTGGCCAGCCGGGTCGCCACCGGCGATCTGACCTCGGAGATCGGCGCAAGCCGGCGCGACGAGATCGGGCAATTGTTCGAGGCCTTGCGCACGATGAACGGCAGTCTCGCAGACATCGTCGGCAACGTCCGGCAAAGCACCGACACGATTACGGTCGCGTCGCAGGAGATCGCTTCCGGCAACGCGGACCTGTCGGCGCGTACTGAATCGCAAGCCAGCTCGCTGGAAGAGACGGCGTCGTCGATGGAGGAGTTGACCTCCACAGTGCGGCAGAACGCAGAGAACGCACGGCAGGCGAACCAGCTGGTGGTGTCGGCGTCGGACGTGGCCATGCGCGGCGGGCAGGTGGTGGGGCAGGTGGTCGAGACGATGGGCTCGATCAAGGAAAGCTCACGCAAGATCGTAGATATCATCGGCGTGATCGACGGCATTGCGTTCCAGACGAACATCCTGGCGCTGAATGCGGCGGTGGAAGCGGCGCGCGCCGGCGAGCAGGGCCGTGGTTTTGCGGTGGTGGCCTCGGAAGTGCGTAGTCTGGCACAGCGTTCGGCCGGCGCGGCGAAGGAGATCAAGGCGCTGATCAACGATTCCGTCGAGAAGGTCGAGAACGGCGGCCGCCTCGTCGATCAGGCCGGCCAGACGATGGACGAAATCGTGACCTCGGTGAAGCATGTGGCCGACATCATGAACGAGATTACGGCGGCCAGCGAAGAGCAAAGCTCCGGCATCGAGGAAGCCAACCGTGCCATCGGCCAGATGGATGAAATGACCCAGCAGAATGCCGCGCTGGTCGAGGAAGCGGCGGCGACGGCGGAAAGCATGCAGCACCAGGCAGCCGCCCTGGCGCAGGCAGTTGCAGTGTTTCGCGTTCCCGGCGGTACAACGACGCAAGCCGCACTCCAGCCGGTTGCCATCGCGCCGGTGGAGCCCGTGGCGTCCAAACCGGCACCCTTGCCGGCTCGCGCATCGAGTCGAAACGTCGCTGCGCCGGTGCCGGCGGTGCGTCGTACGCCGCCTGCGCCCGCATCGCGCGGCGCCGACGAGTGGGAAGAGTTTTGATGCGGCCAGCAGGCGAGTCGGTACAGACATCGGCGCACCTGCCGTCCGCGGCATTCGCGACATTCGCGGCGCAAGCGTTGTTCTCCGCTGACGTGGCTATCGCCAAAGCTGCGCTGATGTGATGCAATGCAAAAGCAGAACGAGATGGATCGGGAACGAATGACTCTAGTGCGACAACCGAAGACGGACACCGTCAAGGAATTCGACTTCACACCGCGTGACTTCGAGCGCGTGCGTGCACTCATCCATCGGCGTGCAGGCATCGCGCTGGCCGACAGCAAGCAGGAGATGGTCTACAGCCGTCTCGCCCGGCGTCTGCGTGCAACCGGCATCCGCTCCTTCCAGTCCTATCTCGACCAATTGGAAAGCCGCCCCGAAGACGGCGAATGGGAAGCGTTCACCAATGCGCTCACCACGAACCTGACTTCCTTCTTCCGCGAGTCGCATCACTTCCCGATCCTCGCCGACCATGTGCGCGGCCGCAAGGAACAGATGACGATTTGGTGCTGCGCCAGCTCCACCGGCGAGGAACCGTATTCGATCGCCATGACGCTGTGCGAAGCCTTCGGCACGATGACGCCGCCGGCGCACGTGATCGCCACCGACATCGATACCAATGTGCTCAACACCGCATCCAACGGCATCTACGGCATCGACCGCCTGGAGAAGATGCCGGTCGAGCAGGCGAAGCGTTTCTTCCTGAAGGGGAAGGGCGCGCAGGAAGGGCTAGTGCGCGTGCGGCCCGAATTGCGGCAGCTGGTGACGTTCAAGCAGTTGAACCTGCTGTCCGACGACTGGCCGGTGAGCGGGCCGTTCGATGCGATCTTCTGCCGCAACGTCATGATCTATTTCGACAAGCCGACGCAGAGCCGGATTCTGGCGCGCTTCGCGCCGCTGATGAAGCCGGACGCCTTGCTGTTTGCCGGGCACTCGGAGAACTTCCTGTACGTGTCCGACGCCTTTCGGCTGCGCGGCAAGACCGTTTATCAACTGGATCCGCAGCCCGGCAAGGGGCGCGGCCTAACCCGCGGCGGGCTGAAAAACCTATGAGCTATCCACTTGAAGAACAGTTCGCGACCAACGTCTACTACGACCGGACGTTCGACTGCGACGCCGCCAAGATCCTGCCGGGCGAGTACTACTACACCTGCAAGGACATGATGATCGTCACGGTGCTGGGCTCCTGCGTCTCGGCCTGCATCCGTGACCGCGTCACCGGCATCGGCGGCATGAACCACTTCATGCTGCCGGACGGCGGCGGCGACAGCGACAGCCCGGTGTCGGCGTCCATGCGCTATGGCACCTATGCGATGGAAATACTGATCAACGACGTGCTCAAGGCCGGCGCGCGCCGCGAGAACCTCGAAGCAAAGGTGTTCGGCGGCGGCAATGTGCTGCGCGGCTTCGTGGCGATCAACGTCGGCGAGCGCAATGCGCAGTTCGTGCGGGACTACCTGCGCGCGGAGAACATCCGCATGGTGGCGGAGGACCTCAACGACATTTATCCACGCAAGGTGTACTTCTTCCCCCGCTCCGGCAAGGTGCTGGTGAAGAAGCTCAAGCAGCTCAACAACAACACGCTCGTCAACCGCGAGCAGGACTACGCCAGCCGGCTGCAGACCACGCCCGTCGCCGGCGACATCGAGCTCTTCTCGTAAGGGCGGGGCGCGGCTGCCTTGGGCGCCGCGCCGGGCAAGACAGCATCGAAGACCAACGCATCATGAAAATCAAAGTCCTCATCGTCGACGATTCCGCGCTGATCCGCAGCGTGATGAACGAAATCATCCGCAGCCAGCCCGACATGGAAGTCGTCGGCGTCGCGCCCGATCCCATCGTCGCGCGCGAACTCATCAAGCAGACTAACCCGGACGTGCTCACGCTCGACGTCGAGATGCCGCGCATGGACGGCCTCGACTTCCTCGAAAAGCTCATGCGCCTGCGGCCGATGCCGGTGGTGATGGTGTCGTCGCTGACCGAGCGTGGTTCGGAAATCACGCTGCGCGCCCTCGAACTCGGTGCGGTCGATTTCGTCACCAAGCCGAAGCTGTCGATCCAGAGCGGCATGCTCGAGTACGCCGAGATCATCGCCGACAAGATCCGCGCGGCGGCCAAGGCCCGCGTGAAGGCACGCACGGTGGCGCAACAGGATCCGAACCGCGCGCCGGGCGAGGCGCTGCCGCTGATCCGCAATCCGCTGACGTCGAGCGAAAAGCTGATCATCATCGGCGCCTCCACCGGCGGCACGGAAGCGATCAAGGATTTCCTCATGCAGATGCCGTCGGACTGCCCGGGCATCCTCATCACGCAGCACATGCCGGAAGGCTTTACGCGTTCCTTCGCGAAGCGGCTCGACAGCCTGTGCAAGATCACGGTGCGCGAAGCGGCGGGCGGCGAACGGGTGCTGCCCGGCCACGCCTTCATCGCGCCGGGCCACTCGCACCTGCTGCTGGCGCGCAGCGGCGCGAACTACGTGACCCAGCTCGATCAGGGGCCGCCGGTGAACCGGCACCGCCCGTCGGTGGACGTGCTGTTCGACTCGGCAGCGAAGTGGGCGGGCAAGAACGCGGTTGGCGTGATCCTGACCGGCATGGGCAAGGACGGTGCGGCCGGCATGCTGAACATGCGCAATGCCGGCGCCTACAACTTTGCGCAAGACGAAGCGAGCTGCGTGGTGTTCGGCATGCCGCGCGAGGCCATCGCCGTCGGTGCGGCGCACGAGGTGGGCGGGCTGCAGGCGTTGCCGGGCATGGTGCTCGGTTATCTCGCTGCCCATAGCAGCCGGGCGCTGCGGGTGTAGAAGGAAAAACTTGTCAGAACGGCTACGCGCAGCAGGCGTGGCGTTCGGCGCGTGACAAAGTTGGGACACATGCGACCGTTTCCGTAGTGCAAAATTTGCAGAGCACGGTTTATACTTGGTCGGTCGCATTCAAATTGCGGGCTACGGGCCGTCAAACCCGATAGCAGGTCAGAGAAACATTGGAGCTCTTCATGGCAGATCCGAATACTAAATTCCTGGTGGTGGACGATTTCTCGACGATGCGCCGCATCGTGCGCAACCTGCTCAAGGAACTCGGCTACTCGAACGTCGACGAGGCGGAAGACGGTGCCATGGCGCTGTCCAAGCTGCGCAGCGAACAGTTCGATTTCGTGATCTCCGACTGGAACATGCCGGTCATGGATGGCCTCACCATGCTGCAGAATATCCGCGCCGACGCCGCGCTGTCGAAGCTGCCGGTGCTGATGGTGACGGCCGAAGCGAAGAAGGAAAACATCATCGCAGCGGCCCAGGCCGGCGCGAACGGCTATGTGGTGAAGCCCTTCACCGCTGCCACGCTCGACGAAAAACTCTCCAAGATCTTCGAAAAGCTCAAGGTAGGGGCTTGACGTGAGCAAGCCGGCGGGCAACCCGCTTGACGAGGCGGTCGCCGAGTCGGCTCCCCACGAGGAGATGCTCGCCCGGGTCGGACACATGACCCGGATGCTGCACGACAATCTGCGCGGCCTCGGCTTCGACAAGCTGCTCGCCAAGGCCGCCAACGATATCCCCGACGCGCGCGACCGGCTCGATTACGTCGCCCGCATGACCGAGCAGGCCGCCGAGCGCGTGCTCAATGCCACCGAAGCCGCCAGCCCGCTGCAGGACCGCATCGAGTCCGGCGCCGCCGCGATGTCGCACGAATGGAAGGCGGCACTCCAGGAAC
This sequence comes from Oxalobacteraceae bacterium OM1, assembly GCA_004570315.1. GTDB lineage: Bacteria > Pseudomonadota > Gammaproteobacteria > Burkholderiales > Burkholderiaceae_D > Noviherbaspirillum. The sequence goes on along the minus strand of SPQI01000162.1, from coordinate 1,774 downwards.
CTTTTTCAGAAGACCGCTTCCGCGCGCTCGCCGAGCGCACCATGGTGCTGCTCGACGCCCAGCGCGGCGATGCCGAGGCCAGCAAACGCCACCTCATGGACATCATGATGGCGCAGGACTTCCAGGATCTCACCGGCCAGGTCATCAAGCGCGTCACCGAGCTGGCGCACAACCTGGAACAGCAGCTGCTGCAGCTGCTCATCGATTACTCTCCGCACGACGTCCGGCGCGAATCGGCAAACGGACTGCTCAATGGTCCGCAGATCCACCCGACCGGCAATCCGGACGTGGTCGCGAACCAGGGCCAGGTCGACGATCTGCTCGACAGCCTGGGCTTCTGACATTCACCGGCGGCACGCCGCCATTCCAGAGACACGCACCATGCAAGAAGAGAACTTCATCGTTCGCGAACCGCTCCTCAATGCGCAGGAGCGGGTGCTCGGTTACGAACTGCTGTGGCAGCGTCATACCGGCGGCGCTCGTCCGGATGTCGAGAGCATCCTGTCGCTCGCCCAATTCGCGGCCGAGCAGCTGAACGATACCGAGTCGGGCGCTTTGCTCGGCGAGCAGCTGCTGTTCCTTGAAGTGATTCCGGGACTGCTTGCCGATCCGACGATTTGCTCGCTGCCGGTGAAGGGCACGGTGCTCGCGCTTCGCGCCGCGGATCTCGGCACACCTGAAGCCGTTGAGGCGCTCAAGGGCGCGAAGGCGCTCGGTTACAGCATCTCGGTGCGCGAGGTCGATCTGCCGACGTTCGATCGTGCACTGGTGCAGTACGTGAATTATTTCGAAGTGCCGGTGACGGCCGGCGATTTCGCTGCGCAGGTGCAGGCCTATCGCGGGTTCAGCAATCCGGCGGTGCGGCTGGTCGCCCGCAAGGTGAGCAGCTGGCAGGCCTACGACGTTTGCGCGACGCTTAACCTGTTCTGCTTCGTCGGCAAACTGCATCTGACGCCGCGGAGCGGCAACCGGGCGCGCGAGCTCAATCCGGCGCAGGCGATGATCCTGCAGCTGATGGACATGGTGCGGCAGAACGCCGACGTCAAGCAGCTGGAGAACGTACTCAAGCGCGATGCGGCGCTGTCTTACAAGCTGCTGCGTTACATCAACTCGGCTGGCTTTGGATTGGGTTGCGAGATCCAGTCGCTGAAGCATGCGGTGACGATGCTGGGATATTCGCCGCTGTATCGCTGGCTCGCGCTGCTGCTGGCAACGGCGACCACGACCGGGTATTCGCCGGTGCTGATGCAGACGGCGGTCATTCGCGGGCGGTTTGCGGAGCTGCTGGGACATGCTTTCCTGCCGAAGAACGAAGCGGAGAACCTGTTCGTGGCGGGGATGTTTTCCTTGCTCGACAAGCTGCTGGGCGTGCCGATGGAGGACGTGCTGGAGAAGATTCAGCTGTCGGAGTCGGTGACGCAGGCCTTGCTCACGCGGGAGGGGATTTATGGACCGTTCCTCGCGCTGGCGGAGGCTTGCGAGTTGAATAGTCCGGAGGTTGAGGCGATGGCGACCTCGCTTTGCATCGGGGCGGAGCAGGTGAATGAGGCGCATATGGCGGCATTGGGGTGGGCGCAGACGGTTAAGTTGTGAGGGGCCTTGGCGAGGTCTGCGTGCGTTCTCGCTTGAACTGTCATCCCCGGGTAGGTGGGCATTTAGGGATGCGTTGACTGCGCTTGCTTAAACCGCCGTCATTCCGGCGAACGCCGGAATCCAGTGTCTTTTTACCTGTCGCTCTTCGGTGTGACAGTACTTGCATCACTCCGTAAGAACC
>SPQI01000326.1 GCA_004570315.1 Oxalobacteraceae bacterium OM1 | reverse complement strand
GTGCGCGCCTTGGCCCGCGAGGCCTGCAGCTCCATGAGCGCCGCCAGCCCGTGCACCTCCGGTTCGGACGGCGCCAGCTCGGCCAGCATCCGGCCGAGGCGCAGCGCTTCGTCCATCAGGGCCGGGCGCATCCAGTCGGCGCCCGCCGTCGCCGTATAGCCCTCGTTGAAGATCAGGTAAATCACTTCCAGCACGGAAGCCAGTCGGTCGGCAAGCGCATCGACGGGCGGCAGTTCGAACGGCACGCGGGCGTCCGCCAGCGTCCGCTTGGCGCGCACGATGCGCTGGGCGACGGTGGGTTCTGCTGCCAGGAAGGCGCGGGCGATCTCGTGCGTGGTCAGGCCGCCGATCAGCTTGAGCGTGAGCGCGACGCGCGCTTCGGTGGACAGGACCGGGTGGCAGGCGGTGAAGATCAGCCGCAACAGATCGTCTTCGATGGTGCCGCCGCGCCTGGCATCCAGGCTGTCGCTGAAATCGGGCACGACGAGCGCCTCCTGCGCTTCGAGGTCCAGGCCGATCTCGGCAAGCTTGGCCTGCAAGACCTTGTCGCGGCGCAGCCGGTCGAGGGACTTGCGCTTCGCCGTCGTCATGAGCCAGGCCCCCGGGTTGTCGGGTATGCCGTCCACCGGCCAATGTTCCAGCGCGGCCACCAGCGCGTCCTGCGCCAGCTCTTCGGCAAGGCCGACGTCGCGCACCATGCGCGCCACGCCGGCCACGATTCTGGCGGATTCGATGCGCCAGACCGCCGCGATGGCCTCATGGACGGACGGGGACATCAGGCGTTCGGCGTGCCGCCCGGGACCATGTAGACCAGTTCCCAGATGTGGCCGTCGGGATCCTCGAAGCCGTGGCCGTACATGAAGCCATGGTCCTGCGCCGCGTTCGGCGCCTTGCCGCCGGCAGCGAGCGCCTTGGCGACGAGGCTGTCCACTTCCTCCCGGCTGTCGCAGGAGAGGCAGAGCAGCGTTTCGGTAACCTGCCGGGCGTCCGCGATGGACTTCTTCGTGAAGGTCTGGAAGAAGGGCTCCGCCAGCAGCATGACGTGGATGTTGTCCGCCACGACCATGGAGGCGGCCTTGTCGTTGGTGAATTGCGGATTGAAGCCGAACCCCAGGCTGGCGAAGAATTCCTTGGTACGCGGCAGGTCCTTGACGGGCAGGTTCACGAAAATCTGGCGGCTCATGGCGATCTCCTTATTGGGTGGACGGTGTCGATTGGGTGGATGGAAATGCGGCCGTCAACTCGCGAAAGCGGTCGAGGGCGTCGGACTGCGGCAGATCGTCGAGTTCGTAGAGTTGACGAACTTCGATGTGGGCCTCCACGCCAGGGCCGTGCGGGGCCGGGAAGCGGCGCGTCCATTCCAGCGCTTCCTCGCGCGAACGGACCTGGATCAGCGTGTAGCCCGCGATGAGTTCCTTGGTCTCGGCGAACGGGCCGTCGATGACGCTGGGCTTGCCGCCGGTGTACTGGATGCGCCAGCCCTTGCTGGTGGGCTGCAGGCCGGAAGCGTCGAGCAGCACGCCAGCCTTCGCAAGCTGGTCATGGTATTCGCCCATGGCGGCGAACAGGGATTCGTCCGGCATGACGCCGGCTTCGGTGTCCGGATTGGCTTTCACGATGATCATGAAACGCATGTTCGTTCTCCTGGTTGGTTCGGCCGGTGCGATCACCGGCTTCACTCACACGACGAACGGGCGGGTCCGGAATCGACGCCGCCGCCAAAGATTTCTTCAGCGCTCGAATTCAGCGCTCGTAGCAGGGCGCCAGGCCGCGCACTTCCACGGTTGCCCATTCCGCCGCCGGGCAGCGGGCGGCGAGGTCCAGCGCCTCTTCCCGGGTCGCGCAGTCGACCAGGAAGAAGCCGCCGACCATTTCCTTGGCTTCTGCGAACGGACCGTCGACCACTTTCGCCTTGCCGCCTTCGAGCCGCAGGCGGGAGGACTGCTCCAGTCCCGCCAGCGATTCCGCCCGGAGCAGCAGTCCGCGTTCCTGCAGGTCGTCGGCGAACTGCATCATGCGGGCATAGGCTTCCCGGCCCTCGGCTTCGGTGCGGGCCTCGCGCTGGCCGACCGGTTCATGGATGAGCAGCATGTAGGGCATGGCGGCCTCCGGTTCAGTTCTTCGCGGCGCGTGCTTTCGCCAGTTCCATCTGCGACTGCTGGAAACCGGTGGTCGGCACGATTTCGCGGGAGCGGTCGTTCAAACGCTCCAGATTGGCCGCGACTTGTTCGGCGGCATCGGGCGCATCGCCGACGTAGAAGCCGTCAGTCAGCGTGACATTGGAGCGGGAGAAGGTGCCGGCACCGGCGCAGAGGATCATGCGCGTCGGCGCCTCGCGGGACACCAGGTACAGCATGCCCGGCGTGACGCGTTCCGGCACGAGCATCGCGAGGTCTTCGGGCGTCATCAGTTCCTCGGTCATGCGGGTCGCGGCGGTAGGCGCGAGGCAGTTCACATTGATGCCGTACTTGTGGCCTTCGAGCGCCAGGGTTTGCATCAGGCCGACCAGCGCCATCTTGGCCGCGCCGTAGTTGGCCTGGCCGAAGTTGCCGAACAGGCCGGAGGACGAGGTCGTCATCACGATGCGGCCGTAATTCTGCTGCTTCATGATTTCCCAGACCGCCTTGGTGCAATAGACGGCGCCCATCAGGTGGACGTCGACGATGGACCGGAAGTCGTCCAGGCTCATCTTGGAAAAGGTCTTGTCGCGCAGGAAACCGGCGTTGTTGACGAGGATGTCGATGCGGCCCCAGGTCTGCATGGCCTCATCGACCATGGCCTGCACCGCGGCCGGGTCGGTCACCGAGGCGCCGCTGGCGATGGCTTCGCCGCCGGCCGCCCGGATTTCGTCGACCACCCGCTGAGCGGCGGAAACGGAATTGCCGGAACCGTCGCGGGCGACGCCGAGGTCGTTGACGACCACTTTGGCGCCGCGGGCGGCGAGCTGGAGGGCATGGGAGCGGCCGAGGCCGCCGCCGGCGCCGGTGACGATGGCAACCTGGTTGTCGAAGCGGATGGCGGTGTCTTGGATCATGGCGAGGAGAAATAGTGTGGATGGGAACGCCGTAATAGTAAGCGGAAAACCGCACGGTCGTGCAGTGAACCTCGTGCAGGGATGACCGTCAGACAAGGAGCATGATGCCGCGCAAATGCGGCCCCAACGAGGACTTGAAAAGGAGAGCCCACATGAATTTGTTGCTAACCGGCCAGCACGTCGATGTCAGCCCTGCGCTGCGCGCCTATGTCGAAGAGAAACTCGAGCGGGTGATCCGCCATTTCGACCAGATCATCGACATTGCGGTCGTACTCGGCGTGGAACAGCCGTCGGAGAAGGACAAGCGCCAGCGCGCCGAGGTCAACCTGCGCGTGAAAGGCAACGTGTTCCATCTCGACCACTACGCGGAGGATCTGTATGCCGCCATCGACGGCCTTGTCGACAAACTGGACCGCCAGGTCCTCAAGCACAAGGGCAAGATACAGGCTCATCAGAACGAGCCCATCAAGCACATGAGCAATATGAGCAGCGAGCTCTGACGCGCGCGCATCCGTCCGGATGCGCTTCAAGTAATCTCGCAGCACTCAACGGCAAGTCACTGATTTGCCAGGAAAACGGCGGGTCTCTACGCCCGCCGTTGCTTCGTGCGGTGCAGCAGGCGCCCACGACCATTCTTCGGCACAATGCAAGGCTTTCCCCTTCGCCCGGAGTCCGCCTTGTCCAACCCGCTCGAACTGCGCCAGCGCTGCCATACCTTCCTGTCCGGCGACCTGCCTTCCACACCTGCCCGGGACTTTGCCGCCATGGCCCGCTGGTGCGAGAGTCACGGCGTCGCCCATGACGTCTACGGCCAGGATCAGGCGGTGCAGGCCTTCGAGGAAAAGATCGCCGCGCTGCTCGGCTACGAGAAGGCGGTGTTCTGCATCACCGGCACCATGGCGCAGGTGGTGGCGCTGCGGCTGGCGGCCGAGTCACGGGGCAGCCGCAGCGTGGCGCTGCATCCCTCCGCACACGTCCTTGTGCACGAACGCAGCAACTACCAGCTGTTGGATCACTTCAAGGTGCTGCAGGTCGGCGATCCGTTCCGGACCTGGGGCACGGACGACCTGAAGGCGTGGCCGGACCGCATCGGCGCCGCGCTCTATGAATTGCCGATGCGCGAGATCGGCGGCCAGCTGCCGGCGTGGGAGGCGCTCGACGAACTCAAGGCGTACTGCCATGCCCAGGATATTCACCTGCACATGGACGGCGCCCGACTCTGGGAAGCGGCGGCCGGCTACGGCAAGACGCCCAGCGAGGTGGCGCAGGGCTTCGATTCCACCTACGTCTCGCTCTACAAGGGCATCGGCGGATTCGCGGGTGCGGTCCTGGCCGGCAGCGCGGACTTCATTGCGCGGGCCGACATGTGGATCAAGCGCTTCGGCGGCAATGTGGCGCGCGTGTCGCCCTATGTGATCAGCGCGGCGATGCGCTTCGACGAGCGGCTGGCCCGCATGCCGGCGTACCTGCGCCGTGCCCGCGAGGCCGCCCGCATCGTGGGTGAATTCCCGGCGCTGCGCGTCAATCCGGCCGCGCCGCAGGTCAACATGTTTCATGTCTACTGCCCGGCGTCCCGCGAGCGGGTCACTGCCATCCGCAACGCGCTGGCGGAAGAGCACGGCATCTGGCTCTGCGGCGCAGCGCGGCAGGCGCCGTTGGCGGACCAATCTTCGTTCGAATGGTATGTCGGCGAAGCACTGCTGCAGATGCCGGACGACCGGCTACGGGACGTGCTGAAGCTGTTCGTCGAAAAACTCTAAGGCAGCAGCACGGCTGCACCGGTGAACGCGCCGGAGCGCAATGCGCCGAGCGCCTCGTTCGCCTGCGCGAGCGGGAAGGGCACCGGCGAGGTCTTGATCTCGCATTGCTCGGCGACGCGGAAGAAGCTGCTGCTGTCCGCGCGCGTGAGGTTGGCGACCGAACGAATCACGCGTTCGCCCCACAGGTCGTCGTAGGCGAAGCCGGGAATGTCGGACATGTGAATGCCGGCGCAGACCACGCTGCCGCCCTTGCGGACGGCTTTCAATGCGATCGGAACGAGTGCGCCGTCGGCTGCGAAGATGATGGCCGCGTCCAGCATCGTCGGCGGCGCTTGCGTGGAATCGCCTGCCCATTCGGCGCCGAGCGAACGTGCAAAGGCCTGGGCCGTCACATCACCGGGCCGGGTGAAGGCGAACACGCGCCGGCCTGCATGACGGGCAACCTGGGCAATGATGTGCGCCGCGGCGCCGAAGCCGTACAGGCCGATGGTCTCCGCGTCGCCCTTCATCGCGTAGGCGCGATAACCGATCAGTCCGGCGCACAGCAGCGGCGCGGCATGGAGATCGTCGTAGCGCGCCGGCAGCGGGCAGCAATAGCGGGCGTCGGCCGCGACGTAGTCCGCGTAACCGCCGTCGCGGTCGTAGCCGGTGAACACGGCGCGGTCGCACAAGTTTTCCTGCGTGCGGGTGCAGTAGGTGCAATGGCCGCAGGTGCCACCCAGCCATGGCACGCCGACCCGGTCGCCTTCGGCCAGAGATGTCACGCGGCTGCCGCGCGCAACGACGCGGCCGACGATCTGGTGGCCCGGAACGACCGGGCGCCGGTGCGGCGGCAATTCCCCATCCACGATATGCAGATCTGTGCGGCACACCCCGCACGCGGCCACTTGCAGTAAGACGTCGTCCGGCCCGGGTTCAGGTACCGGGAGCCGCATCGCCTGCAGCGGCCCGCCGCCCGCAGGCAGGACCATGGCCCGCATGCCGGCGGCGTTCATGCGCTTCAGTGCAGATAGGGCCCGCGCGCGGTAACGACCTGCTCTTCGCGCTTCATCGCGTGCTCGATCAGTTCGTCGCCCGGGGCTTTCAGTTCAGGCTCGCGGTCGACCGGGCTCACGCCCTTGACCCGCATGCCCTGTTCATAGACGAGCCGGCCGCCGAACCAGCCCGAGATCAGCACGCCGGCCGCCGCCAGCGCCGACGCAACCAGCGAACCGCCGGTGTGCTCGCGCGTGCTGCGGCGGGCCACGACGTTGGCGGCCGTCAGGACCAGTGCGCCGCCGTTGAGCATGGCATGGACGTTGGCCGTGCGCTTGACGTCGGTCTCCGGCTCGATCGTCAGGTAATCCATCGCGCCGGCTGCGCCTGCGGCGAGGCCGCCGATCAGGCCGCCGACGAGGCTGTAATAAGCGGCGTTCGCATACGATTCCTTTCCGCTGGAACGATGCATCGCATCCAGAATGAATCCGAACGGAATCAGCGCGGCAGGCGCGACGATGAGCATGGGATGCAGCGGATGGCCTGCGAACGTGGATTTGGGCATGTCGATCTCCTGGTTGCGATAACGAAAAGAGTCGGCGTCCGGGCTTGAGGTTCCCCTATGCCGAGGCTGGAACAAGGCTTCCCGTGCTCCGTTCTAATCGTGCTCGCTTTACGCACCGTCCGCCGTAACCACCGGGAAAGGAACTCGCTTGAGCGACCTCCATCGCCGCCTGACCGTCGTCGTCCTGTCCCACAACCGTGCCGACGAACTGATGCGCACGCTCGAGCGCATGTGCGCGCTGCCGGAGCCGCTGCCGGTGATCGTGGTGGACAACGCCTCCACCGACGGCTCGCCCCGGCGCGTGGCGGAACGCTTTCCGCAGGTGACCCTCATTGCACTGCCGACCAACACCGGCGCCGCCGCCCGCAACCTCGCTGTACAGCAGGCGCGCACGCCCTTCGTGGCCTTCGCCGACGACGATTCCTGGTGGGCCGGCGATTCGCTGACCGAGGCGGTGGCGCTGCTCGAGTGCCATCCCCGGCTGGCCGCGGTGTGCGGCCGCGTGCTCCTGGGCGAGGACGAGCGGGAGGACCCGGTCTGCCGCCTGATGGCCGAGAGTCCCTTGCCGGCGGACGGGCTGCCCGGTCCGGCCTTGCTCGGCTTCATCGCGTGCGCGGTGGTGTTTCGGCGCGGCGCCTATCTGGAAGCGGGCGGCTACGACGAGAAATTCTTCGTCGGCGGCGAGGAGGAATTGTTGACGCTGGACCTGGTCGCGAGCGGCTGGCATATCGCCTATGTGCCGCAGCTGACGGTGCATCACTATCCGTCGCCGCAGCGCAACCGTGGCGCGCGCCAGCGCATCGTGTTGCGCAATGCCATCTGGGTGGCGTGGCTGCGCCTGCCGTTCACGGCGGCCGTGAGCCAGACGATTGCGTTATGCCGTGCGGCCGGCGATCGCGCGGTGGTCGTGGATGCCTTGCGTGCAGCCTTGCGGGAATTGCGATGGGTGTGGCGGCGCCGGCAGGTCCTGCCGCGACAGGTCCAGGCGATGTATCACATGCTGCGCGCCTGAGCGTCGTCGCCGGGATGCGTCGCTTCGTTGGCTTCCTGCAGCGCGGCAAGCGCGTGGGTGAGGTAGACGGAGCCTTGCTCGCCGGCGATGGTGTGATTGCAGTGCGGGCAGACGATGGCTTCGGGCAGGTCCCCGTGCGGTTTGCGGCCGGCG
>SPQI01000245.1 GCA_004570315.1 Oxalobacteraceae bacterium OM1 | reverse complement strand
CCTGGATATCGGAGAAGCCGACCGGCGTTTCCACCAATATCCGGATTGGGACGGTTCGTCCCTGCAGGACAAAGTCCTTCTTGTGTACGCGGAGCAGGGGCTCGGCGACGAAATCCTGTTTTCTTCGTGTTTTTCCGACGCCATTCGCTCGGCGCGGCATTGCGTCATTGAGTGCGAACCGCGCCTTGCCGCATTGTTTTCCCGCTCGTTCGCCTCGGAATCCGTCACGGTTGTCGGCACGCGGCGGGACGAGGTCGGATGGTTGGCTGAAGTGCCGCGGATCGACGTCAAGCTTGCGGCTGGCAGCCTCCCTCGCTTCCTCAGGAGGCAAATCGACGCTTTTCCGCAGCAGCCGGCCTACCTTGCCGCAGACAGCCGACGGGTCGCACATTGGCAATCGCGCCTTGCCTTGCTTAGCGCGGATTTGAAAGTTGGGATTTGCTGGCGCAGCGGTCTGACCAAGGGCGAGCGACATCGGTATTACAGCACGCTGCAGCAATGGGGAAAGATCTTCGGGGTTGCAGGAGTCACCTTCGTGAACTTGCAATACGACGAATGCACTGAAGAGCTGCAGGAAGCAGAGCAGTTGTTCGGTGTGAGGATTGTCAACTTCGAAGACATCGATCTTCGCAACGACATCGACGATTCCGCGGCACTGATGCGAGCGCTCGATCTGGTGATTTCGGCAGCGACCGCCGTGTCCGAAATTGCCGCTTCAGTGGGTGTGCCCGTATTCCGAACCGACCCGTATGGCCCGCAGTGGACTTCGCTTGGCACAGCATGCATGCCCTGGCACCCCACAATGCGGCTGTTCGGCCAACCGAATCACGATGATTGGGAGACGCCGCTTGCCATGATCGCAAACGAGCTTCACGCGTTCGTGACCGGGAAAGCATCCACGGAACGCTATCTCGCATTGGACGCGCAGACCGCTATTGCGGTCAACTCGGATCCTCTTGACTTCGCTGCACATGTCCTGCAGGAATACGCGGGCTGGTACGAGCAGGAACTACAGTTCATCACGTCGCTCGCTGCGCAGGGGATGCGCATGGTCGAGGTCGGTTCCGGCGTCGGCGCATACGCACTATCCGTCGCGACACGGTCGAAGGCGACTTCGGTCTGGACATATGCGCGTAGTGCGGAGGAAGTTACGTTACTAATGCGTTCGCGCCAGCGAAATGCTCTCAAAAAATCGCTTAGTGTCGCGCTTGCCGCGGCGCCTTTCAAACTGGATCTGCAGCTTGACCGGTCAGGGCTGGACCGAATCGATTTTGTTCGTCTTGCAAAAGACTACTGCCATGGCGACATGCTGGCGAGTGCGGAGCGGTTCTTCTCGATCAATTCACCATTGCTGATGCTGGAGTCGAGCGAAGGCCAAGTCGACGCGTCCGTAACAACGTGGCTCGTTGAACGAGGCTACCGCTTCTATCGTCTCGTGCCGTCGATTTCGGTGTTGGTGCCGCTCGAATCTGGCGAAGAGATTGACGCCTTGACCGCCAATCTCTTCGCTTCCAGGGACGATCGTGCCGCGATGTTGGCAGCTTCCGGCGTCCTGACCCCGGCTTTGCCCGCGCTCGAGTCTTTCCCTGGTGTTGACCGCACCCACTGGTACGATCTCCTGCGCAGCAAGCCGTTCGCGCAAGGCATGCTGCCCGCCTGGCAGTCCGGTGGCTCGCATGTCGGCAACTGGGAGGTGTACCTCATGGCACTCAACCTGTACGCCTTGTCGCAAGACCGCACGCGAAGTGCCGGCGAGCGATTTGCATGCCTGCGCACGGCAGCCGACATCCTGTCGGAACTGCTACAGGCGGACGCCACGCTGCCCCGGCTCATCTCTTTCGCGAGGACGCTGATCGATCTGGGCAATCGTTCGGGCGCCGTCGCCATGCTGAACAAGGCATGCGAGTTCCTCGGCGCCGGTGCGACGATGGATTTCAATGAGCCGTTCTTGCCTCTGTCGGAGGTGTACGCCGGCATGCAGCCGGTAGGGCGCGAACAGGATTGGCTGGTCGGGATGCTGCTGTCGGTGCGGGAGCGCACGCGGGCCTTTTCGACCTTCTTCACCGGGGAGGAGGCGCTTCCTGCCTTGCAGGAAGCGGTGGCGACCGGGTTTGCAGATCCGCACGACGTTCGTTGCATTGCGCTCATTGCCGAGCGGAGTCGAATGACTGCATAGCGGGATTTCGTGCTTGCCTATGCCGCACCGGCTTTGCCCCGGCGGGGGATTTTCCGGCGCCGGCGACCGTCCCGGTTCGTGCAAGCCACGGATCAACTGCCGGAGAGGTAGGCTCCCTGGAGTTTCTTTTCGGTCTGGGCGCTGCGTCGGCTACCGTCGATCTCGCTCATCCAGGCCTGCACGCGCTCACGCGTTTCAGCGTCGGCCGCAAGCACCTGCTCGATCAGTGTGCGCTTCTGTTCTGCAACGCCTGGCGGCCACGTCAGTTGATCGATGGCGACTAGGGCGGCCTCGATTGCGCCGCGCGCGGACTGATGTGTGATCAATGCTTCCCAGTCACCATGGCGTGCGGAATCCAGCATGCTCTGCGACAGACGGAGCATGTCTTGGTATTTCAGGAGAACTGCCGCGTGGCTCATGACGACGTGCTCTTCTGTAGCGCGGACAACTGCTGAGTCAGGTAGCTGCTGGTCGCCGAAAGGCTGCCGATCAGTGTATCTAGGCGAGTGAATTGCGCGCGGTATTGCTTCTCGAGCGCAGTGAGCCGGAGGTTAAGTGCGTCGGCTCGTTTCGTCAGGTCCGCAATGCTCTGGTTTGTGTTGTCGGTGCTGTTCGCGATCACGCCTTTTTCGGCAAGAAAATCGGTCAGCGCCGCGTTCAATTTATAGGCATAGCCCTGCGAATAGCTCACCGTTCCGCGGACGCCAGTGCTGCCGCCGGCGACCTGGACGCGGACGCCTTCCGAGGCGTCACCCGGAGCGCCAGTCAGGAACTGTCCGGAGCCGGTTGCCGCCACGCCATTGATCTTGCCTACGATGTCGGCGCCCGTTGTCGCAGTCGGTACCCCGCCGAACAGACTGGTGATCGCGTTGCCTCCATTGACTACCGCCATTGATGAAGAACCATAGCTGTTCGATGACATGGTCAGGACGCCGCTCGCTTCGGTAACCGTCACTTTCTTGTTGGCTGCGGTAAACGCGGTTGCGCTGTTTGCCGTTGCCTGCAGCTGCGCCGCGAGACCGGACGCGTTATACGTGCCCGCCGCAAGAGTCACTGTCGCAGAAACGCCGTCGATGGTCAGGGACAGCGTGTCGTTGACACCTGCCTTGATGGTTGTTACGCGCGAGGTGGTCGGTATTCCCAGCAGATCGGCGGCGCCGGTATTCGTGCCCGGTGGCGTCGGGTCCTCGCTGACGGTGACGCCGGATGCAGCGCCGAATTTGTTCGATGTCATGACTAGCTTGCCGCCCGATTGGGTGACAGTGACGGCGCCCGGCGGAACGGCTGCTGCAAGTGCAGTGTTGATGTCGGTCTGAACTTGCGCGGCGAGGGCATTGGCGTCCGCATAGTTACCGGCGGTCAGCGTAACCGGGACGGCGGCGGCACCGTCGATCGCAAACATCAGTTTGTCGTTCACACCGGCAGTAATGGTGAGGTTCGGTGCGGTAGAGGCAGTGATTTGGGCCTGCGTCGCTGCGTCGGTGCCGACCGCCCTGCCTTGCGTCGCCAGTGAGGTTACTTCCACGTTATAGCTGCCGGCCGCGCTCTTTGCCGATGCGTCCACGAAGTTGACGAGGCTGTCGGTAGTTTTGCCGTTCGCAGCGAACAAGCTGGCAAAGTCGCCGAAATTGGTGCTCAGGGCGGTTTGCAGCTTAGCGTTATCTACGGTCAACGTGCCGTCCTTTTGGAAAGCAATGCCGACCTGCGAAATGTTGGTGATAGTACTGCCGCCAAGGCCCGACAGTGCACCGCCCAGCGTTGCCCGCAGCCGGGTTTGAATGCTTTGAATACCACTATCGCCAAGCAGCATGCCGGCGCTCTTGGTCTTCGGGTTGTAGCTGGTGAACATGGTCAGTGTCGAATTCAGGTCGTTGTACGACTTGACTAAGCCTTGTACGGCCGACGTGACTGCCGCAGTGTTATTGCTAAGGGAAAGACTGGCGGCGCCAACCTTGGTCACGTTAAGCGTTACGCCAGGAATGGCGCCAGCCACGGCGTTGGTGGCACTGGTGATGGCAAGGCCGTTGACAGTCAGCGTCGCGTTTTGTGCCGCTGTCGTCTGCTTGAAATTCTGCGTCCCGGCGGGGTCGTACGCGAGGAGGTTCGTTACCGCGGCATCGCCGCCGCTGGAGGTGATCTTCATGCTGCGCGCCTGGCCGGTAGCGTTCGAGGTCAGCATGAGATGGTAGGGACTGGTCGGGTCGCCATCGTTCACGATGGAAGCCGTGACGCCGATCTTTGCCGCGTTGATGGCGTCGCGGATCCCCTGCAGGGAGTTGTTCGAGCTGTCGATGACGACGGCCGCACTCGATTGTGTGGTGTCCTGAGAGAACGACGCACCGGTGTAGACACCGCCCGTGAGCGTTCCACCGCTGATCGTCCCGAACTGGAAGGTCAGCGTTGTCGATGCGCCGGTGCCGATGCTGGAGGTTGTGCTGGCCTGACCGGCCGACGAAATGGTCTGGGATTGCGCCAGACCGGTGACGTTGACGGCGTAGTTGCCGGCTATCGCATTGCTGGCGGCGGTGGCGGTCAACACGCTGCTGTCCGACGAAGCTGCCGACAGCACTTGAAACGTGGACGCCATCGTCAGCGAGGAAATCGCATTCTGGAAGGAGGACAGCGCGCCCTTGATCGAGCCGAAAGCAGTCAGCTTCGCCTGATAGCTGGCTTCCTTCTTCTGAAGCGTCGTCAGCGGCTGGCTTTCAACCGCCATGAGCTTGGATACGATGCCGTTGACGTCGAGGTTCGAGCCGATGCCGGGTGAGGATATGCTTGCCATATCTGCTCCTTGCAGAAACGCGGAGTTTCGGGAATTACACGATCATAAACGGGTGAGCGGCCAGTTAATGACTGGAACTGCCTCGTATTTCGCCCCTTGCTCCGGTCATTCGAATGCTGCGTCTGCATCAATGGCCGCCAAGGGCAAATTCAATGAAAAAGTCCCGGCCGAGACATCCGGCCGGGACTTTTCGTTACTGCTACCCCCTCAATTAGCCGCGGAGCAGCGAGAGCACGCCGTTCGGCAGGCTGTTGGCCTGGGCCAGCATCGCCGTACCTGCTTGCTGCAGGATCTGGCCGCGGGTCAGGTTCGCAGTTTCTGCAGCGAAGTCTGCGTCGGTGATCCGGCTGCGTGCAGCGGTCAGGTTTTCCGACACATTCTGCAGCGAAGAGACCGTCGACAGGAAGCGGTTCTGGATCGCACCGAGGTTTGCACGGCTGCTGTTGACCGAGGAGATCGCGTTATCGATCGCCACGATTGCGTCGCTTGCCCCTTTTGCCGTCGACACGTCGATCGTCGACAGTGCCTGGCCGCTGCGGCCTGCACCGTAGGTGCCTGCTGCCAGCATGCCGGCGTTGCTCAGCGAGGCGCCGGTCGTACCTTCGGCGACGGTGAACGCCTTGGAGGAGTTCAGCGTGAAGGTGCCGTAGGAGGTGCCGCCGGTCACGCCGGTGCTGGCCGAGGTGAACGCGCCGGATGCCGAGGTGATGGTCACGTCGATGTTGCGGCCATCGGCTGCCACCAACTTGACGCCGTTGGCAGACGTGCCGCCGTCGACTGCAATGACGCCGGTGCGGCCGGCGATGGCATTGATCGCGGTGACGACAGCCGTACGGTCAGCGGAGCCGTTGCCGGTCATGGTAACCGTGCCGGTCTGCTGGCCGTTGATCGTGAACGTACCCGTGCCGGCTGCTGCGGTTTGCGCTGCACCGGTGGCGGTGTTTGCGTTGACCGTTGCAGTCACACCAGTCTGCGAAGTGACGGCATTGATTGCTGCGACCTTCGAGATGGCGCTGAAGGAGGCGTTGGTCGTGGACGACTTGTCGGAGCTGGCCAGCGAAGCGCCAACCAGCACACCGTTGATCGTGAAGTCGCCGGCGGCGAATGCCGAGGCCTTGCCGCTGGTGGTCGAAGCGTAAGCGGTCTGGGTCGAGAAGGTACCTGCGTTCAGGCCGGCATTGGCGATGCCGGTGCTGTCCGTCACGCTGATCGCCTTGTTGGAGCTCAGGGTGAAGGTGCCGTAGGTCGTACCGGTGCTCACACCCGTGCTGGCCGAGGTGAAGGCGCCGGAAGCGGACGTCATGGTTACGTCAATATTGCGGCCGTCGGCGGCAACCAGCTTGATACCGGTTGCGGACACGCCGGTGTCCACGGCGGTGACGCCAGTCTGACCGGAGATGTCGTTGATTGCCTTGACCACTGCTGCGCGGTCCACGGAGGCGTCGCTACCTGCCATGGTCACGGTAGCCGTCGCCACGCCGTTGATGGTGAACGTACCGGTACCAGCAGCTTTGGTTTGCGAAGCGCCGGTAGCGATGTTTGTGTTCACGGTGGCAGTTACGCCGGTCTGTGCGGATGCGGCATTGACTGCTGCAGCCTTGGCAATGGCGCTGGCGGACTGGCCCGTCGTGGAAGCGGTGTCATCCGTTGCGGACGTTGCACGGATCGACACGCCGTTAAGGATCATGTCGCCGCCGGACATCGCCGTACCGTTGTTCGAGGCAGTCAGGGATGCAGCCTGGGAGGCGCCCAGCTTGGTGACCTGTGCGCTATCCATCGAAACCGAAATCGTCTGGCCTGCGTTGGCGCCGACCTGGAAGGTCTGACTGCCGAAGGAGCCGTCCAGCAGGTTGATGCCGTTGAACTGCGTCGTGCTTGCGACACGGCCGATTTCCGAAACCAGCTGCGAGACTTCGTTCTGGATCGAAGCGCGGTCGGCATCGCTGTTGGTGCCGTTGGCTGACTGAACCGCCAGCGTACGCAGACGCTGCAGGTTGTCGCCGATGCCGGAGAGCGCGCCTTCAGCGGTTTGCGCGAGGGAGATCGCGTCGTTGGAGTTACGTGCTGCCTGATCGAGACCGCCGATCTGGGCGTTCATGCGCTGGGAAATCGCGAGGCCGGCCGAGTCGTCCTTCGCGCTGTTGATGCGCATACCGGAGGACAGGCGCTGCAGTGCGGTGTTCAGCGAGTTCTGCGAGGTCGACAGATTGCGCTGAGCATTGAGCGATGCCAGGTTGGTATTAATGATAGAAGCCATCTTCTTTCTCCTTTAGTGTTCCGTTGACACCGGCTTGTCCGATTTCACCTTGGCCGCCCGGGCCATCCGGAAGGGCGTGCGCCGTTGATGTTCTCTTTATCGGACGAGATTGGAAAAAGTTTAGGTACGGCAACTACAACTTTTTCTTTTTCCACTCTCGCCGAAACCTGACCGGCAAGTCCATCTACGGAAGGCTGGGAAAAACCTTGATGGGTGGAAAAAATTTCTGTGTTGCGAGACGTTGAAGAATTGGCCAGGACCGGCGGAAACCCGCATGAATACTAGTGTTG
>SPQI01000032.1 GCA_004570315.1 Oxalobacteraceae bacterium OM1 | reverse complement strand
GTGTTGAGCTGCGTAACCGCCTTCGCCGCCCAGTAATAGCGCTGCATCAGGTACTCGCTCGCGCGGCGGGTCTCGGTCGTCGCGAAGCCGAAGGATTCGGCAATCGGCGTCTGTACGTCGAAGACGAGGCGGTCTTCGCGCCGGCCGGTCTGGATGTGCAGGCGGATGCGGATGTCCTTGAATGCGCGTTCCTTTTGCAGCAGCTGACGGGCTTCGGTCGGCGTCAACAGTCCGCGCTCGGCCAGCTTGCGCCAGGAGTCACCTAGGCCGGCCGCCTTCGCGACCCAGAGGATGACCTGCAAATCGCGCAGTCCGCCCGGACTCTCCTTGCAGTTCGGCTCAAGGCTGTAAGGCGTGTCTTCGTACTTCGCGTGGCGCTGCCGCATTTCCAGCGTCTTGGCCTGGAAGAAGGCTTGCGGATTCATCGCAGCGCGGAAGCGGTCCTGCAGGAACTGGAACAGCACGCGGTTGCCGGCGACGCGGCGCGCTTCGAGGAGGCTGGTCTGCACGGTGATGTCGCCGGCCGATTCGGTCAGGCATTCGTCGACCGTACGAATGCTATGTCCGATCTCGAGTCCGATATCCCAGAACAGCTGAACCAATTCCTCGAGCTTGGCCTGCAGCGCGCGATCCGGCGCCGCGGCGAGCAGGACCAGGACATCCACATCGGAGTGGGGGAAAAGTTCGCCCCGCCCGTAGCCGCCTACGGCGACCAGCGCGGCGCTGGATGGCATGCCAAAGGCCTGCCAGGCCTGCGTCAGAGCGGCATCGACGTTCTGCCGCAAGCGCACCAGCAGCCGTTCCGGCTGGCCGTCCGCCTGAAATGCCTCGATTGCCGCCTGGCGCTCGGCCTTGAGACGCTCCTTGAGCGTCAATGCGAGCGAAGCCATGGCTTACGCCGTGACGCTTTGGCCGGCGGCGGACTCCTGAATGAATGCCGGCGGGGCAGGCATGCCGGGAGAAACGGTCAGGACTTCATAGCCGGTCGGCGTAACGAGGACGGTGTGTTCCCATTGCGCCGAGAGGCTGCGATCCTTGGTCTTGATGGTCCAGCCGTCGCCCATTTCGCGGATTTCCCGGCGACCGGCATTGATCATCGGCTCGACGGTGAAAATCATGCCGGCTTCGATCCTTTCCAGCGTGCCCGGACGGCCGTAGTGCAATACCTGCGGTTCTTCGTGGAAGACCTTGCCGATGCCATGGCCGCAGAATTCGCGTACGACGCTGTAGCCAGCCTTTTCGGCATGCTGCTGGATCACGTAACCGATATCGCCCAGATGGGCGCCCGGCTTGATCTTCGAAATGCCAAGCCACATGCATTCGAACGTAATCTGCGTCAGGCGCTTCGCAAGAATGGAGGGTTCGCCGACGAAGAACATGCGGCTGGTGTCGCCGTGGTAGCCGTCCTTGATGACCGTGATGTCGATGTTCAGCACGTCGCCGCTCTTCAATACTTTATCGCCCGGGATGCCGTGGCAGATGACGTCGTTGACCGAAGTGCAGATCGCCTTCGGGAAGGGGGTGTAGCCGGGCGGGCAATAGTTCAACGGCGCCGGAATCGTGCCTTGCACATTTGTCATGTACTCATGGCAAAGGCGGTCCAGTTCGCCCGTCGTGACGCCGGGCTTGACGTGGGGTTCGATAAAGTCGAGCACCTCGGCGGCCAGCCGGCCGGCAATGCGCATGCCCTTGATGTCGTCGTCGGTCTTGATGGAGATGGAGCCCATGGAATCCTGCGTGGCGCCCGCGGGCGCAGAAAGTCGGTCAATGGGAAATTATAGTCGACCCGGCATCGCGCCGCTTGGTGGCAAGTCGATATTCCCTTGAACGGCGCAAGCGTTTTGGGGTAGAATCTTGGGTTAGCTTGAGTGCGTTCGGTTGAGTGCGCTCAGGTTAAGCGGCGCAATGCCGATTTTTCGTAAATCCCGAATCCGGCCGACAAGGGTGCCCGTCACGACGGGTCACTGGTGCGGATTCAAGACCCAACCCTGGAGAAAACATGTCCGTTACCATGCGCGAAATGCTGGAAGCCGGTGTCCATTTCGGCCACCAGACCCGCTTCTGGAACCCCAAGATGGCTCCGTATATCTTCGGCCATCGCAACAAGATTCACATCGTCAACCTGGAAAAGACCATGGCGATGTACCAGGAGGCGATGAAGTACATCCGCCAACTGGCAGCCAACCGCGGCACCATCCTCTTCGTCGGCACCAAGCGCCAAGCTCGCGACATCCTCGCGGCTGAAGCCCAGCGTGCTGGCATGCCCTACGTCGACCAGCGCTGGCTGGGCGGCATGCTGACCAACTTCAAGACCATCAAGACCTCCATCAAGCGCCTGAAGGACATGGAAGCCTCTATCGAAGACGGCTCCATCGAAAAGCTGAGCAAGAAGGAAGCCCTGATGTTCCAGCGCGAGATGGAGAAGCTGCAGAAGTCCATCGGCGGCATCAAGGACATGGGTGGCATTCCGGACGCGATCTTCGTGATCGACGTCGGCTACCACAAGGGCGCCATCACCGAGGCTGCCAAGCTGGGTATCCCGGTCATCGGCGTGGTCGATACCAATCACTCCCCCGATGGCGTCACCTACGTCATCCCGGGTAACGACGACTCGTCGAAGGCGATCACGCTGTACGCTCGCGGCGTCGCCGATGCGATCCTCGAAGGCCGTGCCAACGCTACCAGCGACGTGCTGGAAGCCGTCAAGGGCGGTGCCGACGAATTCGTCGAGGTGAACGAGCAGGCCTAAGGCCCGCCGTCCCGTATAACGGGCAAAGAAAAGGGGCAACGGGCGTTCGCCCCTTTTTTTTAGCTCGCTGAACGTATTTGGAATCAACGCGTCCGACTGGACGGTTAATTGAATCAGGAGAGAAACATGGCGGCAATTACCGCAGCAATGGTAGGCGAACTCCGCGCGAAAACCGACGCGCCGATGATGGAATGCAAGAAGGCCCTGACGGAAGCCGATGGCGACATGGGCCGCGCTGAAGAGATCCTGCGCGTCAAGCTGGGCAACAAGGCGTCCAAGGCGGCTTCCCGCATCGCAGCGGAAGGCGTGGTCGCGGCGTACCTCTCCGGCGGCGTCGGCGCCCTGGTCGAAGTCAACTGCGAAACCGACTTCGTCACCAAGAACGACGACTTCATCGGCCTGGCCAACACGACGGCCAAGCTGGTCGCTGAAAAGAACCCCGCCGACGTTGCTGCGCTGTCCGCACTGCCGCTCGAAGGCAAGACGCTGGACGAAGTGCGTGCCGCACTGGTCGGCAAGATCGGCGAGAACATGTCGATCCGTCGTTTCAAGCGCTATGAAACCGGCGCCAAGCTGGTGTCCTACCTGCACGGCACCCGTATCGGCGTCATCGTCGAGTACGAAGGCGCTGACGAGCAAGTCGGCAAGGACGTCGCCATGCACATCGCTGCAATGAAACCGGTCGCGCTGTCGTCCGCTGACGTGCCGGCCGACCTGATCGAAAAAGAGCGTTCGATCGCCGAGCAGAAAGCTGCAGAATCGGGCAAGCCTGCCGACATCGTCGCCAAGATGGTCGACGGTACGATCCAGAAGTACCTGAAGGAAGTTTCGCTCCTGAATCAGCCGTTCGTGAAGAACGACAAGCAGACCGTGGAGCAGATGCTCAAGGCCGCCAACGCCAGCGTGAAATCGTTCACGATGTACGTGGTCGGCGAAGGCATCGAGAAGAAGCAGGACGACTTCGCCGCCGAAGTTGCTGCGCAAGTCGCAGCAGCGCGCCAGGCGTAAGCGAAATCGAACGGGCCGAAAGGCCCGTTTTTCTAGGTGTTCGGACCTCCACCGGCCGGAGGTCTCGCCTGGAAAGGCGTTATCGAAGTTTCTTCGCGGAAACGCCTTACGCAGCATCATTCAACAACGTAGCACCGTGGCCGGATTTTCATCTAATCTGTAGCCTCATGAGGCAACCCCATGATGAGTCCGGCGCAGTGCGAAGCACCAGGCAATTCGGAAATATCTTTGGAGTCCTGCCCATGACAAAACCTGCTTACAAGCGCGTCCTCCTGAAACTGTCCGGTGAAGCGCTCATGGGCGATGACGCATACGGCATCAACCGCTCGACGATCGAACGCATGGTGGCCGATGTGGCTGAAGTGGCCCGTCTCGGCGTCGAACTGGCGATCGTGATCGGCGGCGGCAACATTTTCCGCGGCGTCGCACCCGGCGCCCAGGGCATGGATCGCGCCACTGCGGACTACATGGGCATGCTGGCCACCGTCATGAATTCGCTGGCGCTGGCTGATGCAATGCGTCAGGTGGGAATCACGGCGCGCGTCATGTCCGCGATCAGCATCGAGCAGGTCGTCGAACCGTACGTCCGGCCGAAGGCGCTGCAATACCTGGAGGAGGGGAAGGTCGTGGTGTTCGCCGCCGGCACCGGCAACCCGTTCTTCACCACCGATACGGCGGCAGCGTTGCGCGGCTCCGAAATCGGCGCGGAAATCGTGCTCAAGGCCACCAAGGTGGACGGCGTCTACAGCGCCGATCCAAACAAGGACCGCAACGCGACCCGCTATTCGACGATCACCTTCGACGAGGCCATTGCAAAGCACCTGCAGGTCATGGATGCGACCGCGTTTGCGCTGTGCCGCGACCAGAAGCTGCCGATCAAGGTGTTTTCGATCGTGAAGCCGGGCGCACTGAAAAACGTCATCATGGGTGAGGACGAGGGCACGCTGGTGCACGTCTAAGCCCGCATACTCGTAGTCAAAGAGGAGAAAAACATGGCAGTCGCCGAAGTCAAGAAGAACGCCGAACAGAAAATGCAGAAGTCGATCGAGACGCTCAAGGCCGACCTGGCCAAGGTGCGGACCGGCCGTGCGCATACCGGCATCCTCGATCACGTGCATGTGGATTATTACGGCACCCAGACCCAGATCAGTCAGGTCGCCAACGTGACGCTGCTCGACGCACGCACCATCGGCGTCCAGCCTTGGGAAAAGAAAATGGTCAGTGCGATCGAGAAAGCGATCCGTGAATCCGATCTCGGCCTGAACCCGTCGACGCAAGGCGACCTGATCCGCGTGCCGACGCCGCCGCTGACCGAAGAGCGCCGCAAGGAGATCGTCAAGGTCGTGAAGGGCGAAGGCGAGGATTCCAAGGTCGCCATCCGAAACATCCGCCGTGACGCCAACGAGGCGCTCAAGAAACTGCTCAAGGACAAGGCGTGCTCGGAAGACGATGAACGCCGCGCACAGGATGACGTGCAAAAGCTGACCGACCGCTTTGTCGCCGAAGTCGAGAAGCTGATCGCCGAAAAAGAAAAAGAGCTCCTCACCGTTTGACGAAATCGTACCGGCCGTCGTGCCACCCGCACGGCGTGCCGGGCGAAGCTATACTGCGCCATGGCATCTTGCTGCCCGCGGGCATTTTGTCCGTGAGAAACTTTTCATCGCCACTTTGAGGTCATAAGCCTTCATGTCTCACCAGAGCTCCACGCAAACCATTCCCGACGTCGCGTCGATACCCAGGCACATTGCCATCATCATGGATGGCAACGGCCGCTGGGCCACGCAGCGGTTCCTGCCGCGCGTCGCCGGACACGGCAAGGGCGTCGAAGCGGTGCGGGATGTGGTGGAAGCCTGCGTGGATCGCGGCGTGCAATACCTGACTCTGTTCGCCTTCAGCTCCGAAAACTGGCGCCGTCCCGCCGAGGAAGTCTCGTTGCTGATGCGCCTCTTCGTAACCGCCCTGGAGCGTGAAGTCGCCAAGATGCACGCCAACGGCATCCGCCTGAAGGTGGTCGGTGACCTGACCCGGTTCGATCCCAAACTGCAGCAGCTGATTGCGCTTGCCGAGCGCCGGACCGCGAACAACACCCGCCTGACGCTGACTATCTGCGCAAATTACGGCGGCCGCTGGG
This sequence comes from Oxalobacteraceae bacterium OM1, assembly GCA_004570315.1. Lineage (GTDB taxonomy): Bacteria > Pseudomonadota > Gammaproteobacteria > Burkholderiales > Burkholderiaceae_D > Noviherbaspirillum. The sequence goes on along the minus strand of SPQI01000032.1, from coordinate 1,639 downwards.
ACATCATGCAAGCCGTTCGAAAAATGGTCGTCGCGGCGCCGGGCCGTTCGGAGTTCACAGAGGAAGAACTGGCCCCACACCTCGCCATGGCCTATGCGCCCGAGCCGGATCTGTTCATCCGCACAGGCGGCGAAGAGCGCATCTCAAACTTCCTGCTCTGGCAGCTGGCCTACACCGAACTGTATTTCACCGACACCTACTGGCCCGACTTCAACGGCGCCGCGCTCGACGAAGCCATTGCGTCATACCAGCACCGCGAGCGCCGCTTCGGCCGCACCAGCGAACAGGTGGTCGAGCAGAAAAAGGCCTCCTGATGCTCAAGACACGCGTCATCACGGCAGTCGTCTTGCTCGTGGTTCTGCTGGCGGTCTTGCTTTCGCATTCTTCCCTGTTGTTCACCATCGCCGCCGCGACCTTCTACGGCGCGGCAATGTGGGAGATCCTCCGCTTGTTCCAGAATCGTCAGGCGATTCTGGGCGGCGTACTGAGCGCAATTGCGTTCGTCTTTATTGTCCAACTCAGCGATCCGGCGCGATGGCAGCTTCTCTTTGGTGCCTGTGCGCTGATCTGGCTCGTCCGTCTCGTCCCTGCATTGAAACTCGGGCTGCCTGCCATTGGCTCGTTCGGGAATCGCTTGCTCGCGGCTGTCTACGGCATTGCGGTCCTCGGCTGTTTCATCGCCATCGCTGCGATGTACCGCGAATCTGCCGTCTTTCTGGTCTCAGCCATGGCCATCGTATGGATTGCGGATATCGGCGCCTATTTCGCCGGCAAGGCATTCGGCAAACACAAGCTGGCACCGTCCATTTCTCCCGGTAAATCCTGGGAAGGCGCCATCGGCGGCTGGCTGGCCGTCCTTGCGATAGCCGCCGCCACCGTTGCCGTGCCGGCGCTGTCGGATACATTTGCCACCCGCATTCAGGCAAAATGGGGCTGGATCGGACTGGTAGCTGTACTAAGCGTCCTCGTGGCTGCCAGTGTCGTCGGCGACCTGTTCGAATCGAAATTGAAGCGCCGGACCGGTGCGAAGGACAGCAGCAATCTGCTGCCGGGGCACGGTGGCGTCCTCGACCGCATCGATGCGCTGATCCCGGCGCTTCCCATCGCCATGCTTTTCGACCACTGGCTCTGACCGGTTGCACCATGCAGTCCATCACCATTCTTGGCGCCACCGGCTCCATCGGCGCTTCCACTCTCGACGTCATTGCGCGGCATCCTGACCGTTACCGGGTTTATGCGCTGACCGCGCACCGGAAGATGTCCGAGCTGGCAGCGCTGTGCGTATGCTTTCAACCCGAGATTGCCGTAGCCGGTTCGGCCGACGCCGCGGCGGAGTTAGAACGCCTGCTCAGAGAGAAAGGCGTCCGTACCGTCGTTGCGCATGGCGAAGCGGCGCTTTGCGAAGTGGCCAGCGCGCCGCGCTGCGATGCCGTCATGGCCGCCATCGTCGGGGCAGCCGGTTTGGGGCCGACGCTGGCCGCCGCGCGCGCCGGCAAGAAGGTGCTGTTGGCCAACAAGGAAGCGCTCGTCATGTCCGGGCGCCTGTTCATGGATGCCATCGCCGCCAGCGGCGCTGCCTTGCTGCCCATCGACAGTGAACACAATGCGATTTTCCAATGCCTGCCGCCTTCCTATGCGC
>SPQI01000090.1 GCA_004570315.1 Oxalobacteraceae bacterium OM1 | reverse complement strand
GCCATGAAAAAAGGCCCGCGATCGCGGGCCTTTTGTTTTGTGGCGTCGGCTTATTCGCTCGGCGGCACGTAGCCCGCCGCCTGGTCCGCGCCTTCGCCGAAGAAGTGGCGCTCCATCTGCTGGGCGAGATACTTGCGGGCGCGCACGTCGGCCAGGTTCAGGCGGTTTTCGTTCACCAGCATGGTCTGGTGCTTGAGCCAGCCGGCCCAGGCTTCCTTGGACACGTTTTCGTAGATACGCTTGCCGAGTTCGCCGGGGTAGGGCGGGAAGTCGAGGCCTTCCGCCTCCTTGTTGAGCTTGATGCAGTGGACCGTGCGGGCCATGAGTGACTCCTTGTTCGTCAAAGTTGTTTGATCAGCACCAGCGACTTGCGTTGCCAGTTGTACATGTGTTGCCTGTCCCTCGGCAGGTCGTCCACGGAGGCCTGCGCGAACCCGCGCTTGAGGAACCAGTGGGCCGTGCGCGTGGTCAGGACGAACAGCTTCTCGAAGCCGGCCGCGCGGGCGCGGTTTTCCATGTGCTTGAGGATGCGCTCGCCGTCGCCCTGGCTCTGGACTTCAGGGTTGACGGTCAGGCAAGCCATCTCGGCCATCTTTTCCGCCGGGAACGGGTAGAGCGCCGCACAGCCGAAGATCACGCCGTCGTGCTCGATCACCGAGAAATAATCGATCTCCCGCTCGATCAGCTCGCGGCCGCGCTTGACCAGCGTGCCATCCGCCTCCAGCGGCTCTATCAATTTGAGGATGCCGCCCACATCTTCAATGGTGGCTTCGCGCAGCGTCTCCAGGTTCTCGGTGCTGAGCATGGTGCCGACGCCGTCGTGGGTGAACAGCTCCAGCAGCACCGAGCCGTCCATCTCGAACGGCACGATGTGGACCCGCGGAACGCCGCCACGCGAGGCCTTGATGCAATGCCGCAGGTAGAACGCGGTGTCGGCCGGCAGGTGGCCGCCGGCGAGCAGGGCGTCGCCCTTGGCGGCAGTCAGCTCGCGCACCTCGCGGCCGTCGCGGTCGGCGATCATCGGCGTCTCGGTGATGAAGATCAGCTTGTCCGCGCGCAGGGACGTGGCGGCGGCGACGGCGACGTCTTCCATCGCAAGGTTGAAGGCTTCGCCGGTCGGCGAGAAGCCCAGCGGACCGAGAAGGACGAGGCCGCCGGCGGCGAGGATGGGGTGGATGGTTTCGTAGGCAATCTTGCGCGCGATGCCGGTGAACTCCAGGTCCACGCCGTCGATCACGCCGATGGGGCGCGCGGTGACGAAGTTGCCGGAAATGATGCGGATCGCCGACCCTGCCATGGGCGTGTTCGGCAACCCCTGGCTGAACGCGGCCTCGATGTCGAGCCGCAGTTCGCCGGCCGCTTCCTTGGCGCATTCCATGGCGGCGGCGTCGGTGATGCGCAGGCCGTTGTGGTAGCGCGCCTCGACGTTGCGCAGGGCCAGCTGCTCTTCGACCTGCGGGCGCGAGCCGTGCACGATCACGACCTTGATGCCGAGCGCATGCAGCAGCGAGAGGTCATGGGCGAGCACCGGCAGGGCGCCGGTCATCACCAGCTCACCCGGGAAGGCAACGACGAAGGTCTTGCCCCGGAAGGCGTGAATGTACGGCGCGACCGACCGCAACCACGAAACGAACTCGACGAGATTTTCCATGATGGGCATTATAATTCGCCCCGACATGTCTGCACCCGAACAAGCACGAAAGCCGCGGCCGCAAGCCGGCCAGCAGCGGCGTCACGACGCCGGCAGGCAGCCAGAAGCCGCCGCTCCCGTCCGCAATCCGCTCCCTCCGATCACCTTCCCCGAAGAGCTGCCCGTCTCCGGCCGCCGCCAGGAGATTGCCGACGCCTTGCGCAAGCATCAAGTGGTGATCGTCTCCGGCGAAACCGGCTCGGGCAAGACGACGCAGCTGCCCAAGATTTGCCTCGAACTCGGCCGCGGTGCGGCCGGAATGATCGGCCACACCCAGCCGCGCCGCATCGCCGCATCCTCGACCGCCAAGCGCATTGCGCAGGAATTGAATTCGCCGCTGGGCGAGCATGTCGGCTTCAAGGTGCGCTTCACCGACACGCTGGCCAAGGGCGCCTGGGTCAAGCTCATGACCGACGGCATCCTGCTCGCCGAGACGCAGACCGACCCGCTGCTGAAGCAGTACGACACCATCATCATCGACGAGGCGCACGAACGCAGCCTCAACATCGACTTCCTGCTCGGCTATCTCAAGCAGCTGCTGCCGCGCCGGCCGGACCTGAAAATCATCATCACCTCGGCGACCATTGATGCCGACCGCTTCGCGAAGCATTTCGGCACGCCGGAGAAGCCGGCGCCGGTGATCGAGGTGTCGGGGCGGCTGTATCCGGTGGAAGTGCGGTATCGCCCGGTCGAGCCGTCGTCGGAAAAGCCGAATGGTGCCGCGCCGGCGCGAGGCAAGGAAGCGCAGCGCGACCTGATGGATGCGGTCGTCGATGCCGTCGATGAAGTTGCGCGCATCGGTCCGGGCGACGTGCTCGTCTTCCTGCCCGGCGAGCGCGAAATCCGCGACGCCGCCGAAGCGCTGCGCAAGCACCATCCACCGCATGTGGAGATCCTGCCGCTGTTCGCCCGCCTCTCGGTGCAGGAACAGGAGCGGGTGTTCAAGCCGTCGAATGCGCGGCGCATCGTGCTCGCCACCAATGTCGCCGAGACCTCACTGACGGTGCCGGGCATCCGCTATGTCGTCGATGCCGGCCTGGCACGCGTGAAGCGTTACAGTTATCGCAACAAGGTAGAACAGCTGCAAGTCGAGCCGGTGGCGCAATCGGCGGCCAACCAGCGCGCCGGCCGTTGCGGCCGTGTGGCGGCGGGCGTCTGCATTCGCCTCTACGACGAGCAGGATTTCCTGCAGCGTCCGAAATTCACCGATCCGGAAATCCTGCGCTCCTCGCTCGCGGCAGTCATCCTGCGCATGAAGGCGCTGCGGCTGACCGACGTGGAAACCTTCCCGTTCATCGAGCCGCCGCTCGGCCGCGCCATCGCCGACGGCTACCAGCTGCTGCAGGAACTCGGCGCCGTCGACGATAGCAACCAGCTGACGCAGCTCGGTCGCCAGCTCGCAAAGCTGCCGCTCGATCCGCGCGTCGGCCGCATGATCCTCGCCGCGCGCGAGAACCAGGCGCTCACCGAGATGCTGATCATCGCCTCGGCGCTCTCGGTGCAGGACCCGCGCGACCGGCCGATGGAAGCCCAGGACGCCGCCGACAATGCGCACAAGAAGTTCGCCGACGAGAAATCGGAATTCCTCAGCTACCTGAAAATCTGGAAGTGGTTCGAGGACGCGATCGAGCACAAGAAGTCGAACAAGCAGCTGATGGAAAGCTGCCGCGCCAATTTCCTGTCGCAGCTGCGCCTGCGCGAATGGCGCGACGTGCATTCGCAGCTGCTCACGCTCGTCCGTGAGCAGGGCTGGCGCCTGAACGAATCGCCGGCGACCTACGAGCAGCTGCATACCGCGCTGCTCACCGGCCTGCTCGGCAACGTCGGCTTCAAGGGCGACGAGGACAACCAGTACCTCGGCGCGCGCAGCATCAAGTTCCACATCTGGCCGGGCTCTAGCCTGGTGAAAAAGGCGGGGCGCTGGATCGTGGCGGCGGAACTCGTCGAGACGACGCGGCTGTATGCACGTTGCGTGGCGCAGATCCAGCCGGAGTGGCTGGAGCGCGTGGGCGGGCATCTGTTGAAGAAATCGTATGGCGATCCGCGCTGGGAAAAACGCGTTGGACAAGTATCTGCCTTCGAGCGTGCAACGCTGTACGGGCTCGTCGTCTACAGCCAGCGGCGCATCAACTTCGGCCTGATCAATCCCAAGGAGGCGCACGAAATCTTCATTCGTGGCGCGCTGGTGGCGGGCGAACTCGATACGAAGGCGCCGTTCCTGGCGCACAACCAGAAGCTGGTGCGCGAGATCGAGAACCTCGAGCACAAGTCGCGCCGGCAGGACGTGCTGGTGGATGAAGAGCTGATCGCCGCGTTCTACGACGAGCTGATCCCTTCAGACGTCTGCAACGCCATTGGCTTCGAGAAGTGGCTCAAGGATGCCACGGCGAAGAACCCCAAGCTGCTGCACTTGAACCGCGACGACCTGATGCGGCACGAGGCGGCGGGCGTCACCACCGATCTGTTCCCGAAGACGATGCAGGTCGCGGGCGTGGCGATGGAATTGCGCTATCACTTCGAACCGGGCAGTCCGCGCGACGGCGTGACGCTGACCGTGCCGCTGTTCACACTCAACCAGGTCTCCGCCGAACGCTGCGACTGGCTGGTGCCGGGCATGCTGAAGGAGAAGGTGCATCTGCTGCTGAAGTCACTGCCGCAGAAATTGCGCCGCCATTGCGTGCCGCTGCCCGACTACGCCGCCGGGTTCTGCGAGCGCGCCGAATTCGGGCGCTGCAACCTGCTCGACACGCTCATCGCCGACGTCCGCGAGCAGACCAGCGTCACCGTCAAGACCTCCGACTTCAAGCTGGAGACGCTGTCGGCCCACCACTTCATGAACTTCAAGATCGTGGACGAGCATGGCCGCCAGCTGGAGATGGGCCGCAACCTCGCGGCGTTGCAGGCGGAGTTCGGCGGACAGGCGCGCGAGCAGTTCCAGAAGCTGGCCGAGAAGACTGTGCCCGCCGTGGTGGAGCAGGGCGCGCCGGCACCCGCCGCGCCATCCGCCAAGGCGGCCAAAGCCAAGCCCGGCGACGCCGCGCCGACGCAGCACCAGAACCTGACGACGTGGTCCTTCGGCGAATTGCCCGAACTGCTGGAGATCCAGCAGGGTAAGCAGACGCTGATCGGCTTCCCGGCGCTGGTGGACAAGGGCGCGCATTGCGACATCGAGGTCTTCGACGATCCGGCGGAGGCGGCACGCGTGCACCTGGTCGGCTTGCGCCGGCTGTTTGCGCTGCAGCTGCGCGAACAGCTGAAGTATCTCGAAAAGAACATTCCCGGCCTGCAGCAGATGGGCATGCAATTCATGTCGCTCGGCTCGCAGGAGGAACTGCGCGACCAGATCCTGCAGGCCGGCCTCGACCGCGCCTGCCTGCAGGACCCGCTGCCGCGCAACGCGGAGGAATTCCATCGCCGCAAGGACGAGGGCAAATCGCGCCTCGGCCTGCTGGTGAACGAGATCGCGCGCCTCGCCGGCCAGATCCTGGCCGAGTACTACACGCTGCCGAAGAAGCTGCAAGGCGCCAAGGCGCATGCACAAAGCGTTGCCGACATCCAGTCGCAACTGCAGGCACTGATCGGCAAGCGCTTCATCGCCGACAATGACTATACGCAGCTCGCGCACTTCCCGCGCTATCTGAAAGCCATCAACATCCGGCTGGAGAAACTGCGGGGCGACCCGGCGCGCGACCAGCGGCTGATGACGGAGTGGATGCAAGCCGCCGCACCCTGGCAGCGTGCGCTGAAGGGGCAGAAGGGCAGCGATCCGAAGATGATCGAATACCGCTGGCTGCTCGAAGAGCTGCGCGTCTCGCTGTTTGCGCAGGAGCTGCGCACGCCGATGCCGGTGTCGGTCAAGCGGCTGCAGAAGGTGTGGGAGTCGATGCAGCGCTAGGCTGCTACGGCTTCATGCCGGACTGCGCCACGGCCTTCATGGCCGCCGGTAACGTGGCATAGTGGTGGCCATGTCGGCATCAACCCGTTGAAAAGACTATGGACAGCATCGACCTCGACGTGCTCAAGACCTCGGCGCAGTGGCTGCGTGAAGGACACCGCTGCGAGCTCGTCACCGTCATCAAGACCTGGGGTTCCAGCCCGCGTCCGGAAGGCGCGATGCTCGCCATCCGTGACGATGGCCGCGTGGTTGGCTCGGTCTCGGGCGGCTGCGTGGAAGACGACCTGATCGACGCCGTACGGCGCAACGGCATGCAGCGCGACCGGCCCGAGATCGTGACCTACGGGATCACGGCCGAGCAGGCGCATCGCTTCGGACTGCCCTGCGGCGGCACCATCCAGCTCGCTATCGAACCCCTCGCGGCGCACAGCCGGATTGACGCCCTGCTGGAACGCCTCGCGCGGCGCGAGCTGGTGGCGCGCCGGGTCGACCTTGCGACCGGCGAGGTACGCCTCGACGTGGCCAGCCCCGGCATGCAGCTGCAGGTGTCGGACGCCGCATTGACCACCATCCACGGCCCGCGCTGGCGCCTGCTCATCATCGGTGCGGGCCAGTTGTCGCGCTTCCTCGGACAGATTGCGGTCGGGATGGATTACCACGTGACGGTGTGCGATCCGCGCGAGGAATACACCGCCGACTGGAACGAAGCCGGCATCGAGCTCAGCAGCGAAATGCCGGACGACCTCGTCATCGCCATACGTCCCGACAGCCGCACCGCCGTGCTGGCCTTGACGCACGATCCCAAGCTCGACGACCTTGCGCTGATGGAAGCGCTGCGTTCGGACGCTTTCTACGTCGGGGCGATCGGCTCGCGCGTGAACAACGCGAGGCGCCGCGAGCGCCTCAAGGAGTTCGATCTTACCGACGCGCAACTGACCCGCCTGCACGGTCCGGTCGGTCTCTACATCGGCAGCAAGACGCCCGCCGAAATCGCGGTCTCCATCCTTGCTGAAATGACCGCCGTGAAGAACGGCATCGTGGTGCCAGCCGAAATGAAAGTCGCGGTTGCCAAGGCGCAACCGCCAAGCTTCGACGGTTGCCTGCTGGACTAAGCGTGCCTTGGCATAACATGCCTTCCAACAAAGCTTGAGATTATTCAATTAACAACATTGTTCGATCGATATAGTGAATTTTGTAGCACCTGACCACAGGGAGAGGGCATGCAAAATTCACGGTTCGATGAACCCGGGAGACGGCCATGAAGCACGTCATCCTGGGCAACGGCACGGCGGGCGTCATTGCCGCCGAAACCCTGCGCAAAAACGCGCCGGCCGACGACATCATCCTGATCGGTGACGAAGCGGAGCCGCCATATTCGCGCGGCGCCATTCCGCATCTGATCGCCGGCGAGATCACCGAGGCCGGGACCTGGCTGCGGCGCAATACCGACTACTTCGCGCGCCTGCGCATCGAGCAGCGCACCGGCCGCGCCGTGCACCTCAGCACCCGCACCCGCACGCTGAAAATGGAAGACGGCAGCGTCATCGCTTTCGACCGGCTGCTTATCGCCACCGGCGCTTCGCCTCGACCGCCCGCATTCCATGGCATGGACTTGCCCGGCGTGCACGCGTGCTGGACGCTGGACGACGCCCGCCGCATCATGGAGCGGGCCATGCCGCGTGCCCGCGTGGTGCTGATCGGCGCCGGCTTCATCGGCTGCATCGTGATGGAAGCGCTCGCTGCACGCGGCGTGCAGCTCACCGTGATCGAGCGACGCGAGCGCATGCTGCCGTCACTGCTTTCGGACGGCGCCGGACGCATCGTGCAGAAGTGGTGCGAACGCAAGGGCATCAAGGTCCGTACCGGCACGCGCGTGCTCGCCATCGGCGGCGACGCGGGCGGACCGCGCGTCGTGCGCATGGCGAACGGCGAGCATCTGCAAGCGGACCTCGTGGTCCATTGCGCCGGCACGCGGCCCAACATCGACTTCCTGA
>SPQI01000155.1 GCA_004570315.1 Oxalobacteraceae bacterium OM1 | reverse complement strand
GCGCGGCCTTGCTCGCCGCCTGCGGCGGTTCGAGCGCCGCCGAGGCAGTCGCCGCGCCCGTGGCCGCGACGCTCAGTTCGGTGACGTTCAACGGCATGGCCGCGCCGACGCTCGCCAATGCCGCGGCAATGGCCACCACCACCGTCACGTCCACCATGACGGCCAAGTACAGCGACGGCAAGACCCAGACCTTCGCGCTCGGCTACGAGCCCTTCTTCGTCACGGGCGCGAACGTGCCGAACGGCGCCGGCGGCACCATCCTCGCCGGCGGTTACTACGACATCAACAACAAGCCGATTCTCGACACCTCCGTCGCCGGCAATCCGCAGTTCTACTCCGACAGCCCCGACGGCTCGTCCTTCATCACGCTGCCCAATGCGACCGTGGCCGGCGTGAAGGGCAACACCGTGTTCGCCGTCGTGCAGTTCGAGTACACCACCCGCAACGGCGCCGGTGCGTCGATGTACGGCCTGCTGCCGTCGCCGATCGCCATCCTCACGCTGGATCAGGACAAGGCCACCGGCAAGCTCACGCTGGTGAAGTACCACAACGTCGACACCAGCCCGGCCAAGGGCCTGTGGATCACCTGCGGCGCCTCGCGCTCGCCGTGGAACACCCACTTGTCCAGCGAGGAATACGAGCCGGACGCGACCACCGCCGCCGCCAACAGCCAGTACCTGGGCTTCGCGAAGAACACCTTCGGCGACGCGACCAAGACCAGCCCTTACCACTACGGCCATCTGCCCGAAGTCACGGTCAATCCGGACGGCACCGGCACCATCAAGAAGCACTACTGCCTCGGCCGCATCTCGCACGAACTGGTACAGGTGATGCCCGACGAGCGCACCGTGCTCATGGGCGACGACGCCACCAACGGCGGCGCCTTCATGTTCATCGCCGACAAGGCGCGCGACCTCTCCAGCGGCACGCTCTACGTCGGCAAGTGGACGCAGACCTCCGGCACCGGCCCGGGCACGGCCACGCTCAGCTGGATCAAGCTGGGCAGCGCCACCAGCGCCGAGATCAAGGCGCTGGTCGACGGCGGCATTACTGCGGCGGACATGATGGACGTGAAGACGTCCGATCCGCAGGACGCCACCTACACCAAGATTCCGTTCGGCGGCAAGTTCAACTGGGTCAAGGTCAAGCCCGGCATGGAGAAGGCCGCGGCCTTCCTCGAGACGCACCGCTACGCCGCACTGGCGGGCGGCTCCATGGGCTTCACCAAGTGGGAAGGCACCACGGTCAACGCCAAGGACAAGATCGCCTACATCGCCATGTCGCGCATCGAGACCAGCATGCTGGACGGTTCGGGCGACGTGAAGGTGGAAGGCCCGTACTCGGGCGCGGTCTACCAGCAGAACCTGAAGGGCGGCCAGAAGGACCGCGCCGGCAATGCCATCGATTCCGAATGGGTGCCGGTCGACATGGCGGCCGTGCCGGCGCTGATGTCCGAAGACCTCGGCGGCGGCAAGCTCAAGGCGCAGGACGCGCTGGGCAACTACGCCAATCCGGACAAGATCGCCACGCCGGACAACCTCAAGTTCTCCGAGAAGCTGCGCACCCTGTTCATCGGCGAAGACAGCAACACCCACGTCAACAACTTCCTGTGGGCCTACAACGTCGACACCAGGCAGCTGTCACGCATCCTGTCCTGCCCGGCGGGCGCGGAATCGACCGGCCTGCATGCGGTGGACGACATCAACGGCTTTGCCTACATCATGAGCAACTTCCAGCACCCGGGCGACTGGGAGCTGACGAAGGACGCCAGCGGCAACGTGACCGGCGGCCTGCACGCGAAGGTGTACCAGCAGCTCGATCCGCTGGTGAAGGCAAACTACCGCAACCTGTACGGCGCGGCGGTGGGCTACATCACCGGGATGCCAACGCTGGGCTGACGCTCGCCTGCAAAGCCGGCAGGGCACCACCGTCCTTGCGACCGGCGCATTGACGCATGCACCCTCCATCGCACAGTCGTGCAATGGAGGGTATTTTGCTTTCCTCGCAGCGGAGGACGCGACGGGCGGCTGCCTGATCGCAAAACACGCCGCGTGCCGCCAGGAAAATCCAGGCCGCGCTGCGCCCGCCGACCGCGGCGGCAGCGCTATCCCAGATACAATGCGAGGAGCGAACGGCGCAAGCGCCTCGACGCCATGCCCGACATGCCACCCACCAGGCCGCAGCCCACACTGACTTGCAGTAGTTCGGGGCGCAGAAGAGACCCATGAGCTTGATACCTTGGACATCCAGACTCCCGCGCAATGCCAAGGCTGCTGTCCTGGCGGGGTTGGCGTTTTGGCTGACCGTCATGCTGGCGCTCGGCATCGCCCTGGTGCGCGAGCGGAATCAGGCGCTTCAGCAAGCCGCCCAGGAGACGTCGACCCTGACGGCGGTGCTGGAAGAGAACATGGCCCGGACGTTCGGCAGCGTCGACATCGCCTTGCTGGGCATCGCCACCGATCTTGCCCCACGGACTTTGCCGCGGCACGATCCCGCCACACGGCAGCTGATGCTTGGCTATCTGCAATATCTGCCCGCCGTGAGGGCGCTGTTCGTGATCGGCCCGGACGGCTTCATCCAGCATGACACCGACTATCCCAAGACACCCGACGTGTCCCTGGCCGACCGTGAATATTTCCGTCAATACCTCCAGCAGCCGGATCTGACGCACGGTTTGTCGTCGGCCATGCTCAGCCGCTCCGGCACAGGCTGGTTCGTGGCCTCCACCCGCAGGATCGTGTCGCCTGGCGGCGAGTTCCGCGGCATCGTCGTCGCCGCAGTCCAGCTCAACACCTTGTCCCAGCTCTACCACGCGCTGGACCTGCGCCCCGGACAGGTCATGTCGCTGTACCACGCCGACGGCCGGCTGATCGCACGCCATCCGGCGGACGACGCCAACGTCGGGCGCAGCTTCGCCGACGCACCGCTGTTTTCACGGCGCCTCCCGCGGGAACACACCGGCTTCTACACCACCGACGGGCCGCCATCCAACTCCCTGCGCATGGTCAGCTATCGCATGCTGGACAATCAGCCCCTGGTGGTCGTGCTGAGCACGGAGCAACAGCTCGCGCTCTCGGGGTGGGAACGCACATTGCAAGGCGCGCTTGGCGTCGCCATCGTCTTTTCGCTGCTGATGGCGGCCGGCGTGTATTTCTTCATCCAGAGGCAGCTGCACGCACAACGCGCGGTCGCCCTTCAGGCGGCGCAAGAGGAAGCGTGCGCGCTGGCGGAAGCGAACGCCAAGTTCCGGACCTTCTTCGAGCAAGGACCGTACATGTCCTGCGTCCTCGGTCTCGATGGCACCGTACTCGAGGCCAACACCGCGAGCTTTTCAAACGGCTATACGCGGGAGCAGATCGTCGGATGCAAATTGTGGGACGGCATCTGGTGGTCCGCGATGCGGGAGCATGCCGCCGCGGTACGGCGCGGGTTCGAGCAGGCGGCGGCAGGAACGACGTTCAATGGCGAGGTCAGCTATTCGCGCGGCGATGGGGCGCAACGACTGGTCGAACTGACGTTCTCTCCGATTTCCGATCCGAACGGGACCGTTCTCGCGATCGCCGCGGTCGGCGTGGACATCACCGACCGCAAGCAGAAGGAAGACACGCTCTACCTGCTCGCCGACGAACTGGAAAACGCAAACCGTCTCAAGAGCGAGTTCCTCGCCACGCTGTCCCATGAGCTGCGGAATTTCCTGACGCCCCTGCAGAGCGGCCTGGACATCTTGAGCAAGGTGCCTTCCGAATCCGTGCTGGCATCGCGCACGCAGCGGCTCGTGCAAAACCAGATCGACCAGATGCGGCGCCTGATCGAAGACCTCATGGACGTCGCCCGCATCAACAGCGGCAAGGTGGAACTCCGGTGCCATCGGACGGACCTCAGGGAGGTGCTGGAGCATGTCGCCGAGTCGGCGCAGTCGTTCATGGAGCTGGCCGGGCACGAGTTCAAGGCGATCCTTCCGCAGGAGCCGCTCTACGCGTCCGTCGATGTCGGGCGCATGCAGCAGGTCTTCCTCAACCTGCTCTCGAATGCCGCCAAATACACCGCCCGCGGCGGGCACATCACCCTTGAGGCGGTCAGGCAGGATCGCGAGATTTCGGTCTGCGTGACGGACGACGGCATCGGCATTCCGCCGGAGGCGCAGGCGAAAGTCTTTAACATGTTCGAGCAGGTCAGCGGACACCGCTCGCAGTCGGAGGGCGGGCTGGGCATCGGCCTGGCGCTCGTGCAAAGGCTCGTGGCACTGCATGGCGGGCGCGTGACGGCATTCAGCGAAGGCGTCGACCGCGGCAGCACGTTCACCGTGTATCTGCCGTTCGCCGAGCACGACGACGTGCATGCGGCAGCCCCGCAGTACGTCAACACGCGGGCCGACGGGTAGCGTTGGCTTCGACACGTCAGCAAGTCATGGTGCTGTAGCAATGCGTTTGTATCCTGCTTTGCAAATTTGCATCGTAGGGTCCTTATGCCTTCATTCCGCATCGGCACGCGGCTGCTCCTTTCCTTCGGCCTCCTTCTCGTCTTCGGATTGCTCGTCACCTTGCTTGCGTTATGGCGTCTGCATAGCGTCGACGGCATGGCGAAGGCGCTGGTCAACGACAAGCTCGCCAAGCAGCAGCTAGCCGCCCACTGGCTGGGTGTCGCCAGCACTGCGGGCGGCCAGGCAAATGCCGTCGCCCGCAGCGACAGCCTCGAGGTCGCCGATTATTTCGGGCAGGCGTTGCAAGCGGCCGACCGCGAGCTGGCCGCCATTGAACAACGCTGGAGCGGACTGCCGCAGGACGCCGCCGAACGCGACCTGGCGGCCGCGATCGCCCGTACCCGTACGGCCTATCTCGCCCTGCGCGAGCAGGTGTTCAAGTTCAAGGTGATCGGCAAGACCATCGACGCGGAGCAACTCGCGAATGGCGACATGGCCGCCCGTTTCCGCGACTATCAAGCGGCAATCGGCGCGTTGGCCGAACTGCAGAAGCAGCGGGCGCAGGCGATCGCGCTCGAATCGGAGCAGGTGTACCGCAACAGCGTCGTACTTCTGCTGGGGCTCGGGGCGTTCGCCACAGCGCTCGGGGGCGCCCTCGCGTGGCGCCTGATCCGCAGTATCGTGCAGCCGCTGCGGGAAGCCGCCGCGCTGGTCGAGCGCGCGGCCGCCGGCGATCTCCGGCCGGGCGCATGGCATCCACGGCAGGATGAACTGGGCATGCTGCTCGCGCGCCTGCAGGGCATGAATGCCAGCCTGGCAGCCATCGTGGGCGAGGTGCGCGATGGCGTCCATGCGATCGACGGCGCGCTCGTCGACATTGCCGACGACAACAGCAAGCTGGCGCAACGCACGGTCGGTCAGGCGCAGGCACTGAAACGCATTGCGGCATTGATGGAGGAGATGCGCGGTGCCGTGACGCAAAATGCCAGCAACGCCCGGCACGCCGACGCCCTTGCGAGCGACGCGACGCGTGTGGCACGGGAGGGCGGCGGCGTGGTGGCCGACGTCGTGCGCACGATGGACTCGATCCACGCCGCCTCGCAGCGGGTCAGCGACATCGTGAGCGTGATCGACGGCATCGCATTCCAGACCAACATCCTGGCGCTCAATGCGGCTGTCGAAGCAGCACGTGCCGGCGAGCATGGGCGCGGCTTTGCCGTCGTCGCGGCCGAGGTGCGCAATCTTGCGCAGCGGGCGACGACTGCCGCCCGGGAGGTCAAGACGGTGATCGGCGCGTCGGTCGAAGAAGTCGAGGCGGGCAGCCGGCTGGTCAACGAGGCGGGCACGACGATGCGCCGGATCGTCGATGGCATCGAACGGGTGAGCGTGCTCATGGGCGATATCCGCACTGCCAGCGAAACCCAGCGGGCCGGGCTCGAGGAGGTCGGCAACGCCATCGACGACATCGACGCCGTCACGCGCCATAACGCCGCGCTGGTGGACGATGCCGTCGCGGCGACGTCGGCGCTGCGCACGCAGTCGCAGCGCGTGGCCGCCTCCGTCAACGTGTTCTGCATCGAGGAAGACGGCACGGGCATCGCATCCGATGAGGCCGAAGCGGAGGTTCTCCCTTCGGCGCAGACAGTGCCCCTTCGTCTCGCGGCGTAAGCGCGGCTTCAGCAATTCGCATGCGGTGTCGTGCAGGAATCCTGCCGTCGCCACCGATGCAGCCGCTCAAGCGCTCAGTGGTGGTGCCACGGCTGCGTCTGTTTGCGAAACGCCTTCCACGCCTTCACCAGCCCGCGCCGGTCGAAGGCCGCTTCCGCAGCAAGATACCCGCGCGCAAAGGCAATGTCCGCCGACGCGTCGCCATGCCGGTGCTCCACGTCGCGCAGCAGATTCTGCGCGACCGCGACGTCATTGCGCCAGCCGAGTTCATCCTGCAGGCCGGTGAGCGCTTCGGTGTAGCGGCGCACCTGCTTGCCGCCGTAGAGGTTCCCGAAGTACTCGGCCGCATAGCGGCAGCGCTTGATCGCAATGCGCAGCCGGTGCAGCGATTCCGCATCCGCGTCCTCGATCTTCTTTCCGCGCTTGAGCACGCGCTTGTGGTCGTCCTGCAGCGTGTGGTTGGCAAAGCGGCGTACCGGTTCGTTGAGCCGATGCGCGCGCGCGTCGTCCAGGTCCTCCTGCCATCCTGCGCCCTGCACCCAGGCCACCAGCGCGAGCACGAAGCGCGTGAAGCGCGGCGACTGGACTGCGCGCGCGGCGGCGTTGTGCTTGCCGGCCGCGATCTCGCCGACCCAGTGCTGCAGGGCCTGCATCGGGAAGGCTTCCTGAGGCGCCTGCTGCAGGCGTGGCAGGGTGGTGAGCGCAAGCACGTCCCAGTCGCGTGCGCCGCCGAGCTCGCCGGCCAGCCATTGCAGGTCGTCCTGCAGGTGTGACGGGAGCGTCGCGGCGTCCGCGAACAGCTTGAGCGCGGAACGCAGGCGGCGCAGGCCGACGCGCATCTGGTGCAGCGGCTCCGGCGCCGTGGTCTCGGCCACGCCCGCCTCGTTGGCGGCGATCTGGTCGAGGCAGTTCTCGAACACCGCCTGCATCGCGCGCTCCACCGTCATGTCCTTGGCCAGGTGCACCGGTTGCGCCTTCACGGCTTCCGGCTTGATGTCCGCTCCGAGCGCAAAGCCGCGCTCGGCCTTGCTGCGGCTGCCGATGCGGGCGGGAACGTCGGCCAGCAGCTTCAGCGCGACATCGTAGAGCGCGGCCGGCGGCCCGGACTTGAGCTCCAGTTCCATCTCGCTCACCGGCACTTTCAGCTCGCCGCGTTCGATCGTGCCTTCGTCGAGCGCCAGTTCGATCTCGGCGTTTTCGTAGGCCAGCTTCCAGGTGGCACGGCGCACGCGCACGACGAATTGCTCCTGCAGCTGCTCGGCAAGGTTCGGCAGGGCGAGCGCGCTGGCGGCGTCCGCGTCCTTGCCGGCCAGCTTGCGCAGGACAGCGAGATCGGGCTGCGGCGCATCGACCTCGCTCTCCCATTCGTGGCGCTGGTGCATGCCGGCGCGCACGCTGCCGCCGGCCTTCATCGTCTGCACCCAGCGGCCGGCTTCCTTGCGCACGCGCAGGCCGATGCGCTGGCGCTGCAGGAAGCGGTCGGGCGTGTCGAAGTCT
>SPQI01000255.1 GCA_004570315.1 Oxalobacteraceae bacterium OM1 | reverse complement strand
CCGCACGCCCGCGCGGCCGTCCCGCCTCGTTTGTGCTGGAGAGCGATGAAGTCGCCGAATGGAGCGCGGCCGAGCGCGCCGAGCAGCTGGCGAAATCACGCAAGCGCGCGACCGCGAAAGGCGGCGACATCGTCGAGAAACGCCGCCAGGTTGCGGCGCTCATCAAGCTGGGCAAGGAACGCGGCTACATCACGCACGCCGAGATGTACGACCACCTGCCCGACGATGCGCAAGGTCCCGACTCGATCGCCGAGATCCAGCGCACGCTGGACGACATGAGCATCGCGCTGGTCGAGCAGGCGCCCGACGATGCGCTGCTGCTCCTGACCGACCGCGTGCCGTCGGGCGCCACCGACGATGAAGTGGAAGCCGCGGCCGACACGGCGATCGCCGATGAAGACTACGGCCGCAGCACCGACCCGGTGCGCATGTACATGCGCGAGATGTCGTCCGCCGAATTGCTCACGCGCGAAGGCGAGATCGAGATCGCCAAGCGCATCGAGGAAGGCCAGCGCGACATGATCGACGCGATGGCGGCGATTCCCTGCGCCCTCTCCGAATTGCTGGCGCGCGCCGAGCGTATCGAGCGCGGCGAACTCGCCATCGATGAAGTCGTCGACGGCCTCGTCGACCTCGAGGACGCCGCAGCGATTCCGGCCAGCGCCTCCGACGCCAGCGACGAGGAGGACGAAGACGACGATGCCGCCACGCCGGCAGAAAGCGTCTCGGCAGAGCAGCTCGCGCGCCTGCAGGCTGCGGCATTGCAAAAGCTTGCAGAGATTCGCGAACAGGCCGAGCGGCTGCGCGCCGATCCGGCCGACACCGCCGCGCAGGCACGCATCAGCCGCACGCTGCTTGGCATGCGCTTCACGCCCAAGACCGTGGACCGTCTGTGCGCCGGCGTGCGCCAGCTGATGGACGAGGTGCGCGCCATCGAGCGCAAGGTGGCGGTGATTGCCGTTGACCAGTGCGGCATGCCGCGCGAGCGCTTCATCGCCGAGTTCGCCGACAACCAGACCGACCTCGACTGGGCGCAGCGCGAGATGGATTGCAACTATCCGCACAGCGCCGCACTGGGCCGCCAGGTGCACGCGATTCGCGAATGGCAGGGCAAGCTCGCCGCGCTGGAAGAGCGCGCCGGCCTGCCGCTGCCGAAGCTGCGCCACGCCAGCAAGCGCATGCTGGCCAGCGAGCGCCGCATGCTCGAGGCCAAGCGCGAACTGACGCAAGCCAACCTGCGCCTGGTGATCTCGATCGCCAAGCGCTATGTCAACCGCGGCCTGCAATTCCTCGACCTGATCCAGGAAGGCAACATCGGACTGATGCGCGCGGTGGACAAGTTCGAATACCGCCGCGGCTTCAAGTTTTCGACCTATGCAACCTGGTGGGTGCGCCAGAGCATCACGCGCGCCATCGCTGACCAGGGGCGCACGATTCGCGTGCCGGTGCACATGACGGAAACCATCAACAAGATGAACCGCATCATCCGCCAGACCGTGTCGGCCACCGGCGAAGAGCCGGACCTTGCCACGCTGGCGGCCAAGCTCGGCATGCCGGAACACAAGGTGCAGGAAGTCATGAAGATCGCGAAGGAGCCGGCCTCGCTCGACGCGCCGGCCGGCGACGACGGCGATGCGGTGCTGGGCGACTTCATCAGCGACGACATCGGCGCTTCGCCCGAAGCCGCCGCGATGCACGCCAGCCTGCAGAAGGCCATCGGCGAACTGCTCGAGGGGCTGTCGCCGAAGGAACAGAAAGTGCTGCGCATGCGCTTCGGTCTCGATACCACCACCGACTACACGCTGGAGGAAGTCGGCCGGCAGCTCGAGGTGACGCGCGAACGCGTGCGCCAGATCGAAGCCAAGGCGATGGCCAAGCTGCGCGAGCGCTCGCGCATGGACGTGCTGCGGGCGTTTCTCGATACGCAAGCGTGAGCAAGCCAGACGCTTGCAATAAAGGAAGGTGAACCGTGGGGGTGCGCTGCTGTCCATAGCAGTCACCCCCACGATCATTTTTCAGGAGCAAGCCATGGCTGCCAACACCAAAAACCGCTATCCCGCCGACAAGGCAGGATCGAAGTACAGCGAATTCAACAACACCAAGCGCACCCCGCCCGGCAAGACCAAGACCGAGAAGGATAAGCAGACCACTGCGAGCACGTCGCAGACGGCGAGCAAGACCACCTGAGCAGTCTCAGGCTTGCAGCGCCTTGGCGACGGCGGCAATCACCGGCGCCCACTCTCCCGGCACGGTCTGCCGGAACAGGCGCAGCACGCCGGGATACCACGGCGAATCGCTGCGGTTTTCCAGCCAGCGCCAGTCGGTCTTCCACGCCGGCAGCAACACCCAGCAGGGCTTGCCGAGCGCGCCGGCGAGATGCGCCGCAGCGGTGTCCACGGTGATGACCAGATCGAGGTGCATCATCACCGCGGCCAGATCGGCGAAGTCGGCGATGCCCGGCGCGAGGTCGATCAGCGGCAGTCCATGCGGCATGCTGTGCGCCTCGTCCGCGCCGGCGCCTTTCTGCAGGCTGAACCAGCAGGCATCGGCCGCATCCGCGAGCGGCGCCAGCGTCATGATGGACGGCAGCGAACGCTGCGCATCGTTCTCGAAACGCGGATTTCCTATCCATACCAGTCCCACCCGCCGGCGTCCCTGCGCCTCGCGCGCGAGACCCGACCAGCGCTGCATGCGGCCGGCTTCGGCAGCGAGATACGGCAGCGCAGCCGGGATCGATGCCGCCTGCGTGCCGAAGGAGCCCGGCAGGCTGAGCGCCGGCACCCACCAGTCCCAGGCGGGATCGAACACGTCGCCGAAGGCATGCGCCTCGTCCACGCCATCGGCATGCGCGAGCAGCGCGACGAGCGCGGGCGCGCACAGCACCGCCACGCGCGTCGCACCGGCAGACTTGGCCAGCGCGGCATAGCGCACGAAGTGGAGCATGTCGCCGTGACCGCCGTCCTGGCAGATCAGCAACGAGCGGCCGGCCAGCGCTTCGCCGCGCCAGCGCTCGGCCTGTAGACCGGACGGCTGCGGCATCGGCGGGCGCGCCTCGAGGCGCTGCCAGCCTTCGGCGTAGCGCGCTTCACGCAACAGCACGTAAGCGAGATTGAAGGCCGCACCGGCGTGCGCCGGTTCGAGCGTCAGCGCTTGACGCAGGCAGGCTTCCGCTTCGGCGGTGCGTCCGCTTGAGGCGAGCAGCGCGCCCAGCGCAGACCAGGCGTCGGCACCGCCGGGATCGACGTCGAGCGCGCGCCGGTAACGTGCTTCCGCTTCCGCTGCTCGGCCGCTATCCGCCAGCAGATTGCCGAAGTTGAGATGGATACGGGATGCATCGGGTTGCAACGTGGCGGCCAGCAGATAGGCCTGCTCGGCTTCCGCCGCGCGGCGGGCACGGTGCAGCAGGAGACCGAGGTTGGCGTGCGCCTCGGCGAACGCGGGCGCATGGGCCAGCGCTGCGCGCAACGCGGATTCAGCGGCAGATACGTCGCCGGTTTCCATGCGGCGCAGGGCCTCGTGGAAGAGGCGCTCGGCCTGGTGCGGATGCTGGTTCATTCGGATGCGGCATAGGCAAATCGATGCCGCAAGCTTACCTGCCGCGCCGTTCCGACGGAAGCGCGGCAATCCCTGCGCCGCCCATGGGCTGACGTCGCCAAGTTCAGGCAATGCGGTCGAAGCGCCCTTGCTTGCCCAATCGAAATCGCGCCAGATCTTCGGCCAGGAACAGGCGGCCGCCGTAGTGCGCGGCGGCTTCGGCGCGGATGTCTTCCACCGACGGCGATTTGCCGCCGGACTGGTAGCGCGCGCTGAAGTGCGTCAGCACGAGGTTGGGCAGGTTGACCGAAGCGGCGAAGGCGGCCACCGCGCCGGCTGTGCTGTGGCCGGTGTCGCGCGCGGTGCGCACCGCGACTTCCTCGGTGTAGGTGGCTTCATGCACCAGGACATCGACGCCCTCGCAGGCCGTGCGCAGCAGTTCGGGACGATCGTTGTCGCCGGCGACGATGGCGCTCAGCGGCGGCGGCGGGGGCAAGAGGAAATCGGCGGGGTCGTAGCGGACGCCGCCGAACTCCACCGTCTCACCCTGCTGCAGCCGGCCCCACAGCGGGCCGCGCGGAATGCCGTGTTCGAGCAGTTTCGCGGTATCCAGCGCCGGCTCGTCCTGCGGCTCGCAAAAGCGGTAGGCGAACGAGGGCACCCGGTGCGACAGCGCGACGGCATCCACGGTCATGCGCCCCCATTCCCATGGACCACCCGCTTCGACGGCCGCGAAGGCCAGCGCATACGGCAACTCCAGGCGGCTGCAGCGCAGCGTGGCGGCAATCCATTCCTCGATGCCGGCAGGCGCGACGATGGTGAGCGGATGCTTGCGCCCGAGCAAACCGGCCGTGGCGAGCAGGCCGGGCAGGCCATAGCAATGGTCGCCGTGCACATGGCTGATGCAGACGGCGCGCAGGTCGTTGAGCGACAAGGCGGTGTGCAACAGGCGATGCTGCGTGCCTTCGCCGCAATCGACCAGGGTCCAGCCGCTGCCGACGGTATCGATGACGGCGGCGCCGCTGACGTTGCGGGCCTTGGTGGGCGTGGCGGAGGAGGTGCCGAGAAAGAGGATGTCCACGGGTGATCGGTGCGATAAGGAATCGACACGCGTGCACGCCGTTTCGTTCCGCGCCACGGCGTTTGCGCTACAACACCGCATACCGTCGAACGACCCGGCACAATGTCCGCGAACCGCTACGCAACCACTGCATGCCGCACGTCCACACCCACATCCCCGCCCGCCTCGATCGCCTGCCCTGGTCGCGCTGGCACTGGCGCGTGGTCATCGCCCTCGGCGTCGCCTGGGTGCTCGACGGACTCGAGGTCACCCTGGCCGGCTCCATCGGCAGCGTGCTGGAACGCAACGACACGCTCGCCCTCAGCGCAGCGCAAGTCGGCTGGGCGGGGTCGCTCTACGTCGGCGGCGCAGTGGTGGGCGCCATCGTGTTCGGCCGGCTGACCGACAGCCTCGGCCGCAAGCGGCTGTTCATGATCACGCTCGCGGTCTACATGCTGGCCACGCTCGCGACCGCCTTCGCCGGCGGCTTCGTCACCCTGTCGCTGTGCCGCTTCCTCACCGGCTTCGGCATCGGCGGTGAATATGCCGCCATCAACTCCGCCATCGACGAACTGATTCCCGCGCGCGTGCGCGGCCGCGTGAACCTCGCCATCAATTCCAGCTTCTGGATCGGCGCGGCGCTCGGTGCCGGCCTCAGCCTCGTGCTGCTCGACCCGGACGTGCTCGGCCCGGAACTCGGCTGGCGCGCCTGCTTCATTCTCGGCGCCGTACTCGCTGTGGCGATTCTGCTGGTGCGCAGGCATGTACCGGAAAGCCCGCGCTGGCTGCTGATGCACGGCCGGCACGAGGAAGCCCATCGCATCGTGGCGCGCATCGAGGAGGATGTGGCTGCCGAGCATGGCGCACTGGAGGCTGTCGAGGCGCGCACCGCGGGCTTGGCCTATGCCCACGGCGGCGTGCCCTCCTACCTGCGCGTGACCGAGGTGCTGCTGCGCCACTACCCCGCGCGCAGCCTCGTGGCACTCGTAATGATGATCGCGCAAGCCTTCTTCTACAACGCGATCTTCTTCACCTATTCGCTGGTGCTTACACGCTTCTATGGCGTGCCCGAGGTTCGCGTCGGCCTCTACATCTTTCCCTTTGCGCTGGGCAACGTGCTCGGCCCCATGCTGCTTGGGCCCTTGTTCGACAGCATCGGCCGCCGCCGCATGATCGGCCTCACCTACGTGCTGACCGGCGTCGGCCTCGCCCTCACCGGCTGGGCATTTCTGCACGGCTGGCTGAATGCGGCGACGCAGGCGCTGTGCTGGTCGGGCGTGTTCTTTCTCGCGTCGGCGGCGGCAAGTTCGGCCTATCTCACGGTGAGCGAGGTCTTCCCGCTGGAGATGCGCGGGCTGGCGATTTCGGTGTTCTATGCGGTGGGAACGGGCACCGGCGGCTTCATCGCGCCGGCCTTGTTCGGCTGGCTGATCGAGAGCGGCAGCCGCGCTTCGGTGGCGTGGGGCTACGCCGTCGGCGCAGTGCTTGCCGTCATTGCGGGGTTGCTCGCCTGGCGCTTTGCGCCGGCTGCCGAACGGCGGCCGCTGGAGGAAGTGGCGGCGCCGCTCGGCATGCAGGACCGGCAGTGAGCCGGTCCTGCTGCTACTTCTGCCTCTGCCTGCTTACGGAATGAAGTTCACGCTCTCCGGCAGCGGCGGCACGACCGGCACTTCAAAGAACGGGCCGGCGCCGTCCGGATCGATCACCGTCGCACCGCCGCTGGCGAAGAAGGTCGCGATCTGCTGCTGCGCCGCGATGGCATAGGGCGCGGCCGCAGGACTGGCGATGTTCGTCAGGAAGGTGTGCGGGTTCTTCGGCACGGCATTGTTCGCCTGGTACGCGAGGTCGTTGCGATAGAAGGTTGCGTTGGCGGCGAGATCGCCGGCGCGCAGGATCGCCGTCGTCGTCGGGTTGGGCACGGTGCCGTCACCCTTGGCGAACTGGAAGATCACCGGCTTGGCGGTGTTGCCCGGCAGCGGCTGCTTGCGGATGAACGGCGCATACGTCACCGGGTTGCCCGATTGCTGGGCCCACTGCGACCAGTCGAGCACCTTGGCGATTTCCATCGCGCCCGGCACGTCGTTGATCACCGGCGGCAGGTTGCGCAGCGGCATGTTCTCGTTGAACGCGATGCCGCTCGGGTCCTTCACGTTGATCAGCGAAGGCACGCGCGTGGCGAGCGCAATGCCGGTCAGGGGACGGAAGCCGCCGAGGCGCGCCACTTCCGTGATCGAGCCGCCCGCGACGTTCGGCACGCCGGCCTTGATGTTCGGCTCCACGCCGAGCAGCATGGCGCCGTAGATGCCGCCGAAGGACTGGCCGGCGTAGTAGATGCGCTGGGCATCGAGGTCGGGCGTGCCGTCGCCGTCGATATCCATGCCCACTTCCACTTCGCGCACCAGTTGCATCAGATCGATCACCGTCTGGCGCAGGCCGTCGCGGTTGTTGATCGCCGTGCGCGGCGGCGCGGCGCTCACGCCCTCGGTGGAATCGATGCTGCCGTTGCCGTCCTGGTCGATGCCGCGACCACCCGCATTGATGGTGACGGGAACGTTGCCGGGACGCTGCACGGTCAGGGTGCCGAGCGCGCCGCCGCCATGGCCGACGACGTTGATCGAGAGCGTGGCGATGCCCTTGGAGGCGAGCACCGAGGCCACCGTCCACGGCGCGCCGTACATGCTGTCGGTGAAGCCGTGACCGAAGATCGCCACCGGCCAGCCGTTCGCCGGCTTGGTACCGCTCGGCACGAAGAGCTGCAGCATCAGCTGGTTGCTGCCTTGCGGTTGCGGCATGCCGGTGCGGGTCGGCGTGGCGGGAATGTACTTGGCGGCCGTCTCGTAGTCGGGCGAGCGGAAGCTGCCGTAGGCGATCTGGCCGACCGCGCCGGGCACGACGAAGAGCGCCGCCAGCGGCAGCTGCGAAGGCGTGAAGGCGGGCGCTGCGCCGGTCTGGCGATCGAAGCGTATGCCGCTCAGGGTGTTGAGCGGCATACGCT
>SPQI01000176.1 GCA_004570315.1 Oxalobacteraceae bacterium OM1 | reverse complement strand
AAAGTTGGGAAAAGCCCGAAATTGCATTTCTACATAGAAACTTTTGAGCGAAACTTACAACAAAACGACAGCTTGAAGCGCGTGTTACACTCGATTTCGCCCCGCATCCAGCCCTGTCGCAAACCCCGCCGTGAACCTCTTCTACAGCGACCATTTCGTCCTGCCGCTGCCTTCCGGTCATCGTTTTCCGATGCAGAAATATCAACTCGTCCGAGAGGGCGTCCGTGCCGCCGTAACGGGCGCGCGTTTCCACGAGGCGCAACCCGCCAGCGACGGCGTGCTGGCGCTGGCTCACCATCCGACGTATATCGAACGTGTGACCGACGGCCTGCTGTCGCCGGTCGAGCAGCGTGCGATCGGCTTCCCGTGGTCGGCGCAGATGGTGGAACGTTCCCGCCGCTCGGCCGGCGCCACGATCGCGGCGTGCCGCGCGGCGCTGGCGGAAGGCGTAGCTGCCAACCTGGCCGGCGGCACGCATCATGCCTATGCCGACCGCGGCGAAGGCTTCTGCGTCTTCAACGACGCTGCCATTGCGGCGCGCCTCATGCAGGCCGAGCGGCGCGTGCGGCAGGTTGCCATCGTCGACCTCGACGTTCACCAAGGGAACGGCACCGCGTCCATCCTGGCGCACGACGATTCCGTCTTCACGCTGTCGCTGCATGGCGAGCACAACTATCCGTTCAAGAAGGAAACCAGCGATCTGGATGTGGCGCTGCCCGACGGCACCGGCGACGATGCCTACCTCGCGGCCTTGCAGACGGCGCTCGATGAACTGTTCCGGCGCTGTACGCCGCAGCTGATCATTTACCTTGCCGGCGCGGATCCGCATGAGGGCGACCGGCTCGGCCGCTTGAAGCTCACGCTCGCCGGGCTGGCACGCCGCGACCGGCTGGTGCTTGACGGCGCGGCCGCCCGCGGCATTCCGGTTGCGCTGGCGATGGCCGGCGGCTACGGCAAGAACATCCAAGACACCGTGGCGGTGCATGTGCAGACTATCGCCATCGCATCGACTTACGCGCGCCCCGCCATCGCACCGCTTGCATGAACTCCGTCACGACCGCTTCCGCTTCGTCCGTATCCAAGTCCTGGATCGCCGCCATGCCCTTCCTCTTCGTGCTCATCTGGAGCACCGGGTTCGTGGTCGCCAAATTCGGCCTGCCGTATGCGCCGCCGCTCACCTTCCTGCTGTTGCGCTTCGGCGGCGTGCTTGCCGTGCTCGTCCCGCTGGTGCTGCTGATGCGGGCGCCGTGGCCGAGAGGGCAGGCCGGCCATATCGCCGTGGCTGGGGTGTTGGTGCAGGCAGGTTATCTCGCGGGCGTCTGGTGCGCCATCAAGCTTGGCATGCCGGCCGGGCTGTCGGCGCTCATCGTGGGCATGCAGCCCATCCTGACCGCATTCGCCGCGCCACTGGTGGGCGAGTCGGTGCGCGGACGCCAGTGGGTCGGACTGATGTTCGGCATCGCCGGGGTCGGACTGGTGGTGGCAAACAAGATTTCGTTGATCGGCTTATCATGGCAGAGCATCGCGCTGTGCCTGCTGGCGCTGGTGTCGATCACCATCGGCACCCTGTACCAGAAGCGGTTCTGCCCGCAGTTCGATTTGCGCACCGGTACGCTCATCCAGTTCGCTGCATCGCTCGTCGTCCTGCTGCCGCTGGCAGTGATATTCGAGGACCTCACGCCGCGGCTGGAGACGGTTGTGTGGTCGGGGCGCTTCGTTGCGGCGCTGCTGTGGTCGGTGTTCGCGCTGTCGATCGGGGCGATCTTCCTGCTCTTTGCGCTGATCCGCAAAAGCGCGGCGACGCAGGTTACGAGCCTGCTGTACCTGACGCCGCCGACGACCGCGGCCATGGCATGGGCGATGTTCGGGGAGGCGTTCAGTACCACGGCGATGGCCGGCATGGTGCTGGCCGTCATCGGTGTGGCACTCGTCGTGAGAAAAACATGAAGGCGCAAGCCAATACGCGGAGCGAATACAAGCATTTCCATCCCATCACCACCCGCTGGATGGACAACGATGCCTACGGCCATGTGAACAACGTGGTCTATTACAGCTGGTTCGATACGGTGGTGAACGCATTCCTCATCACCAACGGCGCGCTCGACATCGAGCGCAGTCCGGTGATCGGACTGGTCATCGAGACCCAATGCAATTACTTTGCCTCGGTCGCGTTTCCCGAGCCGATCACTGCCGGCCTGCGCGTGTCCAAGCTGGGCAATTCCAGCGTGCGCTATGAAGTCGCCATCTTTCGCGAAGGCGAAGAGACCGCCGCGGCTCAGGGCCATTTCGTGCATGTCTACGTCGACCGCGAAAGCCGCCGGCCGAGCGCCATTCCCGAAAAGATGCGCGCCCTGTTGCAAACCATCCTGACCGAAGCCCCATGATCGACACCCCGGAACAGAACATCGTCGACGCCGCGATCACCTCGCGCCGTTCGATCCGCGCCTTCCTGCCGACGCCGATCGCGCGCGAAGACATCGAAGCCATTCTGAACGTGGCGGCACGCGCGCCGTCCGGTACAAATACCCAGCCGTGGAAGGTCTACGTGCTGAGCGGCGCGATGAAGGAAAAGCTGTCGGCCGAGATCCTGCGTGCCCACAACGATCCGCAGCTCACGAAGCAGCATGAAGAGGAATACGCCTACTATCCGCGCGAGTGGGTGGCGCCGTACATCGACCGTCGCCGCAAGGTCGGCTGGGACCTGTATTCGCTGCTCGGCCTCACGCGCGACAACAAGCTCGGCATGCATCAGCAGCATGGGCGCAACTACGCCTTCTTCGATGCGCCGGTCGGCATGATCTTCACCATCGACCGCATCATGCAGCAGGGCTCGTGGCTGGATTACGGCATGTTCCTGCAGAACATCATGGTCGCCGCGCGCGGACGCGGGCTCGACACCTGCCCACAGGCGGCCTTCACGCAATACCACCGAATCATTGGCGAGCTGCTGCAGCTGTCGCAGGACGAAATGGTGGTGTGCGGCATGGCGCTCGGCTATGCCGATCCTTCCAAAATCGAGAATACGCTGGTGAGCGAACGCGAGCCGGCATCCTCATTCGCACGTTTCCTCGACTGAACATGGCTACCCATCGCATCGCCGTCCTGCCGGGCGACGGCATCGGCAAGGAAGTGGTTCCGGAAGGCTTGCGCGTGCTCGACGCGGCCGCGCGCAAGTTCAACATCGACCTGAAGTGGGACCACTTCGACTTCGCTTCCTGCGACTACTACGCGCAGCACGGCAAGATGATGCCCGACGACTGGAAGGACCAGATCGGTGGCCACGACGCGATCTTCTTCGGCGCGGTCGGCTGGCCGGACACCGTGCCGGACCACATCTCGCTGTGGGGTTCGCTGCTGAAGTTCCGGCGCGAGTTCGATCAATACGTCAACCTGCGCCCGTGCCGGCTGATGCCGGGCATTCCTTCGCCGCTGGCCAACCGGAAGCCGGGCGACATCGATTTCTATGTGGTGCGCGAGAACACCGAAGGCGAGTATTCGTCGGTGGGCGGACGCATGTACGAAGGCACCGATCGCGAAGTGGTGTTCCAGGAGAGCGTGTTCTCGCGCAAGGGCGTGGACCGCATCCTGAAGTTCGCTTTCGAGCTCGCGCAGAAGCGGCCGAAGAAGCACCTCACCTCGGCCACCAAGTCCAATGGCATTTCGATCACGATGCCGTACTGGGACGAGCGCGTGGAAGAGATGGCGAAGGCGTATCCGGGCGTGCGCTGGGACAAATATCACATCGACATTCTTACTGCGCATTTCGTGCGGCACCCCGACCGCTTTGACGTCGTGGTCGCTTCCAATCTGTTCGGCGACATCCTGTCGGACCTCGGGCCGGCGTGTACGGGGACGATCGCGATTGCGCCGTCGGCGAACATCAACCCGGAGCGGCTGTATCCCTCGCTGTTCGAACCGGTGCACGGCTCGGCGCCGGACATTGCAGGGAAGGGTGTCGCCAATCCGATCGGCCAGATCTGGTGCGGCGCCATGATGCTCGAGCATCTCGGCTACGCGGAAGCCGGGACGGCGGTGCTCGGCGCGATCGAACGTGTGCTGGCGGCTGGTCCGGCGCATGCGCCGTTCACGCCGGACATGGGCGGCAAGGCATCCACCGCGGATCTGGGCAAGGCGATTGCCGACGCGCTTTGACAAGTGCTTTAGTGGCTAGTTTTGCCGTAAAGCAACACTCCAATCACAATCTCGTTTAAGACTCGACGCTAAGTACTTCATTTAGTTGCCAATTTTCATGATTTTGCTACACTGCAAGCCATAATATTTGCAGGCAAGTATCAGGGAGGGCAACATGGTGAAGTTCGTGGTGGGTATTTTTGTGTCCGTGTGCGCGCTTGCCATCGCCGCGCCTGTTGCTCATGCCGAGGGCCAAGCGCATGGCCGCAAGCCGGTTCACAAGAAGGCCGTCAAGCGCCATGCCGCGCCCGTCAGGCAGAAACCGGTGGCTCAGCGCGTCAGCTATACGCCGTCCACGCCGCCAGCTCCGCCGGTCATGACGGCGGGCGATCTGGCCGGTCTCGGCGCCACGCGCGATCCGCTTGCCCTCAAATCCAATGCTGCCTTCGTCATCGATCAGAACAACGCTCACGTGCTGTTCGAGAAGAATGCCGAAGTGGCATTGCCGATTGCCTCGCTGACCAAGCTCATGACGGCCATGGTCGTCCTCGATGCCAAGCAGGACATGAACGAAGTGCTCGAGGTCACTGCGGACGACATCGACCGCGAGCGCAACAGCAGCTCGCGCCTGCGCGTCGGCGCCAAGCTCAGCCGAACCAACATGCTGCACATCGCGCTCATGAGCTCCGAGAACCGTGCGGCTTCCGCCTTGGGTCGCAGCTATCCGGGCGGACTGCCGGCGTTTGTCGCCGCGATGAATGCCAAGGCCAAGTCGCTCGGCATGACGCAGACGCATTACGCCGACTCCACCGGTCTGTCGAGCCAGAACGTGGCGAGCGCGCACGATCTCGCGCGCTTGGTCATGGCCGCCTACCATCAGCCGCTCATCCGCGACTACTCGACCGACGCCCACTACACCGTGCAACCCGGCGGCCACCCGTTGCAGTATGTGAACTCCAACCGGCTCGTGATGAATTCGCATTGGGACATCGGCCTGCAGAAGACCGGCTACATCACCGAAGCAGGGCGCTGCCTCGTCATGCAGGCCAAGATCGATGGCCGTCCCGTGGTGATGGTGTTCCTCGACTCGAAGGGCAAGGATTCCCGTCTGGCCGATGCCGGACGCGTACGCAAATGGATCGAGACGAATCGTCCGCAACTCGTGACGCAAATCGCTCCGCGCCAAGGTTGATCCGCGCTTCCATGCCAGGCCGGCAACATTTGCCGGCCTCTTTATTGATATTTAGCAAGTCCAAGGTCTCCCGCCGTTTCCCATAGCCATGGGAAAGAGGGTTCTGTGATAGATTGCGGGGTGCTTTCCAGCCGCCTCTCTCTCTATTTCCTGCTTGGCAAAACCGCGTGTTTACTCCCAAAGTCCTGCTCGTGAATGACGACTCCGCCAGCCTGCTCGCGCTGGCGAGCCTGCTCACGGAAACGCCGGATTACGAAGTGATCACCGCGCGCTCCGGCGAAGAAGCCTTGCGCCATGTGCTCAAGCACGACTTCGCCGTGATCCTGCTCGACGTGAGCATGCCCAGCATGGACGGTTTCGAGACGGCCGAGGCGATCCATTCGCATCCGCGCTCGGCGTCGGTGCCGATCATCTTCGTGACGGCGCACTACGCCGACGAGATTCATCGGCTCAAGGGTTATCAGCGCGGCGCGGTGGACTACCTCTTCACGCCCATCATCCCGCAGATCCTGCAGACCAAGGTCGCGGTCTTCGTCGAACTCGCGAAGAAGAACCTGCAACTGCAACACCAGAAGCAGGAGCTCGAGCTGCTCAACCGCGAACTGCAGGAGCAGCGCCTGCAGGACTTGCAACACATCCGAGAGCGGGAACAGGCCGAAAGCGCGCTGCGGCAGTCGCAGGAAGAACTGCGGCAGCTGGCGAACTACCAGGAACGGATCAAGGAAGACGAGCGCAAGCGGATTGCGCGCGAAATCCACGATGAGCTGGGACAGAACCTGCTCGCCCTGCGCATCGACATCGCGATGCTGCATGCGCGCACGTCGACCACGCATCCCAAGCTCAACAAGCGGGTGCATGCCGTGCTCGACCACATCGACAACACGATGAAGGCCATGCGCGCCATCATCAACAATCTGCGTCCCACCGTGCTCGATCTCGGCCTGAACGCCGCCATCGAATGGCAGGTGAAGGAGTTCCGCCGCCGCACCGGCATCGAATGCGAGCTGGCGCTGGACGACATGGAACTCATCGTGGACGACACCCGCGCGACCGCGCTGTTTCGCATCGTGCAGGAGTCGCTCAACAACGTATTCCGGCATGCGCGCGCGACCAGGGTCGAGATTGAAGTCCGCACCGCCAACGGGCGCGTCTACATGCGTGTGGCCGACAACGGCGTCGGCATCCAGCCGGGCTCGCGCCGCAAGGCGAACTCCTTCGGCCTCGTCGGCATGAAGGAGCGTGTCAGCACGCTGGGTGGCGATTTTGCGCTGGACACCACGCAGGGGAGCGGCACCGCCGTCGTCGTCTCGATCCCGCTCGCAACGCAGGGCACGCCGCTCGCCGAAGCCGCCCCCGTGCTGGCCGACGTGGCCGCAGCCAGCGCCGACATCGCGCAGATGGCCGCACTCAACGCGGCCCAGAAACTCACTGCCGTCGTCAAGCCGTCCAAGCGTGCTTCCGCTTCGCGGGCCCGCAGCCGCGCCAAGCTCAACGAACTGAACTGAATCCCTGCTGGATTGCCATTCCGATACGTGCGTCGTGTCGTGACGACGCACGCCTGCCGGCCGGCGTCGCGCCCGTTTGATATTTCTCAAACGCAGTTCTTTTCCTATGAAAAACAAAGTCTTGGACGTTGCCCGTCCATCGTTCTTTGTTCACAATACGTCCACATTTTTCGTCAGGGCAAGTTTTTCTCCGGTCGTAAAGACCAGGCCATCTTCGATCATTCTGCGAAAGACATGCTGATTCCCAAGGTCCTCGTGGTCAATGACGATCCGGCTACGCTGGTCGCGCTGGAGAGCCTGCTTACCGGAAGGGGCTGGGCCCAGATCTGCACCGTCGTCACGGCGCAGTCGGGCGAACAAGCGCTGAGGCATGTCCTGACGGACGACTTCGCGGTCATTCTGCTCGACGTTCACATGCCGCGCATGGACGGCTTCGAGACGGCCGAGGCGATTCACTCGCACCCGCGCTCCGCCGGCACGCCCATCATCTTCACCACCGCGTATTTCAACGACGACGTCAATCGCCTGAAGGGCTATCAGAAGGGCGCGGTCGACTATCTCATCACGCCGGTCATTCCGCAGATTCTGCAGACGAAGATCGTGGTCTTCGTCGAACTCGCCAAGCGCAACATCGCACTCCAGGGCCGCAACGAGCGGCTCGAAACGCTCAACGGCGATTTCGCCCGCCGCCATACGGAAGACCAGCGGCGGCTCGATTCCATACTCGACGGACGCCGGCGCACCGAGCGCCGCAGAGCGCCTGTCCGCACC
>SPQI01000358.1 GCA_004570315.1 Oxalobacteraceae bacterium OM1 | reverse complement strand
TAGTCCTGCGGCAGCAATGCGGGCACATGCAGGTTGATCTCGGTCGTCGTCGAGAGCGGGGCGGCGAGGTCCGGCTCCTTGCCGTTCTTCAGGGAGCGGACCGCCTCGTTCAGCATGTCGGAATACAGCTGGAAACCGATCTCCTGCATCTCGCCCGACTGGTTTTCGCCGAGCACCTCGCCGGCGCCGCGAATCTCGAGATCGTGCATGGCGAGATAGAAGCCGCTGCCCAGTTCCTCCATCTGCTGGATCGCTTCCAGGCGGCGCTGGGCCTGCTTGCTGAGGCCGGTGACGTCGTGGACCAGCAGGTAGGCATAGGCTTGGTGATGCGAGCGTCCGACACGGCCGCGCAACTGGTGCAGCTGCGCGAGTCCGAACTTGTCGGCGCGATGCATGATGATGGTGTTTGCCGTCGGCACGTCGATGCCGGTCTCGATGATCGTGGTGCAGAGCAGAATGTTGGAGCGCTGGGACACGAAATCGCGCATCACCTTCTCCAGCTCGCGCTCGTGCATCTGGCCGTGGGCCACCGCGATGCGCGCTTCGGGCAGCAGCGCTTCGAGCATCGCCTTGCGGTTCAGGATGGTTTCGACTTCGTTGTGCAGGAAGTACACCTGTCCGCCGCGCTTGAGTTCACGCAGGCAGGCTTCGCGGATGACGGAGTCGTCCTCGCTGCGGACAAAGGTCTTGATCGCCAGGCGCTTTTGCGGCGCGGTCGCGATCACTGAAAAGTCGCGCAGCCCTTCGAGGGCCATGCCGAGCGTGCGCGGGATCGGGGTAGCGGTCAGCGTCAACACATCGACTTCCGCGCGCAGCGCCTTGAGCGCTTCCTTCTGGCGCACGCCGAAGCGGTGTTCCTCGTCGATGATCACGAGGCCGAGCCGCGAGAACTTCACCTCGTTCGACAGCAGTTTGTGGGTGCCGATGACGATGTCGATCGTGCCGTCGGCCAGGCCCTTGATTGCCTGCGTGACTTCCTTGCCGGTACGGAAGCGCGAGAGCTCCGCAATCTTTACCGGCCAGTCGGCGAAGCGGTCGGCGAACGTCTGCGCGTGTTGCTCGGCCAGCAGCGTCGTCGGCGCAAGAATGGCGACCTGCTTGCCGCCCATGACGGCGACGAAGGCTGCGCGCAATGCCACTTCCGTCTTGCCGAAACCCACGTCGCCGCAAATCAGGCGGTCCATCGGCTTGCCGCTGGTCATATCGACGATGACGGAATTGATTGCCGCAGCCTGGTCCGGCGTTTCGTCGAAGCCGAAGCTCTCGGCGAAGGCTTCGTAGTCGCGTGCCGAGTACTGGAACGCATGACCTTGACGCGCCGCGCGGCGGGCGTAGAGGTTGAGCAGTTCGGCGGCGGTATCCCGAACCTGCTGGGCCGCCTTGCGCTTTGCTTTTTCCCACTGGCCGCTGCCGAGCGAGTGCAGCGGGGCATCGTCGGGCGAAGCGCCGGAGTAGCGAGAGATCACGTGCAGCTGCGAGACCGGCACGTAGAGCTTGGTGTCGTTGGCGTATTCCAGATGCAGGAACTCGGTCTCGCCTTCGCCGAGGTCCATGCTGATCAAGCCGTGGTAGCGCCCGATCCCGTGGCCGACGTGCACGACCGGATCGCCGACCTTGAGCTCGGACAGGTCGCGCACCATGTACTCGACCTGCGTGACGGCTTCCTGCTTGCGGCGTCCGGCACGACGGCCGGTGCCGGCATACAGCTCGGTCTCGGTGATGAAGGCGAGGTCCTGCCCGTCGAGGAGCAGTTCGAAGCCGGCCTGCAAGGGCGCGACGCCGAGCATCGTGCGTGCCGGCGATGACAGAAAATCTTCGTAGCTGTCGCAGGCGTCGAGCTGCAGGTCGAATTCGGCAAAGTACTGCTGCAGCGTCTCGCGACGGCCGTTCGAGTCGGCGCAGATGAGAACCCGCTTGCCGGACTGCAGCAGGTAGGCGCGCAGGTTGGTCAGCGGATCGTCGAGTCGGCGGTTGACTGCGATGTTGGGAATCGGCGCAGAGAGTTCCGACGGCATGTCGCCTTGCTGCAGCACCCAGCGGGCAAAGGGCTTGGCAAGCGTGAAGAAATCTTCGTCGGTCAGGAACAGTGCGGCTGGCTCAAGCAGCGGACGATCGCGGTCGGCCTTCAGGAACTTGTAGCGCGACTGCGTATCGGCCCAGAAGCGGCGGATGGCCGCCTCGATGTCGCCGACGAAGGCGAACATCGCTTCCTGCGGCACGTACTCGAACAGCGTTGCGGTGTGCTCGAAGAACAGCGGCAGGTAGTACTCGATGCCTGCCGAAGCGATGCCGTTGCCGATGTCCTTGTAGATCGGCGACTTCGACGGATCGCCTTCGAACACTTCGCGCCAGCGGCCGCGAAAAGCGGTGCGCGCGGCTTCGTCCATTGGAAATTCGCGGCCGGGCAGCAGGCGCACTTCGCGCACTGGGTAGAGCGAGCGCTGGGTGTCGGCATCGAAGGTGCGGATGGTTTCGATGGTCTCGCCGAACAGGTCAATGCGATAGGGCAGTGCCGAGCCCATCGGGAAGAGGTCGATCAGGCCGCCGCGCACCGAGTACTCGCCGGGCGACATCACCTGCGTGACATGGGCATAACCGGCCAGCGTCAGTTGCGTCTTGAGCCGGGCTTCGTCGAGCGTCTCACCCTGCTTAAAGAAGAAGGTATAGCCGGCGAGGAAAGCTGGCGGCGCCATGCGCAGCAGCGCGGTGGTGGCCGGGACGATGAGGACGTCGCATTCACCGTGCTGGATCTGATACAGCGTGGCCAGCCGCTCCGATACCAGGTCCTGGTGCGGAGAGAAGGCGTCGTAGGGCAGCGTTTCCCAATCGGGCAGCAGGTTGCAGCGCAAAGCGCCGTCGCCTTGGGGGCTGAACCAGGGAATTTCCGAGAGCAGTCTCTGGCCATCCGTCGCGTTCGCTGCCACCACGGCCAGCATGCGACCCTCGGCCTTGAGCCGGCGTGCCGCCTGCGCCAGTGCGTAGGCATCGGCCGAACCGTGGACGGCGGGCAGGGCGAAGCGGTTGCCGGGTTTGGGGAGGGATTTTTCGAGATCGAACGACATCGGCGGGAAATTCGGAAGCTCGGAACGGGGCGACGGCAGGGCAGGATGCCAGCGAAAAACCCCTGCAGCGACTGTGAGAAAATATCCTGCGATTATAAACTATCGCTCCCTGTGCCAGCCCCCGCGGCCCGTCCGTATCACTTGACCGAAACCATGCCAGGTACACCTTCCCCGCGCCATGTCGCCTTGATTCCCGCCGCCGGTGTCGGCGCACGCATGGGCGCCGACATGCCCAAGCAGTATCTGCCGGTTGCCGGCAAGCCGATGCTGCGACATGTGGTCGAGGCCTTCGATGCCATGGACGCTATCGCACATACCTTCGTGGTCGTCAGCGCGGAAGATGGGTACGCCGAGGCCCTGTGGCGGGAGATGCGGCCGCGCAAGGCGACGCTGCTGCGCGCGGGCGGACCGACGCGGCATGCTTCGGTGCTCAACGGTCTCGTTGCGATGGGCGAACAGGCGGGAGCCGACGACTGGGTTCTCGTGCACGACGCGGCCCGGCCCGGCCTGACCGCTGCGCTGGTGCAGCATCTGATCGATGCGCTTAGGGACGATCCCGTCGGCGGACTGCTCGCACTGCCGGTCGTCGATACGCTCAAACGCAGCGCCGGCGGCCGCGCGGAAACCACCGTGCCACGCGAGGCGCTGTGGGCTGCGCAAACGCCGCAGATGTTTCGCTACGCGCTGCTGCGCCAGGCTTTGGAGACGGCCGAGTCGGTGACCGACGAAGCGAGCGCCATCGAGGCGCTGGGACTGCAGCCGAAACTGGTCGAAGGCAGCCCGCGCAACTTCAAGGTCACCCTGCCGCATGACGTGGCGCTGGCCGAACTGTATTTGAAAGGACTTGCATGAGCGCCGTGCCCTTCCGCATCGGACAAGGCTATGACTGCCACGCCCTGGCAGCCGACCGCAAACTCATTATCGGCGGCATCACCATCCCGCACGAAACCGGCCTGCTAGGACATTCGGACGCGGACGTGCTGCTGCACGCGATCACCGACGCCATCCTCGGCGCGGCGGCCCTCGGCGACATCGGCCGGCATTTTCCCGATACCGATGCGGCGTTCAAAGGCGCCGACTCGCGCGTGCTGCTGCGCGAGGCTTGCAAACGCGTGGAAGCGGCCGGGTATGCGGTAGGAAACATCGACGCGACGATCATTGCCCAGCGCCCGAAGATGGCGCCGCACATCGCCGGCATGGTGGCCAATATCGCGCAGGATCTGGGCATCGAAACGAGCCAGGTCAACGTGAAGGCCAAGACGAACGAGAAGCTGGGTTTTCTCGGCCGCGAAGAGGGCATCGCGGCCGAGGCGGTCGCGCTGCTCTATCGCAAGTAAGGAACGGCGGCTCAGCCGCCGCCGATGCCGCGAATCACTTTGCCCGTACCTTCGCACGTCGGGCATTCGCGGCCGTCGCTCAGTTTGCCTTTGCCGCTGCAATCCTCGCACAGGTCTTCGCCGCTGCCCAGCGTGCCGGGCTGTGCCTCGTCGCCCGGGCTCAACTGGTTACCCGGGTTGGAAGGCGTTGCCTGAGAAGGGACGTTCGCCATGGGAACTCCTGTTTGCCGTTGTCAACGCCTGCGGCGTGCGCAGGCGTAGGGGTAGAGTAAATGGCAAGCAGGAAGTTCACCCGCTTCAGACGGCCAGTTCCAGCACCTTGCGGCTGACTTCCAGCGTGACGTCGCGCTGCTCGCCGAGGCTCACCATGCGGTGGCTTTCGAGATGCTTCAGGACGGCGTCGATGCTGTCCGCGCCGAGCTGATAGTCGGCAAGTCGGGTCTTCACGCCCATCTGCTCGAAGAAGGCCTGCGTGCGGTCGATCGCCTGCTCGATGCGGGCGTCTTCGTTGCCTTCCGTAATGTTCCAGACCCGAGAGGCGTATTGCAGCAGCTTCGCGCGCTTGCTCTCCTTGCGCACGCGCAGCATGTTCGGCAGCACGATCGCCAGCGTCTGCGCATGGTCCAAGCCGAACAGGGCGGTAAGCTCATGGCCCACCATGTGCGTCGCCCAGTCCTGCGGGACGCCGGCGCCGATCA
Organism: Oxalobacteraceae bacterium OM1; assembly: GCA_004570315.1. Taxonomy (GTDB): domain Bacteria; phylum Pseudomonadota; class Gammaproteobacteria; order Burkholderiales; family Burkholderiaceae_D; genus Noviherbaspirillum. The sequence continues at coordinate 2,536 of SPQI01000358.1, read as the reverse complement.
GCCCATTCAGCGCGAGCGTGGCGCACCACATGATGTTGGCGCGCACGTCGTAGTCTTCGGGATTGGCCAATACCTTCGGGCCTTCCTCGATCAGCGTGAGCAACAAGCCTTCGGCAAAGCGATCCTGTACCGGCGCGTTCACCGGGTAGGTCATGTACTGCTCCATGATGTGGGCAAAGGCATCCACGACGCCGTTCCCGACCTGGCGCAGGGGCAGGGTGTAGGTCTTCGTCGGATCGAGGACGGAGAACTTCGGGAACACCAGCGGGCTGGAGAAAGCAGTCTTGGCCTTGATCGACTTGCGGGTGACGACGGAGCCTTCGTTCATTTCCGAGCCGGTCGCGGGCAGGGTGAGGACGCTGCCGAAGGGCAGCGCGTCGGTGATGTTGCGGCCGCGCTTGTCCAGGATCGCGGCGGGGTCGCCCTCGAAGCAGGCAGCCGCAGCGACAAACTTGGTGCCGTCGATGACCGAGCCGCCGCCCACCGCCAGCAGGAAGTCCAGCTTCTCGCGGCGGACCTGTTCGACGGCCTGCATCAGGGTCTCGTAGGTCGGGTTCGGCTCGATGCCGGCGAACTCCTGCACGGCGAAGCCGGACAGCGCGGCCATGACCTCGTCATAGACGCCGTTGGCCTTGATGCTGCCGCCGCCGTACAGCACCAGCACGCGCGCACCAGCCGGAACGACCTTGGGCAGGTCCGCGATGCGGCCTTTGCCGAACAGGATGCGGGTGGGATTGTAAAAATCGAAATTCAGCATGGCGTCTCCAGTCGTGGTTGGTTTGCTATCGGCGGAGAGTGTACCCGCGTCGCCACGGCTTTGCTGAGCGCCGGAAAGGCGACGTACAAGATCAGGCGGCCATGGCGCTTGCGTGAGGTGCGGTGATGCGCGTCTTCGTGCGGTACGCTTGAGGCGGCATGCCCACGACGTCCTTGAACACCTTGCGGAAATGCGCCACGTCGCGATAGCCGCATTGCTCGGCCACGCGTTCCATCGCGTCGTTGCTGCGCGCCAGTGTGTGCCGCGCATGCTCGACGCGCAGGCGCTGCAAATAGGCGTTCGGCGTATCGCCCGTGGCCTGCTTGAAGCGGCGCTTGAAATTGCGCTCGCTCATCAACGCCACGGCGGCCAATGCCGCCACATTCAGCGGCTCGGCCAGGTGACGTTCCATGTGCAATTGCGCCTTGAGAATGCCATCGTCGCCATGCTGCTTCTGGAAGTCGAAGAGGGCGTAGTCCGATTGCCGGTCGCGCCACCCTTCCAGCACAAGGGCGCGCGCGAGGTGCTCGGCGGTCTCGTAGCCGCACCAGTGTTCCACGAGGTAGAGGCACAGTTCGGCGTAGGCGTTGATGCCGCCCGAGCACAGCAGGTTGGCGTCATGGGTGAGCATGCGCTCCACGCGCAGATCGATGGCCGGATACAGCGTCCGGAAGGCCGGCGCGAAGCCCCAATGCGTCGTGGCGATACGGCCGTCCAGAAGGCCTGTCTCGGCAAGGGCAAACGCGCCGGTGCATACGCTGGCGATTTGCGCACCGCCGCGATGCAGGCGCAGCAGCTCCGGCACGACGGCCGATTTCCAGGTGTCCCGCTGCTCGACGTCGGCAGAAGAGACCACCACCAGATCGGCCGCGTCGACATCCGGCAGCGCCACGTCGGCATGCAGCCGCAAGCCATTGGCACTGACTACCGGCGTGCCGTCGAGCGTGGCAATCCGGACTTCGAAACGCGCCACGGGATTCTGCTCGCAGAGGCGTTCCCAGAGCTGACCCGCCTGCGTAAAGATGTCCAGCGGCCCGATGACTGTCGTGGGCAATGCGCCGGGCATGGCGAGTATGACGGTTCGTACAGGACGCGACATGGCCTCAATCCCATCGGTGAATGGCACGGCTGCCGCTCGCGTTGGGGCGGCAGCCTTTCTAGACTGGAGTCCTCACACTTGGAGGAACCGATGCAGGACATTCATCCCGCTTATCCCTATACCGTAGCATGGGGCGATCTCGACGCCAACGATCACCTGAGGAACACCGCTTACCTCGATTACGCCGCGCAGACGCGCTTTCTGTACCTGCGCGACCGCGGTTTCACGCCACTCCATTTCCGCGAGGCGGGAATCGGCCCGGTGGTGCTGTCCGAACAGATCAGTTACTTCAAGGAGCTGCGCTTTTTGGAGGTGTTTGCCGTCACGATGCATCTGGGCGGCATGAGTCCGGACGGCAGCAAGTTCATCATGGTGAACCGCTTCCTGAAGCAGGACGGCCGCCAGGCGGCCGAGGTGGCGACGCGCGGCGCCTGGTTCGACTTGCGGCAGCGCCGCGTGGCCGTGCCGCCGGAAGCGCTCACCGAAGCCTTGCTTGCCTTGCCGAGAACAGAATCGTTCGAGGCGATGTGAGGCTCAGGCCTGATTGAGTTGCGAAGCGGGAATGCGGACGGCGGGCAGGGTGATGCGAATCGCCAGGCCGCCGCCAGGGCGATTGGCGAGTTCCAGACGTCCCTCATGGCGCTTCACGGCACGCTCGACGATCGCCAGGCCCAGGCCCG
>SPQI01000382.1 GCA_004570315.1 Oxalobacteraceae bacterium OM1 | reverse complement strand
CGTGATGCCGTGCCCTGCATCGTCCGCGATGCGTCCATCGAGTTGCCCGCCGTCTTCCAGTTCGATCCGATAACTTTGCCCGGCAAGCGTGCGCAGCGCACCGAGCGCCACCGGCTGGCCGACCTCGGCAGTGATCAGCGGCGGCACCATGTCGCTTTCCTGTTGCGCGAGGCGGGCCTGGCTGTCGCGCGCCTGTTCCTCGCTCCCGCAAGGAAAGCCGAGGGCTTCGAGGATGGCGCGCAGTCCGTCCGGCTTCACCTGCTGCGGCTTGCCGAAGGCGTCGGTCCACTCCGGCGCGAGGCCGGCGGCGCGGGCCAGGTCGAGGATGTGGCGATCGCTCATGCCTCAGGCTCCAGCACGGCGATGAAGGAAGTTGGCGGCATCTGGTTGGTGGTCGCCATGTCTTCCATGCCGTCCGTGGCGAAGACGATCGTGCCGCCCGTGCCGTCGGCCAGGCGCGAATAGGAAATCGGTACCGGATCGTCGCCGAGGTTGATCGCCACCATGAGCAGCTTGCCGTCGCCCATGCGCCAGCGTGCCTTCACGGCCTTGGGTCCGAGGATGTGGGTGTCTTCGGCGCGGGCGCCGGGCAGCCGCGGCACGATGTGCTCGCGGCGTATCGTCAACATGGCAGTGATCCAATCCTGCCAGGCGGTGGCGGTTTCGTCGTCCGGCTTCGGGATCGAGTCGAGGAAGGTCTGCTCCGCATTCGGGTCGGGAATGCGCTCGCGCACTGCCGGGTCGGAGAAGGCGGAGAAGCGTGCGAACTCCTCGCGGCGGCCGTTGCGCACGGCGTCGGCCAGATCCGGCGTGAGATGGCTGGTGAAGTACAGGAAGGGCTGCGTGGCGCCGAACTCCTCGCCCATGAAGAGCATTGGAATCTGCGGCGACAGCAGCACCAGCGCCATGGCTGCACGCAGGGCCAGCGGATCGGCGAGCGTGGTCAGGCGTTCGCCGAAGGCGCGGTTCCCGATCTGGTCGTGGTTCTGCAGGAAGTTCACGAAAGAGGTCGGCGGCAGGTGGCCGCTCGGTTCGCCGCGCGGCGTTCCGCCCGGGTAAAGCGAGGCTTCGCCCTGGTAGATGAAACCTTCCGCCAGGCCGCGCGCGAGCTTTTCGTTGGCCTGGTTGATGTAGCCGGCGTAGTAGCCCTCGCGTTCGTCGGTGAGCATGACGTGCAGCGCATGGTGCATGTCGTCGTTCCACTGGGCATCGAAGCCGGTTTCCGGGGCGCGTTCGAGCAGCGCGGCACCGTTGTCGTCGTTCTCCAGCACGAGGTGAATGTGACGTTCCGGACCGATGGCGGCACGCACGCGCTGCGCCATCTCGATCAGGAAGTCCTTCTCGCTGATGGCGTGGACCGCATCGAAGCGCAGGCCGTCGAAGCGGTATTCGGAGAGCCACCAGATGGCGTTCTCGGTGAAGAAGTCGCGTACCGGCTGGCGGCGGAAGTCGATGGCCTGGCCCCAGGGCGTCTTGATGTCGTCGCGGAAGAAGTCGGCGGCATAGGCGCCCAGGTAGTTGCCGTCCGGACCGAAGTGGTTGTAGACCACATCGAGGAAGACCATCATGCCGAGGCCGTGGGCGGTATCGATCAGGGCCTTGAGTTCTTCGGGCGTACCGTAGGCGGTGTCGGGCGCAAACGGCAGCACGCCGTCGTAGCCCCAGTTGCGCGGGCCGGGGAAGTCGGCGATGGGCATCAGTTCGATGGCGGTGAAGCCTTGTGCCGCCAGGGCTTGCAACCGTGCCGTCACGCCGGCGAAGCCGCCGAACGCGCCGACGTGCAGTTCGTAGAGCACGGTTTCATGCCAGGGGCGGCCTTTCCACTCGTCGTGCTGCCAGTCGTAGTTGTTCGGGTCATAGACCACGCTCGCATCGTGGACGTCGCCCGCCTGCAGGCGCGAGGCCGGGTCGGGCACGGCGAGGTCCTTGCTGATGTGGAAGCGGTAGTGCGCGCCCTGGCCGCAGCCAGTCTCCACTTCGAACCAGCCGTCGTCGCGCGCTTCCATGGCGACGAGGTCGGCCATGCCCTCCACCTCCAGGCTGACGGCTTTCATGTTGGGCGCCCAGAGGCGGAAGCGGGTACGGTTGGCGCCGATGAGCTGGGCGCCGAAAGTGAAATCAGAGGTCGACATGATTGGCTGTGAGTAACACCGCGCTGTGCGCGCGGACGTGGACGATGTTGTGGTGGACAACAAAGCTGCGCTCTTGTTGCCATTCGGTTTCTGCGGCATCGCATTCCATCTGCCAGTCGATGTGCGGCGCGGGCAAGGCGAAGTCGCGGTCGTCGCCGGAGGCGTTGAGCAGCAGCAGGAAGGCGGACGACTTGCGGCCGCGCTGGCGCACGATGCGACGCAGTGCGAGCAGCCGGCCGCCGGGGAATTCCCAGCGTTCGGGTGTCATGTCGGTGCCGGTCTCGTCGAACCAGGCAACGTCGGGCACGCCCTGATGCAGGCGGCCGGGTTCGAGCACGAAGCGGCTGGTGTGCAAAGCGGGCGTGGACTTGCGCACGGCGATGCAGCGCCGGGTGAAGTCGAGCAGCGCCCGGCCCTCCGGCGTATCGGCGAGGCTCCAGTCGAACCACGACAGTTCGGTGTCCTGGCAATAGGGATTGTTGTTGCCCTGCTGGGTGCGGCCGAGTTCGTCGCCGGCGAGCAGCATTGGCGTGCCGCTGGAGAACAGCAGCGTCATCAGCATGGCGCGCTTGATGCGCTCGCGGATGGTGCGGATGTGCGGATCGTCGGTCGGCCCTTCCACGCCCCAGTTGCAGCTGCGGTTGTCGCTGCTGCCGTCGCGGTTGTCCTCGCGGTTGGCTTCGTTGTGCTTGTGGTTGTAGCTGACGAGATCCTGCAGCGTGAAGCCGTCGTGGGCAGTGACGAAGTTGACCGAAGACCAGGCGCGGCGCCGATGGTGGTTGAACAGGTCGGCCGAGCCGAGCAGGCGGCCTGCGACAGCGCCGCGCATGCGGTCGTCGCCGCGCCAGAAGCTGCGCACGTCGTCGCGGAAGCGGTCGTTCCATTCCGCAAGGCCAGGCGGATGGCGGCCGACCTGGTAGCCGCCGGGGCCGATGTCCCAGGGTTCCGAGATGAGCTTTACCCGCGCGAGCACCGGGTCCTGCAGCAGCGCGTCGAAGAAGCCGGCGCCGGGATCGAAGCCGTGCCGCTCGCGGCCCAGCGTGGCGCCGAGGTCGAAGCGGAAGCCGTCGATGTGGTAGTCCTCGACCCAGTGGCGCAGCGAATCCATCACCAGCTGGATGACCCGCGGATGGGTGAGGTTGAGGGTGTTGCCGGTGCCGGTATCGTTGACGCAATGGCGCGGGTTGTCTTCCTGCAGCCGGTAGTAGCTGGCGTTGTCGAGGCCGCGGAACGAGAGCGTCGGCCCGAGTTCGCTTTCTTCGCAGGTGTGGTTGTAGACCACGTCGAGGATGACCTCGATGCCGGCGGCGTGCAGCTTGCGCACGGCGTGCCGCAGCTCGTCCGGGGAGCCGCTGGACAAGTAGCGCCGGTGCGGCGCGAAGAAACCGAGCGTGTTGTAGCCCCAGTAATTGACGAGGCCGGCGGCCAGCAGGCGGCGGTCGTTGAGGAAGGCATGCACCGGCAGCAGTTCGACGGCGGTGACGCCGAGGTTCACGAGATGATCGATCACGCTTGCGTGCGCCAGGCCGGCGAAGGTGCCGCGCGCCCGCTGCTGCACCTTGTCGTTCTGCATGGTCATGCCGCGCACATGGGCTTCGTAGATGATGGTCTTTTCCCAAGGCGTAGCAGGCGGCCGATCGCCGTACCAGTGATAGGCGGTGCTGGTCACCACTGCCTTAGGCATCGAGGGTGCGCTGTCGCGGTGATCGAAGGAAAGGTCGGCGCGGGGCGAACTCATGCGGTAGCCGTAGAGCGTATCGTTCCAGCGTACCTCGCCTTGGATCAGCTTCGCATACGGATCGAGCAAGAGTTTGTTCGGATTGAAGCGATGCCCCAGCTCGGGTTGATATGGCCCATAGGCGCGATAGCCGTAGAGCACGCCCGCATGAATGCCCGGCAGGTAGCCGTGCCAGACTTCGTCGGTGCATTCCGGCAAGGCGCAGCGGGCGAGTTCGTGCTTGCCGGCGGCGTCGAACAGGCAGAGCTCGACAGCCGTGGCATGCGCCGAAAACACCGCGAAGTTGGTCCCGTTGCCGTCGTAGGTGGCGCCCAGCGGGTAAGGCGATCCCGCTTCGACGGCCGGCAACGGCAGCGGGATGCTGTGCATCACCGCACCGGCTTGAGCAGCAGCGCCGACAAGGGCGGCAGCCGCAGCGCCAGCGAATGTTCCATGCCGTGCGCCGGCAACGGCTCGGCTTCACGCGTGCCCGACGCCATGCCGCCGCCGCCATAGACCGCGTTATCGGTGTTGAGCAGTTCCTGCCAGGCGCCGCCCGCCGGCACGCCGATGCGGTAACCCTCACGCGGCACCGGCGTCATGTTGAGGACGACCAGCACCGGCTCACTGCCGGAGACGCCCTTGCGCAGAAAGGCGAACACGCTGTTGTCCTGGTCGTCGCCGATCACCCAGCCGAAGCCTTCATGGCTGACGTCCAGTTCATGCAGCGCCGGCTCGCCGGCATAGACGCGGTTGAGGTCGCGCACGAGGCGCTGGATGCCGCGGTGGCGCGGATCGTCCAGCAGGTCCCAGTCGGGCGAGGCGTCGTGGTTCCATTCCGTCGGCTGGGCGATTTCGCAGCCCATGAACAGCAGCTTCTTGCCGGGATGCGTCCACATGAAGGCGAGATAGGCGCGCAGGTTGGCGAGCTTCTGGTTCTGATCGCCCGGCATCTTGTTGAGCAGCGAACCCTTGCCGTGCACGACCTCGTCGTGCGAGATCGGCAGCACGAAGCGTTCGGAGAAGGCGTACACCAGGCCGAAGGTGAGGTCGTGGTGGTGGTGCCGGCGGTAGAGCGGATCGAGCGCCATGTAGCGCAGCGTGTCGTGCATCCAGCCCATGTTCCACTTGTAGGAGAACCCGAGGCCGCCCTCCTCCACCGGCTTGGAGACGCCCGGCCACGCCGTTGATTCTTCCGCGATCGTGACCGCGCCGGGGCAGCGTTCCGCCACGACTCGGTTCAGCTCGCGCAGGAAGTCCACCGACTCGAGGTTCTCGCGGCCGCCGTAGACGTTCGGCACCCATTCGCCCTGCTTGCGGCTGTAGTCGCGGTAGAGCATGGACGCGACCGCGTCCACCCGCAGCCCATCGACGTGGTAGTGCTCCAGCCACTCCAGCGCGCTGGCGATCAGGAAGCTGGAGACCTCGCGGCGGCCGAGGTTGTAGATGAGCGTGTTCCAGTCCTGGTGGAAACCCTCGCGCGGGTTCTGGTGTTCGTAGAGCGCAGTGCCATCGAAGCGGGCGAGGCCGTGCGCGTCGGTCGGGAAATGCGCCGGCACCCAGTCGAGGATGACGCCGATGTTGGCCGCATGGCAGCGGTCCACGAAGGAGGCGAAGGCCGAGGGCGGACCGAGCCGCGCCGTGGGCGCGAACAGTCCGAGCGGCTGGTAGCCCCAGGAACCGCCGAAGGGATGCTCCATGATCGGCAGGAACTCGATGTGGGTGAAGCCCATTCCCGCCACATACGGAATCAGCCGGTCGCCCAGTTCGTGCCAGTTCAGGCTGCGATGGTCTTCCTCCACCAGCCGCAGCCAGGACGCGGGATGCACCTCGTAGACCGAGATCGGCGCGGAAGGATCGTGCCGCTGCGCGCGGCGCTCCATCCAGGCGTCGTCGGTCCAGCGGAACGGCGCGTCGGACGCCACCAGGGAGACAGTCGACGGCGGCGGCTCGGACGCTCGCGCCACCGGATCGGCCTTGAGCGGCAGCACGTTGCCGTCGACGCCCACGATCTCGTACTGGTAGCGCGCGCCGCTGCGCACGCGCGGGATGAACAGCTCCCACACCCCGGCTTCCATGCGCAGGCGCATCGGATGCCGGCGGCCGTCCCAGTTGTTGAAGTCGCCGACCACCGACACGCGGCGCGCATTCGGCGCCCAGACGGCGAAGCGCGTGCCGGCTACGCCGTCGATCACCATCGGATTGGCGCCGAGGCAGCGGCCAAGTTCGCGATGCGTGCCTTCGCGCAGCAGGTAGATGTCCAGCTCGCCCAGCAGCAGGCCGAAGCGGTACGGGTCTTCGGTGAGCTGCACTTCCTCGCCGCCCTCGCTGCCGGGCCAGGTGATGCGCAGCAGATAGTCCTGCCCCGGTTCCAAGGTTGGCGCACCACTCACGAACAGGCCGGTCTGCTCGACGTTGTAGAGCGATTCGAGCAGGCGTGCTTCACCGTCGTGGCTGGGCGTGCGGCTTACGACATCGACCGCCAGCGCGCCCGGCTGGAAGGTGCGGATCACCACCCGGCCGCCGGCGGGGTGCGGGCCGAATAGCGCGAACGGATCGGCAAGCCGGCCGTGCAGCACGGCGTCGATGGTGTGTTGCGGCAGGCCGCTGACTTCGTCGGCGCGCTCGTTCATCGCACTCATCGTGCAGTTCTCCTCAGTGTTCAGGTCAATAGTTGATCGACGATCCGCACCAGCCCGTTCACCGGCACCGGAATCCACGACGGCCGGTTGGCGGCTTCGTAGCACACCTCGTAGGCCGCCTTCTCCAGCACGAACAGCTGCAGCAGCGCCTGTTCCGCATCCGGATCGATGCGCAGCGGTCCGGCATAGGCGGCTTCGCGGTAGGCATCGAGGAAGGCCGTGCGGCACATCGGCACGAAATCTCGCACGATCTGCTGGCGGCGCAGCTCGGCTTCCTCGTTCAGCCCGGCCGGCGCGGCGCGCACCGCAAAGGCCGCGGCATAGTCGAAAGAGCGCAGCAGGCCGGCCACGTCGCGCAGCGGGCTGGATTTCTCGCGACGCTGCTCCAGCGGCTTGACCGGCTCGCCCTCGAAGTCCACGAGGTAGACGTCGCCGTGCGCCACCAGCACCTGTCCGAGATGGAAATCGCCGTGGATGCGCGTGCGCAGCGTGCCGAGGCCGGCGGCGGCCAGGTCGTCGACGAGCTGCAGTATCCGGCCCTCGCGTTCCATCAAAGTGGCCACGCGCTTGGCCTCGGCCTCGTTGCTCCATTCACGCTTGCCGCGCAGGACGTCGAACGCCGCCTGCAATTGCCGGCGGGCGCCCGCGGCCCACTGCGCGACGTCGTCCTGCCTCGCTGGCGCCGGACTGAATTCGGGCAGGTCGGTCGGGCGGGCCAGCACGGCATGCAGCTCCCCCAGCCGGGTGCCGAGCCTGGCGGCGATCTTGGCCACGTCTTCTTCGGGGTCGGCCAGCTCGGCGTCGGTTTCGGTCGGCGCACTCGGCGCCACGGTGCTCTGCTGCACCCAGCGGGCGAGCGTATCGAGCATCCATTGCCAGGCGTCGCCCTGGTTGTCGATGTACTCCTGCAGCAGGATCATGGTGCGGCGGGTGCCATCGACGGCGAAACGCGTCACCTCGCCCAGCAGGCGCGGCGCGTTGGCATAGCCCTGCTCGGTGAGGTAGCGTCCCATCTCGGCCTCTGGATGCACCCCTGCGAGCAGCCGCCGGATCACCTTCAGCACCATCTTTTCTTCCATCACCAGCGAGCTGTTCGACTGTTCGGCCGAGAGCCGGCGGATGACCGGGTCCTCGCCGACGTCGATG
>SPQI01000222.1 GCA_004570315.1 Oxalobacteraceae bacterium OM1 | reverse complement strand
AAGAAGTGAGCGGCTGCCGGGCCGCCCCCGGCAAAGCGTCTTACGGAGTGACGCAAGCACTGTCACACCGAAGAGCGACAGGTAAAAAGACACTGGATTCCGGCGTCCGCCGGAACGACGGCGGTTGTAACGAGCGGAGGAGTGGCATCCCTGGTTCCCCACCTGCGCAGGAACGACACGCTACGACCCGTAATGCGGCGTGCGCAATACCCCCTCCCCTACGCCTCATCCGCCACTTCCTTATGCTGCCCCGCCATCCGCTGCTGCATCGCCGGCGGCACCGCGTCGTAATGACTGAAGCTGATGGTGTAACTCCCTCTTCCCGCCGTACTGGAATGCAGCCGCGACTGATACCCATTGAGTTCCGACAGCGGAATGCGCCCGCTCACCAGCGTGGCGTCGCCGCTGCCCTTGCGCATCCCGCTGATCTGTCCGCGCCGCGACGAGAGGTCGGCGGTGATGTCGCCCATGTTCTCCTCCGGCACGGAAACCTCGATGTTCACGATGGGCTCCATCAGCACCGGCCGCGCCTTCAGCACCGCGTCGCGGAAGGCCTTGCGGCCGGCGACGACGAAGGCGATCTCCTTCGAATCCACCGGATGGCTCTTGCCGTCGTAGACCGTCACGCGCACGTCCTGCATGGGATAGCCGGCCACCGGGCCCATCTCCATCGCCTGCAGGATGCCCTTTTCCACCGCCGGTAAAAACTGGCGGGGAATCACCCCGCCCTTGACCGCATCCACGAACTCGAAACCTGCGCCGCGCGGCAATGCCTCCACCCTCAGGAAGACTTCGCCGAACTGGCCCGCGCCGCCGGTCTGCTTCTTGTGCCGGAAGTGCCCCTCGCCGCCGGCGGCAATGGTCTCGCGGTAGGCAATCTTCGGCGGCTTGGTGTCGAACTCGGCCTTGTAGATGTCGTTCATGCGGTCGAGCACGCTGCGCAGGTGCAGCTCGCCCAGTCCCGACAGCACCGTCTCGCCGGTGCCCATCATGCGGTCCACCCGCAGGCAAGGGTCTTCCGCGCGCAGCTTCTGCAGCGTCTCCCACAGGCGCTGCTCGTCGCCGCGCTTCTTCGGCTCGATGGACAAGCCGTAGATCGGCTCCGGCAGCGGCGCGGGTTCCAGATGGATGAATGCGTCCTCGGCCGCGTCGTGCAGCACCGAGTCATAGCCGATCTCTTCCACGCGCGTGATCGCGCAGATGTCGCCCGGCACCGCCACCTGCGTCTCGATCTGTTCCTTGCCCTGCAGCCGGTACAGGTGCGCGACGCGGAAGGGCTTGCGGTTCTCGCCGATGTAGAGCGTGCCGTCGCGCCGCACCGTACCCTGGTGCACGCGAAACACGCTCACCTTGCCGATGTAGGGATCGACCGCAACCTTGAATACATGCGCCAGCACATGCCGGGCCGGGTCGGGCACGGCCTCGATCGGCGTGCGCTCGCGCGTCTCCGGATCCTGCCGATAGAAATGCGGCGGGTTGCCTTCCATCGGATTCGGCATCAGGTGCGCGAAGATGTCGAGCAGCTGCGCGATGCCCGCGCCGGTCTTGGCCGAGACGAAGCACACCGGAATCAGGTGCCCTTCGCGCAGCGCCTGCTCGAACGGCCCGTGCAGCACCTCGGGCGCGATGTCGCCTTGTTCAAGATAGGTTTCCATGAAAGCCGGATCGACTTCCACCACCTGGTCGATCAATGCCCGGTGCGCCGCCGCCACGGTGGAGAAGTCGGCGTTGCCGTCCTCATGAAAGAAGCAATCCGCCACCGCGTGGCCGCCCTCGGCCGGCAGGTTGATCGGCAGGCATTCGCGGCCGAAGGCATTCTGGATGCTCTTCACCAGCCCCGGCAGGTCCACGTCCGGCGCGTCGATCTTGTTGACGACGATGAGCCGGCACATCTGCCGCGCCTGCGCCAGCTCCATCATGCGCAGCGTGATCATTTCGATGCCGCGCTGCGCGTCGATCACCACGGCGCAGGTATCGCCTGCCGGCAGCACGCTGACCGCCTGCCCGATGAAGTCCGGCGTGCCGGGCGTGTCGACGAGATAGATGCGCGCATCGCGGTGGTCGATGTGGCACGCCGAGGCGTACAGCGAATGCTGGTACTTGCGCTCGAGCGGGTCGTAGTCGGAGGTGGTGGTGCCGCGCTCGAGGCTGCCCAGGGCGCCGATGAGTCCGGCCTCCTGCAGCAGCGCTTCGATCAGGGTGGTCTTGCCGCAGCCGGTGTGTCCGGCAAGCACAATGTCGCGGATGGCTTCGGTTGGGTAGGACATGAACGATCCTCGCGGAAAGAAGCGCCGAAATCACTTCATTATCGACGGCGCACGGGAATCGGCAAGGCGGACGAAGCGACGCTTCCCTGATGCAAGCCAAGGCATGCACGCAACACCGGCCGGTTACCGACGATGTAGCTCAAACATGGCAGGTTTGGCGGATGCTAGTGTTGATGTGCTTCGTGCTGCATCCGCAGCGCGTCCGACAAAGGAGGCGTCAATGAACCGTAGGAAACTGATCCTGGCTGCGGCGCTCGGCGCCGTCACCGCTGTCGCAGCGACCGGCTGCGGCACCACCACCACCGCAACGACCACGACCGGCCATTCCGCCGGCGCCCTCACGAGCGAGCGACGTTCCCAGCTCGACGCCGGCTACGATGCCACGCTGAACCGCTTGTATTCCTCGGTGTCCGGCTCCCGCGAGCTCGGCGCGAAGGCGCGTGCCATCCTGGTGTTCCCGTCCGTCATCGCGGCCGGTCTCGGCATCGGCGGCCAGTACGGCGAAGGCGTCCTGCGGGGTCCCGGCGCGCCGCGCAGCTATTACAACCTCGCCTCGCTGTCGGTCGGCCTGCAGGCCGGCGCGCAGTCCAAGGCCATCATCTTCATGTTCCTCACGCAGGAGGCGCTGGATCGCTTCCAGAGCGGCGGCGGCTGGTCGGGCGGCGTCGATGCCTCGGTGGCGGTCGTGAACGTCGGGGCCAACGGCACCATCGACGTCAACAGCGTGCGTGCACCGGTAGCGGCCTTCGTGCTCACCAATGCCGGCCTGATGGCGAACCTGACGCTGGAAGGCACCAAGATCACGCGCATCAAGGAATAACGACGGCGCCCTGCTACGGCGTGGCCCGCGGCGCAACACTGGCCGCGGCACGATCGAGGGCACGGTTCAGCATGACCTTCATTGCACCTGCCGCCCTCCGCTCCACCACGCGATGGACGAGGGCGGCCAGCCCCAGCATGCCGGCGAGCGTGGCGGCCATCAGCACGTCGGCGTCCACTTCGGGATAGAAGCGGTTGAATACCATGTAGCCGATGTTCTGGTGCAGCAGGTAGACGGGATAGGTGATCGCTCCCGCGAGCGACCAGCGCATCGCGGCGAGCCTGCCTGTTGCCCGCAGCGCGATCAGCGCGAACACGCCGAAGAAGCCGGCCACCGTCGCCAGGATGGCGGTCCGGCTCATCTCCGTGTGGTAGGTCAACTCGAAGCCGTCGACGGGGCCGAGGACCTGCAGACTAGACAGCCCCCACGCACAACACAGCAGCGCCGCGCGCATGGCGGTACAGCCGTGCTCGAAGATGAGGTAGCACAGGGCGCCGCCAATGAAGAAGCCTGACCAGTTCGACAGCAGCACCGCGGACAGCGTCCAGCTCACCGGGTAGCGCAACAAGAGGCAGGACACGAGCAGCCAGCCGGCCAGCAGGGTTTCCAGCCGCTGCAGGCGGCAGGCAAGGAGCACGATCGCCACGAGGAAATAGAAGCGCATCTCGACGGCGAGCGACCAGTACGCGCCGTCGAGCGAAGCGATGTCGACGAACTCGTTCATCATGCTCATGTTCACCAGGTATTGCGACAAGCTTGCGGCGAAGCGCGGGGCGCCGAACCAGAGCGTGCAGAGAAAGGTGATCGTGCAGCAGGTCCAGAACGCCGGGTAGAGCCGCACGATCCGCGACACCACGAAATTGCGCAGGCTGCCGTCGCGGACGCTCAGCAGAATGGCGAAGCCGCTGATCATGAAGAACAGCATGACGCCGAGATAGCCGTACTTTGCCAGCGGCGCCAGGGCCGGAGCCGGCATCACGCTCAAGCCGTCGCCCGCGTATCCCCGGAATGCGTAATGGAACAGCACGACCGCCATCGCCGAGAGAAAACGCAAGAGGTCGATTTCGTTGACTCGGTGTGTCGGCATGGCGTCTCCCTGGTCGTGCATCGGCCGGACGCGTCCAGTGCATCCGGTGGATGGCGAAGGCCATGCCGCTGCCGTCTTCGCGGCATGCGGTGACGTTCGCCTTGATGAACGTTAAACGAGGGATGTCGGATCGATATGACGGCGCGCAAAAGTGCGCATGTCGATCAATGTGCTGTAGTTGAAACGCGGCGCCGCTGCGGGCGCCGGTGTTGCGGACGGCAAGTCCTTCGCAATGGCCGCACAGGCCGCCGTCACTTCGCCGTGTCTTTTTCGATCGCCTGCACCAGCCGCCCGAGCAGCGCCAGCCCGCCGGTGTTGTTGCGCAGGAGACCCTCCAGCGCCGCTTCGATCCGTTCCAGTCGCTTGTCGACCTGTTCCAGGCGCAGCGCGACATCTTCGCTGGCGAGCGCGGCGGCCTCGGCGCGCAGGCCGGCCGGCACACCAGGCACGATGCGCTGCACCGCTTCCTGCAGCGGCGCGGCGGCGGGCAGATTCGGCGAAAAGGTTTCGCTCTCGATCTCGCGCGAGGTCTCGGTGACGTCCGCTTCGGTGAAGCTGCGGCTGCCCGCCAGGAAGCCCGACAGCAGCAGGCGGTCGCAAATGGTGTTGATCCGGCGCGGCACGCCGTTGCTCGCCTGGTGAATGCGCTGGAACACGTCCGGCGCGAATTGCGGCGAGTCCTTCCAGCCGGCCCGCTTCAGCCGGTGCTCGATGTAGGCCTGGGTCTCTTCGACGTCGAGCGGACCGATGTGGCAGGCCGCGATCACGCGCTGGCGCAGCTGCGTCATGTTGGGACTGCGCAGGATCTGGCGGAACTCCGGCTGGCCGATGAGAAAGGTCTGCAGCAAGGCGCGCGAATCGGCCTGGAAGTTGGACAGCATGCGCAGTTCCTCGACCGCCTGCATGCTGAGGTTCTGCGCCTCGTCGACGATCAGCAGGCTGCGCTTGCCGGCCTTGTGCGCGTCCAGCAGGAAGCGCTCCAGCGCGCGCAGCATGCCCGCCTTGGTGCCGTCGGCCGCGGGCAGTCCGAAGGCGGCGCAGACCATGCGCAGGGCATCGTCCGCTTCCAGCTGGGTGCTGACCAGGTGGGCGGACAGGATCTTGTCGCGATTGAGCTTGCCCAGCAGGTTGCGCACCACCGTGGTCTTGCCCGCGCCGACTTCTCCGGTGACGATGATGAAGCCTTCGCTGCAATGCAGACCGTAGTCCAGATAGGCCATCGCGCGGCGATGCTGGCGGCTGCCGAAGAAGAAGGACGGGTCGGGATTGGCCTGGAACGGTTTCTCGGTCAGGCCGTAATACGCTTCGTACATGAGTCTCCTTGGTGCTGCCGCAAGCGACGGTTAACAGCGCTGGAGCTAAAAGCGCTGCATAAGGGGGCTAAAAGCGCTGTGTTAAGGAAATGGCGGCCGCGCGTTCGCGGAAGCTGCCGTTCTGCGCGCTGTCGAAGCGCACCGTGCGCAGGCCGAAGGAGAGGAAGGTCTTCGGCCCCATGCGCAGCGACAGCACCGCGCTCGGCGCCCATTCGTCGGCGCTCAGCCCGTCATTGCTCAGGCCTTCGCGCCGCGAGCGGCTGTAGCTCAGGTTCAGCGTCGCCAGCGGCGTAAGGCGATGGAACCACGACACGGTGCCGCGCCGCTCGCGCTGGTTGTTGCTGAGGGCGAAGGCGTCGAGGATGCCGGGCGCGTCGGTCAAAGCCTGCTGCTCGCGCTGCACCAGGCTGAACGTCAGCGTGTCGCGCGGGCCGATGGCCGCCACCGACGCCTCGCGGCTGTGGTCGAGCAACAGGCGGGCCGTCAGCGCATCGGCATCGGCCGACTGGTTGCTGAAGGTGCCGTAGCGGTTCAGACGCTCGCGCACGGCAGTCTCGCGCGCCGTCGGGTCCTGCACGCTGGCAGCGAGCAGGTCGGCCAGCAGTTCGGTGATCGCGCCCTGGCTGGTCGCACTCAGCAGCGACGGCAGGATGGCGACGTCGCGCGTCTCGTTGTAGCGCCACTCGATCATCGACATGCGATGCCGGAACTGCACGGCGCGCGCGGTGCCGAAGAAGCGGCGCTCGGCTTGTGCTGCGAAAAGCGTGCGCGGGCTCGGCGTCCACTGCAGGCCGAGTCCCGGCGTCCAGGTGTTCTGCAGACCGGTGGATGCGAAGTCTGTGCGTTCACGTCCGCCCGATACCGACACGTGCAGGTCGGGCAGGATTTCGTAGTTGAGTCCGGCGCGCACGCGCACGTTGCTGCGATCGCCGATGACCGCGTTGCGCACGCTGGCCGCGTCGCCGTCCAGGCTCCAGCCGATGCGGGCGCCGGCCGAGGCATTGCGCAGGTTGGCCGACCATTCGTTGACACGCGTGGTCGGCACCGTGTCGTCGTCGGTGGAGGCGCGCGACGCGGTATAGCGCACGATGTAGGCGGCGAGGTCCGAATACGCGCCCTTGACGTAGGGCGAGACGCGCAGCGTGGTGGTCTCGACACGGTTGCGCGAGGCGCTCGACGGATCGAGCGGCGTCACGTCGAAGGCGTTGCGGGTGCGCTGGACGATGTCGGCGCTGGCATCCAGGTAAAGCCATTTTTCCAGCGCTTCGTAGTTCAGGCTGGACGCCAGCGCGTTTTGGTCCTGGTTGAGTTCGCTGTGGCCGCTGTAGCGCAGGAAATGCCGGCCGTAGTCGAGCTTGGCCTTGAGGCGCGCGCCGGTGCCTTCGATGTGGATGCCCGGCGCGACGTCCGTGATCCAGCCCGACAGCGGCGCATCGGCGGTGAGCTGCAGGTTGTCGCTCCAGGTCTCGGTGAGCGTCACCACCGGCTCGACGGTCCAGGTCGCGGCCTGGGCGGCGCCGAGCGGCAGCAGCGTCGCCGCGAAGACCAGGCGGCGCAGGCGCGGCGTGCTAGCGGCCGTAACCATAGCCGTAACCGTAGTTCATGGCATTGCCCTGGTGCGCGCGGTTGAGCACGGCGAACTTGACCGGACAAGCCTCGATGGTCGCCAGCGCTTCCTTCACCGCCGCCTGCAGGGTGTGTTCGGCATGCACGACGAAGACGATCTGGCCCATGTGCGTCGCCAGCACCCGCGCCTGCGTCGTCACCAGCAGCGGCGGCGAATCGAAGATCACGATGCGGTCGGGATAGCGGTCGGCGATCTCGTCGAGCAGCCGTCCCATCGCTTCGCTGGCCAGCAGTTCCGTGGCGCGCGGATGCGGCGTGCCGGCCATCACGAGGTTGAGCTTCTCGACATTGGTCTTCTGGATCACGTCGCCGAGCTGGATGTCCTTGTTCATCAGCACGTCCAGCAGGCCCGGCTTGGGTTCGACGCCGAGTAGGCCGGGCAGGCTGGGCCGGGCGACGTCGGCATCCACCAGCAGCGCGGTGCGCTCCAGTTCCATGGCGATGCTCATCGCGAGGTTGACCGAGGTGAAGCTCTTGCCTTCGGAAGGCAGCGCGCTGGTCACCATGATGAGATTGGGCCGGCGCACCGGCATGCCGGTGATGCCCATGGAGTGGGCG
>SPQI01000324.1 GCA_004570315.1 Oxalobacteraceae bacterium OM1 | reverse complement strand
GGCACCGGCACCTGCGCCCGCTCCGGCTATTGCACAGCCGCCCGCCCCGGCGCAAGAGACTACGCCGGAGAGCGCGCGTCCGCCCCTGAAGGCGGAGCGCAAGACGCCCGAGCCGAAACCTGCGGAGGAGGTCGCGCCGAAGACCGCCAAGGCGTCAAAGCCGACCGAAAAGCCAAGCGAACGGTCAACTGAGAAAGTGACCGCGCAGTCCGACGACGCCAGCCTGCCGACCTTGCGCGAGCTGCCCGATGCGATGCGAGCGCAAGTGCCCGCGCTGACGGTGGCTGGTTTCATCTACTCGCCGGCCAAGGCCGACCGTTCGGTCCTGATCAACAACCGCCTGCTGCGCGAAGGCGACGAGGTCGCCCCCGGCCTGCGCCTGGAAAAGATGACGCAGCAATGGATGGTGCTCGACTATCGCGGCACCCGCTTCCGTCACGGCTACTGACGCGCCGCCGCCAGGCGCAAACGCGCGCCTATCGGAAGAAAGGCGAGCAGGTTGCCCGCGAGGACCAGCGCCAGGCCGATGAAGGCCATGGGGCTCCAGTGATAGTCCTCGAACACCGTCGAGATCGACAGTGCGACCACCGGGAACAGCACCGTGCAGTACGCCGCCTTCTCCGGCCCCATGCGGCCGACCAGCATGAGGTAAGCGGTGAAGCCGATCACCGAACCGGGCACCGCGAGATAGAGCAACGCGCCGATATAGCGCGGCGTGGGCTCGATGGCGAACGGCATGCCGAGCGCAAGGGCGGCCAGCGTCAGCACCGAAGCGCCGATGAACATCGCCCAGGTGTTCGTCATCCACGGCGTCAGGCCCAGCGCCTGCATGCGGCTGGACAGCAGGTTCCCCGTCGAGAAGCACAGCGTGCCCAGCACGGCCAATCCCAGTCCGCGCAGCATGCCCGCTTCGGTCCAGTGCCCCTGCATCTGCGGCAGGAACAGCAGCACGATGCCGGTCAGGCCGAGCGCCGCCCCGAGCAGCACCTGCGGCTGCAGCGCGCGGCCGAGGAAGAGGCGGCCATTGATGGAATTCCACAGCGGCGCGGTGGAGAACACCACCGCCACGAGGCCGCTCGGCACCCACTGGCTGGCGTAGTAGAAGCAAAGGAAGTTGCAGCAGAACAGTGCAATGCCCTGCGCCACGAGATAGCGCCAGGCTTCGCGCGGCGGCCGCATCGGCTTGCGCGTGGCGACGAGGATGATCAGCAGCACCACGGCCGCGATCCAGAAGCGCCAGGCGATCGAGACCGGCGCCGGCACCGTGCCGAGCTGCCACTTGATCGCGATCCAGGTCGAGCCCCAGATCAGTACCGTGATTGCATAGAGGAAGGCGTTCATCTTGTGTGAATGTCATGGCAGCCAGGCTGCGGACGGCCAGCATGCCGCAACGCTGCGGATGCGGCTTGTCCGATCTTGCGCAAAGTCGCCGGCCGCTCCGGCGCCGCGGGCGCGATGATGCTAGAGTGGTTTTCCGACCGGAGCCCACCTGAGTCCTTCATGCGCGACGCCGCCACCGAACCTGCCGATGCCTCTCCCCGCGCAGCCGACCTGCCGGCGGGCGACGCCATTTCGCACGCGGTGTTCCGCACGCTCAGCCATACCAATGCGCAGCTCGAGCGTTTCGCGCTCTTGGGCGACAACCTCGCACTGGCCATCTGGAACCGCCAGACCGACGAGGAAGAAACCGTCTATCGGCGTCCCGGCCATCACACCTTGTCGTATTACCTCGACGGCGGCTATCGCACCGAACGCGACGAGCTGCCGGGCCAGTACGGCAGCCCGCGCCGCCTCTGCACGCTGCCCGACACGCACGAATCCCGCTGGGTGGTGCGCGACCGCCTGCGCTTCCTGCATGTCTACTTTCTGCCCGAGCACTTCACGCGGCGGGCGGTGCTCGAACTCGACCGCGAGCCGCGCGAACTCACGCTCGCCGACCGCACCTACTTCGAGCACCCGCAGCTGGGACAGCTCTGCGAGGCGCTGTCGCGTGCCGACTGGACCGGCCCCGACGCCCTGCTGCGCGCGAACGAAACCACGCACCTCGCGCTGAGCCACTTGCTGCATTCGCAAGCCGTGCCCCGCCGGGACCAGCGCTTCAAGGGCGGGCTGGCGCCGGCACTGCGGCGGCGCATCGCCGAATATGTCGATGCGCACCTCGCCACGTCGCTCACCTTGTCCGAACTCGCGGGCATCGCCGCGATGTCGGAATATCACTTCGCCCGCATGTTCCGCATCTCCTTCGGCGTGCCGCCGTATGCATGGATCGCCGGGCGGCGCATCGACCGCGCACGCGCCCTGCTGGCCGGCGGCAGCCTGCCGCTGCAGCAGGTCGCCGACGCCTGCGGTTATGCCGACCTCAGCCATTTCAGCCATCGCTTCCGCGCCGCGACGGGCGTTGCCCCCAGCCAGTACCGCACGGCCTTGCGCGGCTGAAGCAAGCCAGCAACAGGCCGGCATTTCCCATGCACTTTCGCACCGGAAGAGGGCATGCCATCGGGTAAGATGTGATCGTCGCCGGCGTCCTGCCGGCCCTGATCCGGATGTGTCGATGGATGTGCTCACCGCGGGCGTCGCGCTGATCGTCGTGCAACTCTGCCTGGCCTTCATCATGGCCGGCATCTTCTATGTCGCTCCCAACGAAAAATGCACCCATCATTGGGCGCTGTCGGGCGTGACGGTCGCCTTCGGCGTGCTGACCGTGGTGCTCAACAACGGCGCCTGGCGGCCGCCCGTGCTCCTGATCGGCAACAGCCTGGTCGTCCTCGGCCTGGTCTTCCAGTGGTCCGGCATCCGCGACTTCTTCCGCAAGCCCAACGGCGTCGCCGGCTGGGCGATCGCCGCGCTGTTCGTCGCGGCGTTCTGCGTGTTGCTCTTCCTGCATGCGGACGTCGGCCAGCGGAGCATGCTGTGCGCGCTCACGATCTTCCTGCTGCTGGGGCTGAATTTCTATGAAATGCTGAACGGCAGTACGGTGCATCGCAGCTATGCGCGCGTGCTTGCGGTGGGCGCGCTCGCCCTGCTCTTGTTTGCCTACGGCGCGCGGCTTTATCTCTCCCTCACGCGCCCCGACCATTTCCTGCCGACGTCGAACTCGGCGCTGACCATCACACTGCTCTACCTGATTCCGATCATCGGCTCGCTGCTGTTCTCCAACGGCCTGCTGCTGATGTACTTCGAGCGCATCGTCGCCGACAAGCACCATCTCGCCACCCACGACGAACTGAGCGGCGTGCTCAACCGGCGCGCCATCGTGGCCGCCGGCGAACGCGAGCTGCGCCTGGCGACGCGCCTGAAGCTGCCGCTGGCGGTGGCCTTCATCGACGTCGATCATTTCAAGAACGTCAATGACCGCTACGGCCACGAGGTGGGCGACCAGGTGCTGGTGGAAGTGGCGCGCGTGATCAAGGAAACCTGCCGCAACATCGATCTCGTCGGCCGCTACGGCGGCGAGGAATTCTGCGTCGTGTTTCCCGGCGTGGAAGCGGCCCATGCGGCCGCGATCGGCGAACGATTGGTGGACGCCATGCGCGCCCATCCCTTCCCGCACGGCCTGGAGGTCACCATCAGCGTGGGCGTGGCCGCGCTCGCCGGCGATGCCGACGACCGCGCCTGGGCTTCCCTCATCCGCCGCGCGGACATCGAGCTCTACCGCGCCAAGGACGCGGGGCGCGACGGCTACTCGCTCGCCGCCTGATCAACTGAGCTGCATCGGCTCCGCCGGGAAGTCCAGGTGCTCGATCTCGAGGTCGAGCGCGCTGGCGCCGGCGGCCTGGTCGATGGCTTCCAGCACCTCGTCCGGCACCACGTGGTGCAGCATGTGCCCGGCGCCGTCGCGCAGGTGCAGATCGCTCTGCGGCAGTTCCGCATGCAGGCGCGCCGAGTGCACGTGCGGATCGACGAACTGATCGTCGGCGCCCGACATGATCACCACCGGCAGGTTCAACTCCCGATAACGTCTGGACAAGGCCGCCGCGGCCGGAATCAGCATGCCCGCCTCCGCGCCGGCCGCCTGCAGCTGCGACGGCCGCAGGACCAGCTCTTCCGGGAAGGCCTCGAAGCGCGCCGGGACTGGCGCCGGCGCAAACAGGCGGCGGATCAGCGTCGGCCAGAGCAGGCGGCTGTAGAGCGGCGACACCGTGTTCCGCAGCAGTGCGCCGAGCACCGGAATGCCTGGCAGCGCCATCAGCGGCACCTCCGGCCGCGCGGTCGGATAGTAGTAGCCCGAGAGCAGGACGAGGCTGTGCGGATAGTCGGGAAAATCCAGCGCCATGGCGAGGGCGGCCAGCGTGCCCCACGAGTGGCCAAGCACCACGGGCCGTTCCACGCCGAGCGTCAGCAAGGCGTGCTGCAGCAATGCCGCCTGCGCGTGCGGTCCCCAGATCTGCCCGTCCGGGCGTTCGCTGTAGCCGTAGCCGGGGCGATCGAAAGCGATCACGCGGTATTTCTCGGCCGCGCGATCGAACAGGCCGCTGACCAGAAAGTCCTGCACCAGGCTGCCGTCTCCATGCAGCAGCACCAGCGGCTGGGCGTCCCGCGGTCCCCGCTCGATGTAGTGCAGGCGCACGCCGTCGACCTTGATGAACTGGCCGCAGGGCGGATTCTCTTCTTCGGCGGCGCGAGTACGCAGGCGGACGGCCACGGCGGCGGCAGTCATGCCGGCAAGGCCGAGCAGGCCGGCGGTACGCCAGGCGCTGGATTTGTCGGCGGAACGGATGGCGTAGGAGGCGGCGGTCAACGGCTTCATGCGAGCTCCGGGTGGCAAAGGACCTGTTCGGACTCTGCCTCCTACGGGTAGTTCAACTTTTGCAAGAGTGCAGCGCCCTTTTCGAACCACTTCGCCAACATTCCCATAAACGTGTGATTCGCGGGGACCGCGTCCTGTGGAAAATGCCGTAGTGCAATAAAATTGACCGCTTGTTCATTTATCGCGGTAATCGAGGAAACCCATGGTTGAAGTACAAGACCGTCCCGCCAACGAAACCCTCCGCCAGGGCGGGTTCGACGCCATGCGGCTCGAAGTTGGCATGCGGGTGCAGCTGTTCCTGCGCCGCGACCTCAAGGCGGTCCAGCACTTCTCCTCGCTGATCGGCTACGTCAAGGACGAATACCTGCTCGTCAAGATGCCCTTCGAGAACGGCGCGCCGGTGCTCTTGCACGACGGCGAACAGGTCACGGTGCGCGTGTTCACCGGCACCGCCATCTGCAGCTTCAACTCCACCGTGCTGCGCTCCTTCTTCAACCCGTTTTTCTACATGCACCTGAGCTTTCCCGAGGTGATCCAGAAGAACAACCTGCGCAAGGCGGTGCGGGTGCGGGTGCGCATCCCGGGGCAGGTGCAGATCCCCATGGGCAATGGCCTGACGTCGGCCGCCAGCGTGACGCTGGCCAACATCAGCACGCACGGCGCGCTGATCGAATCCGAGTTCGAGATCGGCACTGTCGCCGACCGCCTCGCGCTGTCGTTCACGGCAGCGGGCACGGCGACCATCGACGAGACGGACATCAACACCGACATCGTGATCCGCAACGTCAACATCCGGCACGCGGGCCGCGGCGAAGACGGCAACACGCATCTCTACGGCGTGCAGTTCGCCGACCTGGAACCGGCGCACCGGGCGGCGCTGGCCAACCTCATCTATGCCGAATTGCTGAGCAACCGCCAGAGCATTGTCTAGGCCGCGTTCGACACGCAAATATCGGGTCAGCGGGTCGCATTGACTTTGAATGTATATGCACCTATATTCAATGCATCCCTTCCCGCGTATCCCCATGGAACCCATCAAACTGCCCTGCTATTGCGGTGCCATCCGTCAGGCTTCGCGCGTCGTCACCCAGGTCTACGATCAGGAGCTGAAACCGTCCGGCCTGAAGATCACGCAGTTCGGCATCCTGCGCCTGCTGTCCTACCGCCCCGGCCTGACCACTGGTGAGATGGCGACGGCGCTCGTCATGGACAGCACGACGCTGACCCGCACGCTGAAGATCATGCATGACAACGGCTGGATCGCTCCGCAGCCCGGCGCGGACCGGCGCGAGCGCCACTGGCATGTCGCCGCGGAAGGCCAGGCGCGGCTCGACCAGGCCACGCCGCTGTGGAAGCAGGCGCAGAAGCGCTTTGCGCAGATCGCCGACGGCGTGGACCTCGATGCATTGACGCGCATGGTGCATGGGATTGCCCAGCGCTCCGGACAAGCACTCGCCGAGGAGACCGCATGACCCGTACCCCTGAAGACTTCAACGCAGCCGGCGCCGGCTACCTGCCCGGCCATCTCGGCATCCGCATCACGCAGCTCGAGAAGAGTCATGTGCATGCGGAACTCGAAGTCAAGCATGCCCTGCTCGCCCCCAACGGCTTCCTGCACGCCGGCACGGTCGTCACGCTCGCCGACACCGCCTGCGGCTACGCCTGCATGGCGCATCTGCCGGAAGGCGCGGAAAGCTTCACCACCATCGAACTCAAGAGTAATTTCATGGGCACGGCGCGCGAAGGCACCGTGACGGCCGAAGCCATGCCGGTGCACATGGGGCGCAATACGCAGGTCTGGGACGCCGTGGTGCGCCACCGCCAGACCAACAAGCTGATGGCGACCTTCCGCTGCACGCAGATGATTCTTTACCCCAAGGCGAAGACGTAGCCGATGGCATCCATCGCCCCCGGCATCTACGAGCACTACAAGGGCAAGACCTACTTCGTCCTCGGACTGTCGAAGCATACGGAGACGGGCGAAGTCTGCGTGGTGTACCGCCCGTTGTATGAAACCGACTGGCCGCAACTGGTGCATCGCCCGCTTGCGATGTTCCTGGAGCAGGTCAATGTGGAGGGACGCAGCGTGCCGCGCTTCCGCCGCCTGCCCGATTGAAATGTCCGTTTCCCTGTCCCTGTTCGACCCTGAACCGCAGCTGCAGCCCATTCCCATGCCGGACGCCGATGTGCGCTTCCGGCACGGCTTCTACCAGCCGCCGCAATCGCAGGCCTTGTTCGACATGCTGCTCGCGGAAACCGCCTGGCGGCAGGAAACCATCACACTGTGGGAACAGCAGCGCCTGCAGCCGCGCCTGTCGGCGTGGTACGGCGATCCCGGCAGCCGCTACACCTATTCCGGCACCACTTTCCATCCGCTGCCCTGGACGGCGACACTGCTGCGCATCAAGGCCGACATCGAGCGCACTGCCGGTCTGCAGTTCAACAGCGTGTTGCTCAACCTCTATCGCGACGAGCACGACAGCGTGGCCTGGCACAGCGACCACGAGCGCGAGTTCGGAAAGGATCCGGTGATCGCCTCGCTAAGCCTCGGCGAGACGCGGGTGTTCCGTTTCCGCCATCGCAGCCGCAAGGATCTCAAGCGCGTGGATCTCGAATTGACCGACGGCAGCCTGCTGCTCATGGCCGGCCCGACGCAGCGCTGCTGGCAGCATGCGATCGAGAAGGAGCGCCGTCCCTGCGGCCCGCGCATCAATCTCACCTTCCGCACGATTCTCCAGTTAGCCTGAAGCCGGGAAAAATTTGCAACCCGGTGTAACGCCGGGCCGGCGGCCGGACGCGCCGTTACAAATGCTTGCGCGATGGCAATCGCTCGATACAAGCCTTCGTCACAATAGCGGTGCATTGGCCGGCCACCGCCCGGTCGCACGATTTGGAGAACAACATGCAAGCCCGTAATGCCTTACTTGCCGC
>SPQI01000426.1 GCA_004570315.1 Oxalobacteraceae bacterium OM1 | reverse complement strand
GTGCATTGGTGCTGTCCGAGCCGCCGGCTCCACCGCCGCAGGCGCCGAGCACGGCGGCCAGCAGGGCGCAAATTAGACGGCCGCGCAGGGAAACGGGAAGGGTTCGCATGATGAGGGGGACTGCTGAGTGGTGATTGAAAGGCTGGAAATGACTTCTGTGTGATGGACGGCACGTGCGTTGGTTCGTCGCATTGATTTTGATTAAATTGCGTCTGGAAAACGTTTCGCTTTGCGCAAAGCGGCGCGTGCGCTTCTCGTACGTATTGACAGTTTCTGACAGCTCCGACCGCCCCGACCATCCCGATACGCCCGACAAGGCAGGCAGGGAGGAGGCTGCTGCAGCGCACATTCTTTTGTCCAAACGCAAGTCGATTCTCTTCTCGGCCGCCGCCGCAAAGGCGCCGCCGTATGCTGGCGAAGGCACCGGTCAGCGCCATCAGCGCAATCCGCGGACCGGTCGCCGCCACGCCACGATGGTCCAACAAGGGGAGACACATGAGAATCGATCAGCGAATCGAGCGGCTGGGAATCGTCCTGGCCGCCGCAAGCGTATGCACGCTCGCATCGGCGCAAAGCGCGACCGATGACAGCGGTTACCGGAGCAGCCAGACCTTCCGCAGTTTCTGGAGCGCCGGCCACGGGGAGGAAGACCGGCCGACGGTCATTGGCAGGCTGGAATGGCTGAAGGCGCGCTACGGCACCCTGCCGGCCGATTTTTCGCGGCGCATGGCGCAGGAACTGCAGCGGCAGCGCAGCTCGTATCCCGAACTCGCCCCGGGCGCGACGCCGCCGGCCGGCGTACCGGTATGGCAGTCGATCGGCCCGACCCGCGCCAATCGCGAACAGAACGACCTCAAGCTGATCCGTACCGATAGCGGCCGCCTGCGCAACATCCTGCCCCATCCGACCGATCCCAACACCGTCTACGTGCTCTCCTCGAGCGGCGGCATCTGGAAGACCACCAACTTCCAGGCACCCTACCCGGCATGGACGCCGATTACCGACAAGGTCATCACCACCAGCGGCGGCGCCGCGGCGATGGGACGCGACCCGCAGACGCTCTACTACGGCACCGGCGATCCCTTCGACGGCGTGCCGCTGGTCGGCGGCGCGATGCTGAAGACCACCGACGGCGGCAACACCTGGTCCGACTTCGTCTTCCTTGGCAATGCGGGCATGGTGACGGACGTGAAGGTGGACAGCCGCTACGGCAGCGACGTCGTCATGGTCTCCACCGACGCCGGTATCTTCCGTTCCAGCGACGGCGGCAACAGCTATGCGCAGGTCCTGAACGGCGGGCGGGTGTGGAGCCTGGCGCGTACCAGCATCGGCTGGCTGGCGACCATGGCTACCTCCGGCTACTACAGCCCAGCGACGCTCTATCTCTCCAGCGACGGCGTGAGCTGGCATCCGATCCAGGCCGGCAACGTCACCAGCGGCGCGGGCCGCATCACGCTGGCCGTGGGCGCGCCCGGCGATGCGGTGGTGTATGCCTACGTCGGCACGTCCTGCGACGCCGACTGCAGCCAAAAGGACCTGTATCGGTCCACCGACGGCGGCACGACCTGGACGGCGCTCGGCCTGAATACCAAGGCACCGCTCAATCCGAACGAAGAGAACCCGACCATGAACCTGATGGCGGGCCAGGGCTTCTACAACCAGATGATCGTGGTCGATCCCACCGACCCGACGCGCAACACCGTCTATCTCGGCGGCCAGCTCAACACGGCCAAGACCACCGACGGCGGCAAGACCTGGCGCCTGCAGGCGAACTGGCTGGCGCAGTTCGGGCTCGGCTACGTGCATGCAGACCACCACACCGGCGCGGTCTCCATGGCAGGCGGCAGGAAGCGCATCCTGTTCGGTTCGGACGGCGGCTTGTTCGTCAGCGAAGACGAGGGCAACAGCTGGAACGACCAGAAGAACGTCGGCCTCGTCGACCACCTCATTTATTCGATGGCGACGGCCGGCGACAACCCGGCCAGCGTACTGATCGGCCTCCAGGACAATGGCACGCGCATCCGCCAGGGCAACACCTCCATCTTCAACCAGAGCTACGGCGGCGACGGTTTCGGCGTCGGCTGGAGCGAGACCGGCGGCAGCGCGCTGGGCAGCTATGTCTATGGCTACATCTACCATAGCGACAAGTCGCCCAACATCCAGAAGAAGTGGACCGACCCGGCATTCGACGACGCCAGCTGCAGCTACAACGGCATCAATGCCTGCAATGCCTACTTCGTCACGCCGATCGCGACGCCCTCGCTCGCCGCCGATCCCTCGGGCCGCACGTATTTCACGAACACGGCCAGCTTCATCTACCGCACCAACGATGCCGGCGCGACCTGGCAGCCGATCTTCAGCGGCGATCCGAACCTGACCTATGTGCGCGGGTCGTCGCACAGCGTATCGGTCAGCCCGGTCGACACCAACCATGTCGCGGCGGTATCGACCGGCGGCCGCATCCTGATCACCGACAACGGCGGCGCGAGCTGGAAGCTGCGCAACACGCTGGTGCCCGGCCATGCCGGTTTCAACAGCAACATCGCCTATGCGAACAATGCGGTGCTCTACGTGGCGTCGGAGAACCCGACCGGTCAGGCCGTGTATGTCGTGAAGTCGGTCGATGGCGGTGCGACCTGGACGGCCGCATCCAAGGGCCTACCGAACGCGCCGATCCAGCGCCTGCTGGCCGCGCCGAACGACCCGACCGGCAACACGGTATATGCGGCGACCTTCCTCGGCGTGTATCGCACCACCGACGGCGGCGCGAGCTGGAAGCAGTTCGGAGCGGGACTGCCCACCGTGCAGGTGAGCGATCTCTACATGCCGCGCGACGGCAGCTTCCTGCGCGCCTCCACCTATGGCCGCGGCGTGTGGGACATTTCGCTGAAGTAAGCGGGATGGACTGACGGCGAGGGGAGCGGTTTCGGCAGCATGGAACCGCTCCGCCTGCAGAGCCGATATTCGATCGATTTTGCGGTTTCACGCGGCGCCGTCTATGTTGTAGAGGCGTCGCCGTTTTTTGCGGCGTGATGCTTCCCTCGATGATCGACCGGAGGAGTTCCCGCATGAAACGATTCGGCGTGATGGTGCTGGCGCTGGCGCTGTTCGGCTGCGCCGCCAGACAAGGTGCGCAGACAGCGCGCACGGAAGAGTGCAAGGCGACATCGGAACCGGAGATTGCCGCCTTGTTCGATCGGTGGAACCAGTCGCTGCAGACGGGCGATCCACACAAGGTGACGGCCAATTACGCGGAGCGGGCGACGCTACTCGCAACGGTAGCAAACCAGCCACGCCTGACTACAGCAGAACGGGAAGACTACTTCCGCAAGTTCCTCGTGGACCGGCCCTCCGGCGTCATCAACTCGCGGCGGATTTATCTGGGCTGCAATTCCGCGGTCGATGCCGGGGTCTATACATTCACCTTCGCCCGGACGGGCGCGGTGGTCGAGGCGCGCTATACCTACACCTACGACTGGGACGGCAAGCAATGGCTGATTACCAGCCATCATTCGTCGGCGATGCCTGAGAAGAAGTAGGGCACACCTCCGCCTGCCGCGACACGTGCCGCAACACGTGCCGCAGGACGGCGGCACGGTCGCTTGCTTCCTGCCCGGATCAGAACGCCGGTACGACGGCGCCCTTGTATTTTTCCTCGATGAATTTCTTCACTTCGGGTGAGGTCAATGCGGCGGCCAGTTTCTTGATCGCGGCGCTGTCCTTGTTGTCCTCACGAGCGACCAGCAGGTTGGCGTACGGCGAATTGCCGTCTTCGATGAAGAGCGAATCCTTCACCGGATTCAGCTTCGCCTCCAGCGCATAGTTGGTGTTGATCAGCGCCAGGTCGACCTGGTTGAGCACGCGCGGGAGCGTTGCCGCTTCCAGCTCGCGGATCTTCAGGTCCTTCGGATTGGACACGATGTCCTTCTTGGTCGCCGACGTATTCTTCGAATCCTTCAGCTTGAGCAGACCCTGGCGTTCGAGCAGCAGCAAGGCGCGTCCCGAGTTGGACGGATCGTTCGGAATGGCAACCGTAGCGCCGTTGGGCAGGTCGGCGAGCTTCTTCACCTTCGTCGAGTAGCCGGCGAACGGTTCCACGTGGACCTTGGCGACCGGCACCTCGATATCGTTCTTGTGGGCCTTCTTGAACTCGTCGAGATACGGCTGGTGCAGGAAGAAATTGCCGTCGAGGCGCTTCTCGTTCACCTGCACCGCCGGCTGCACATAGTCGGTGAAGACCTTGACCTGCAGATCCACGCCCTGCCTGGCGAGTTGCGGCTTGATGAATTCCAGGATCTCCGCGTGCGGAACCGGCGTGGCGGCAATGGTGAGCTTGTCGGCGGCGTGGGCTGCCGAGAACGGGACGAGACCGAGGGCCGAGGCGAACAGCAGGGATTTGAGATGCACGTTGAGACGCATGAAGACTCCTTGAACAGGGAAGGGAAAATTATTTGCGGGTGAAACGCCGCACCAGCCGGTCGCCGCAGAACTGCAGCACCTGCACCAGCACGACCAGGATGGAAACGGTCACGATCATCACGTCCGTCTGGAAGCGCTGATAGCCGTAGCGCAGCGCGAGATCGCCCAGCCCGCCGCCGCCGATCACGCCCGACATGGCGGCATAGGAGACGAGCGCGATGGTCGTGACGGTGGCGGCCGCGAGCAGGCCGGGCAACGCTTCCGGCAGCAGCGCGCTGAACACGATCTGCCAGGTCTTGGCGCCCATCGCCTGGCAGGCTTCGATCACGCCGCGGTCGACCTCGCGCAGCACGTTCTCCACCAGGCGCGCGAAGAAAGGCGTGGTGCCCACGACGAGCGGCGGTATCGTGCCTTCGACACCGAGCGAGGTGCCGACCAGCAGCAGCGTCACGGGGATCATCACGATCAGCAGGATGATGAACGGCAGCGAGCGCAGCACGTTCACCACGAGCGACAGTGCGGCATACACGCCGCGCTGTTGGAGCAGCTGGCCGCGCGCCGTCAGGAACAGCAGCACGCCGAGCGGCAGCCCGAGCAGCACGGTGAAGACGAGCGACACGCCGGTCATGGTGAGCGTGTCGAGCGTGGCCTGGCCGATGTCGGCCCAGTCGATATTCGAGAAGTCCATCAGTTCAATTGCTCGCAGTGCACGTTCAGGCGGCGAAAGAGTTCGATCGCGGCGGCAGCGTCCGCATCCGGGCCGCCGATGTCGACGAGCAGCTGGCCGTAGGGCGTGTCCTTGATGCGCGACACCGCGCCTTGCAGGATGGTGATCGTGGCGCGCGTCTGTTCGACGACCTGGGTCAGGATGGGCTGATAGGCCGTGTCGCCGACATAGGTGAGACGGACCCGGCGGGCGCCTCCTAAGCGCAGGCCGGCGAGGTCGAAGTCGTCATGCGTGTGTTCCGCGACGAGGGCGCGCGTGACCGGGTGTGTAGGATGCAAAAACACATCGCTGACCTCGCCGGTTTCGACGATCTCGCCCGCTTCGATGACCGCCACCCGATCGCAGATGCTGCGGATGACCTGCATCTCGTGCGTGATCAGCACGATGGTGAGTCCGAGCCGCACGTTGATCTCGGCCAGCAGCGCAAGGATGGACTGCGTGGTTTCCGGATCGAGTGCGGAGGTGGCTTCGTCGCAGAGCAGCAGCCGCGGCGCATTCGCGATCGCGCGGGCGATGCCCACACGCTGCTTCTGGCCGCCGGACAACTGGGCCGGGTACTTGTCCCTGTGCTCGCTCAGGCCCACCAGTTCGAGCAGCTCGTCCACGCGCCGCCGGCGTTCTTCGCGGGTAAAGCCGCCGGCGAGCTTGAGCGGAAATTCCACGTTCGCGCCGACGGTCTTCGCCGACAGCAGACTGAAGTTCTGGAAGACCATGCCGATGTGCTGGCGCGTGCGGTCCAGCTCGGCCTTGCCGAGCGTGGTGAGGTCGACGCCGTCGATGCTCACCGCACCGCGCGTGGGGCGTTCGAGCAGGTTGAAGGTGCGCAGCAGCGTGCTCTTGCCCGCGCCCGAGCGGCCGATGATGCCGAAGATCTGTCCCTTGGGGATGTGCAGGCTTACGTCGTGCAGCGCGCTGACGTCGCGCTTGCCGACCCGGTAGCTCTTGTGGAGATGTTCAATGGTGATCACTGCGTGGACTGCTCGACTTCCCGCCGGATGTCGCCGGCTTCATTCTTATTGGATGGCAGGTCCGCGTGCGGGGCCTGCATGGAAGTGCTGAAGATTAACGAAACGGATGTCAAGCAGGAACGAAGCATTTCTCATTTGCTTATGGACGATCGCGGCCATACCCGGGTTCGCTGCGGAATTTGCGCATTCGGTCGAATAAAGATCGGCGGCGGCCGCCGGGAACCGAAGAATGTGAATACTGTGCGAACGCGCCGTACGGTTCCTGAAGCGGCACGAGCGAGACGGAATCTGGGCAGCGGCTCCGCGGCGACAGTGTCACGCTGGTCCGCGTGTCGTGGTTCGACGACACGGCTCGCGCACTTCACCGACTGGACCGGCCGCCGCGCCGGCGCTACTGTCTGTCGGTCGCGCGCCATCTCCCTTGCGCGGCGCGCGCCGATTCATCACCTGCCACTTCGTTGACTCCACCATGCATTTCAAGAACATGAAAATCGGCGTCCGTCTCGGCGTCGCCTTCGCCGCGGTACTGACGCTCACCGTGCTGCTGGCCCTGATCGGCATAACTCGTCTGCAAGATGTGAACAGCGCGACCGAGCGCATGGACAGTGCGATCCGCAAGGTTCGCCTCAGTGAAAAATGGTATGCAGGCAATATCGCCAACGACGCGCTCGGCGAGGCCCGGCTCAGGGCGACCGACCCGGCCGACGACGCGCAGCTGCTCGCGCGGATGAAGCAGCGCAGCGCCGAGATCACGAAGATCCAGGACGAACTGAAGCCGCTGGTCTCCAGCGAGAAGGGCAAGCAATTGATGGGTGCGACCGCCGAGAAGCGGCAGGTCTATATCGACGCGCGCAATCAGGTGTTCGCGATGCGCGACGATCCGGCCAAGGACCCGGCGGCATTCAAGGCGTTCATCGAAGGGAAAATGCGTCCCGCCATGACGGCGTATGACGATTCCGTAGCCGAAGTGGTCGCGTGGCAGGAGCGCCTCTTCAACGAGGCGAAGGGCGACGTGGATGCGGCCACCGCTTCCGGCGAACGCTTTCTGATGATCTGCGGTGCCGCAGCGCTCGCGATCGGCGCCTTGCTGGCCTGGCTGCTGACCCGCAGCATCACCGTGCCGCTGCGCGATGCGGTGGCAGTCGCACGCACCGTGGCCGCCGGCGACTTGAGCCGCACCGTGACCGTCTCGTCGAAGGACGAAACCGGCGAGCTGATGGCGGCATTGAAGGAAATGAGCGACAGGCTCAACCAGATCGTGGGCCGCGTTCGCACCGGCGCCGATGCCATCGCCGCCGCTTCCACCGAAGTGGCCTCCGGCAATCAGGATCTGTCCGGGCGCACCGAGGAGCAAGCCAGTTCGCTGGAGGAAACCGCCGCCTCGATCGAAGAGCTGACGACCACGGTGCAGCAGAATGCGGAGAACGCGCGTCACGGCAATCAGCTCGCCGCATCGGCATCGGACGTCGCCTCCAGGGGCGGTGCCGTGGTGTCGCAGGTGGTCGACACGATGGAGGCGATCCACGCATCGGCGAGTAAGATCGTGGACATCATCGGCGTCATCGACGGC
>SPQI01000074.1 GCA_004570315.1 Oxalobacteraceae bacterium OM1 | reverse complement strand
AGCGACAGCAGCAATTGCCCGTAATCGACGAAGACATTCGGCGACGCACCGGGCTGTTCGACGGCCAACTGGTACAGATGCTCGGCGCCACGCGCATCGCGGTCGCGCCGCAGCACGACGGTGGCGAGCCCGTAATAGGCGTCGCCATTGCGCGCATCCAGCAGCCACGCTTCGTTGAAGGCGGCCATGGCGGCGGCATAGTGCTTGCCCTCCACCTGTTTCCAGCCGGCCTGCGCACGCGCTTCCGAGGCTTCGTGCGCGTCCTGACCGGCCTTCGCGGCGGCGGCGAGCAAGACCTGCCGGCGCTTGGCCAGCTGCGCTTCCGTCTGCACGCCGTCGCCGTACAGAGGCTTGGACGAGAGCGACGCCGCGCCCGCCGCCACGCCCAGGGCGAGGCAGAGCGCCGCAACGAAGGCGCGTTTCATGGCAGGCGGGCAGGCGGATGACTTGTCGGCTTACTTGTCCGCTTTCGCTGCCTTGACGTCGGCCTTGTTCTGGGCCTTGTTCAGGTCGGCGGCTGCGTCGTCAACCTTCTTCTGCGCCTTGTGATGGGCCTTGAGCTTCTTGTCGTTCGCCTTGGCATCGGCCTTCACGTCGGCGCGCGCTTCTTCGGTCAGGGCCTTGTCGACCTTCTTGTCGGCCTTGATCTGCGCCTGCTCGACCTTGCCCTGCGCCTTGACGTCGGCGGGCGTATCGATGGTCTGGGTGGTCTGAGCGGTTTGCGCAAAGGCCGGCAGAGCGGCGGCGAGGGCGAGAGTAGCAATGAACAGTCGTTTCATGGTGTTCTCCTTGTGTTTGAAAACGTGAAGTCGGCCAGCACCGGACCATGCGCAGACGCTGCCTCGAATGGAAGGCGCGCGGAAGGCAGGTGCTGGATGAAGGAACTTCGGGACGCGGCGATCGCCCGCTGCGGGCGACCGCCGCAGGGCCTTACTTGGTCGTCGACGTGGACGACGCACCCATGCCCGACTGGGAGCTGGAGGACGAGGCGCCGTTGGACAGGCCGGAGGACGAGGTGCCCGTGGCGCCCGTGGTGCCCGACGTATCCGAGCTGCTGGACGTGCCCGCGGTGCCAGAGGTGCCGGTCGACGACGAGGCGCCGGTGCTGCCGCTGGTGCCGGATGCGCTGGTGCTCGATGCCTTATCGGACGACGTGGACGACGACGGCGTTGCGGACGAGCTGCCGGAGCTGGAGCCCAGCGAACCCTGGGCCGAACCGCTGGTCGCGCCCATGCCCGAAGCCGAGCCGGACGCCGAGCCGCTGGCGCTGGGGCCGGTCGAG
Source organism: Oxalobacteraceae bacterium OM1 (assembly GCA_004570315.1). Lineage (GTDB taxonomy): Bacteria > Pseudomonadota > Gammaproteobacteria > Burkholderiales > Burkholderiaceae_D > Noviherbaspirillum. The sequence continues at coordinate 6,404 of SPQI01000074.1, read as the reverse complement.
CTGCAGGCAGCGAAGGTCATTGCACAGGCGATGGGTAGAAGCCATTTCTTCATTGATTCCTCCTTGTTGATAGTTGCGGCAAAAGCGAGGCCACATGAATATGGACGATTTGTCATGGCCCGAGTTCGTCCGGCGCGGCGAGGAAGTTGTAAGCGTTTCTTTCGTGATTGGGATGGCGCAAGTTGCACATGGCCGGCCAAGGCCAGTACGTCGATTTGTCCAGCCGCCTGTTACATGCGGTTGCAATCGAAACACCGCCCTAAAGACTTGCCGCTCAGCTGCACCGTTATCGTAAGCAGGTCCGTTCAATTCAACTCAGGAGGAACTATGCAAACGATCCAATCCGGCCGCATCCATCCGCTCATGGCAGGCGCTGCCGCCTCGGTCATGCTGGTCAGCCTGGTCGGCGCCGCCGCGATCACCGGCATACTGCCCAGTTCGCACGGAACCGATGCGCCTGCTGCGCCCATTGCAGCAGCACCGGCAACGCAGGCCGCCACACCGGGAACCGTTCCCGCGCAAGCCGTGGCCGCCGCGCCGGCCGTGGAGCACAAGACCGTCGTGCATCACCGTTACGTGACACATGTGCAGCCGGCACAGGTCGCACAGGTACAGGCCGCTCCGGCGCCGTCCTATTCGCAGCAACCGGCACCGCGCCCGCAAGCCGACGCGTATCATCCGGTCGGCATCGGTGTCGGTGCGGTCGTCGGCGGTCTGCTCGGCAGCCAGGTTGGCGGTGGCAACGGTCGCACGCTGGCCACCATCGCCGGCGCCGTCGGCGGCGGCTATGTCGGCAACGAAGTCGCCAAACGCAACCAGCAATAATCCAAGGACCATCATGAAACACATCGTGCTTGCCGCCCTGACGGCATTGCCGCTGATCGCTGCGGCGACCGAGTACCGCATCGAGGACCGCCCCCGGCAGGAATGCTGGAACGAGCAGGTCCCGGTGCAGACCGCGGGCGGCGACGTGGGCGGCGCCCTCCTGGGCGGCATCGCCGGCGGGCTCATCGGCAATCAGGTCGGTAACGGCAATGGCCGCGTAGTGGCGACTGCCGTGGGTGCGATGACCGGTGCCGTGGTCGGCGACCGGATGGCGAATGCCGGTCCCGGCTATCGTACGGTGCAGCGCTGCCGCACGGTGGTCGATCAGGTGCGCGTGCCGGTGGTGCGCGAACCGGCGCCGGTGTATATGCAGCCGCAGCCCGTCTATGCGCAGCCGCAACCGGTCTATGTGCAGCCGCAGCCGGTGTACGTGCAGCCACAACCGGTGGTCGTGGAATCGGGGTACTACGTGGTGCCGGGCGAGCGCGTGTATTACCGCGGACACGGCAAGCATCACTGGCATGACGGCCGCCGCTACCGCGACGACGACTGATGTCTTAGCGCGCGCCGCCCAGGCGACGCTCGATCAGGCTTGAGGTGATGACGCCGGAGTGCGGCGTCATCTTCCCGCTCGCGTCATACCAGTAACTGCGCGGCATTTCGCCGCGCCACTTCGGATCGATGGCATAGCGCAGCTGCGCGGCCGGCGCATCGCCGAAGGCCCAGATTTCTGCGGCAAGCCCCGTGCCGGCGATCTTGTTGCGCACGGCGGCCATCGTCTCCGTATCGTCGGCCGGATCGGTGGTGATGGCGACCACCGCGAGACGTCCGCGGCGCTGCGCTTCCGCCAGCGCCCGGAAGCTCGGCAGACAATAGTCGCAGTCCAGCGACCACACCACCACGACGAGCGGCCGTTCCACATGCCGTGCCACGATGTTCCGATAGCTGTCCGCGCCGAACGCGTGAATGGCATCGCCGGCCAGCGCCGCATGCGCGGCCAGCCACAGGCAGGCGCCGAGTGCGGCCCTGCGCCACGCCGGCTTCATCGTCCCGCCTCCAGCAAGGGCACCAAGCGCGTCCCTTCCTTCTGCGTGCGCCACAACAGCACGATGGACGTCGCCGACGCAATCAGATGCGGCCGGTCGGCATCGCCTTCCGTTGCAGCCAGCGTGCGTTCCGACCATGTCGCGCCGCCGTCGCGGGAGACGCGCCCCATCACCGACGTCGCCTTGCCGTCGAACTGCTTCCACACCACGGCCACTGCGCGGCCCGCCGTCGCCACATCGGGATGCTCGGCCTGTGCCGAACCGAGCCGTACCGTGCGCCCGAGCGTGCCGTCCTTGCGCGTGGCCGCATAGCTGGCGCCGCTGCCTTCGCCGGCATTGCCGTTGAACCAGACCTGGTGGCGCGTGCCATCGGGCGAATAAGCCAGGGAAGGGCCGTGATGCGGGCAGGCCTCGACTCGCCAGTCGTCGAAGCTCACGCGCGAGACGGTCGAGACGGTGCCGTCCGCGCCCAGCGTGGCGATCGCATGGTCGCGGATGTTCGGTGCGAAGACGTGCCGCCACATCGCCACCGGTGCGCCCGCCGCATCGAGTGCGAGGCCGATGCGGCAGCATTCGCAGCTGTGGTCGGCCACTTTGTAGTCGCCCTGGAAGTTCGCGCCGCCGTCAGCCGAGACGGCGTAATACACCGCCGATCCTGCATAGCGCTCGCCCTTGCGCTTGGCTGCGGCGGCATCGCGTCCGTCGATCCAGGCCACGACGATGCGGCCGCTGCGGTCCACGACCATCGACTCGAAGCTGTGCACCGTCACCTCGCGGTCCGCATGCACCGTGACCGGCGCGGAGAAGGTCTTGCCGCCATCGGTCGAACGCGCGAAGCGAATGTCGCCGATATGCGGCGGCGCCACCGGCTTGGTGTAGCTGACGTAGATCTCGCCCTTGGGGCCGAAGGCGAGATGCGGACGCGCTTCGCCGCTCGCAGCCACCGGCTCCGGCGTCGTCTGCACCGGCTGCGGCGCACTCCAGGTCTTGCCCATGTCGGCGGTGTTCTCCAGCACCACGTAAGGATTGCCGTCGATGAGCTGCTTGCGCACGACCCAGATGCGCCCGTCCGGGCCGAACGCGCCGGAGACGCCAAGTTCCGGCGATTTGCGATGGCCGCCGTGCGCAGCGTGGCCGGCTTCCTGCGCCGACGCACCTGCAACGAAGGCGATGGCGGTAATGGCCGTCAGCGCCGCGCGGCCGAAAGGTTTCATGGTGTGTTGCATGCCGCCTCCTCAGAAGTCGTACTTCAGCTCCGCATACAGCGTGCGCTGCGGGAAGGGATGGAAGAGGAAGTAATTGCGGTCGTTGAGGTTGTCGATGCCCGCCGCGCCGCTCCAGTGCCGGTCGAAGCGGTAGCGCACGCGGGTATCCATCACGACGTAGCCCTCGAAGCCCTGGTAGGTCGCGGGATTGACGTCGGTGTTGTCCACGGTGGCGTAGAGCCGGCTGCTGTAGCGCGCCGCGAGGGTGTAGGCCCAGCGCTCGTCCGGCTTGTAGGTGGCGACTGCCGTCGCGCGCCACTCCGGCACGTAGGGCGTGCGCTTGCCGACGGAGCTTGCGCCGGCTGCAGTGGGCACGTAGCTGCCGTTGGCGGTGATCCGCGCATCGACATAGGTTGCGCTGCCGGACAGCTCCAGCCCCTTCACCAGCACATCCTTGCGCTCGGCGGCCAGCTCTATGCCGCGCTGGCGCGTCTTGTCGACGTTCTGCACGAAGGACACCGGCAGCGCGACGCCCGGCAGCGTGGCGGTCTGCGAGATGAGGGAGTCCGACACGTGTTCCTCGAATACCGACACGCGCAGCTTGCCGTTCGCCGTCTTGTGCTCGAGCGCGACTTCGCCGGCGAGCACCTTCTCCGGCTTCAGGAAAGGATTGGCTTGCGTGAAGGTCTGGCCGGTCTGCACGTTCTGGTAGAGCTCGCCGACGGTCGGAAAGCGCAGCGCCTTGCCGAGCGAGGTACCCACGCTCCACTGCGGCGCGGCCTGCCAGATCAGAGTGAGTTTCGGCGAGAAGCCGTCGTACGAAACCTCAGGCTGATTGATGGGGAACGCCGCGCCATTGGCGGCGGTCGCGTAGTTGAAGCCCGCATAGGCGCGCCACCACTCGTAGCGGCCGCCAAGCGTGAGGGACAGGTCCGGCGCCAGACGCCACACATCCTGCCCCCACAGCGCCTGGGTGCGCGTCTTGCCGCGCGAGTCGCTGAAGAGGGCGCCGTTGCCTGCCGGGATGCCGCCGGCGAGCCAGTCGCTGACGTTGTAGGTCGGGCTCGCGAGCTGATAGGCGTCGTGATGCGCACCGAAGCTGACGCTGTGCGTGCCGGAGTCGGGCTGGTCCCATAGGCCTTTGACATCGAGCGTGGTCCAGCGCGTGTCGCCGGCATCGGTGACGCGGCCGGGACCGCCGGTGCGCGCCCCTGGATAGGCGCCGGTCGAGGTGCGCGTGATGTCCTTGCCGTAGTCGAAGCGCGTGGCCACCGCTTCCCAGTTCCAGGCACCCGCGTTCTTCGAGCGCAGCGACAGGGCCTGCATCCAGCGTTCCTGCTCAATGGTGTTGCTGGAGAAGAGGCCGCCGATGGTGGCGGCACTGTACGCATTGCCGCCGATATTGACGCTGCCGGTCCCGCCGTAATAGGGTGCGCCGCTGCCGGTCGTGAGGTAGGACTGCGATGCAGCCTCCGCCTTGTTCTGCCAGTAGCCGAGTGTGTAGGCCGCCGTCAGCGCGGGCGAGATGTCGTAGGCCAGCTTGAGCTTGGCGCTGTCCTGCACGGTGTGCGTGAGGTTGCCGGCGCCGAGCACCAGGATGGGCGCGCCGTTACGGTTGCGGTCGGCAAAGGCGCCGCCGGCGACGGGCGCGCTCGCCGGCGCGGCGGCGGCCGACTGGTTGATGGTGAGGTAGGTGACCGGCTGGCTGAAGCTGCTCAGGTGATTGACGCCGAACCACCACGACACATCGCCCGTGCGGTTGCCGAGGTTGAGGCTGGCTTGCGCGGAGGGATACCGGTCGCTCGTGCCGACCTGCGAAAAGCGCTGCGATGCGCCGCTCAGCTTTACGCTGCCTTCGAACTGCTTCGGCATGCGCGTCGTGATCTCGGTGACCGCGCCATAAGAGTTGCCCGGATAGGCCGCGGCGAACGGACCGTACAGCACGTCGACGCGCGCGATCTCGTCGGGCGCGACCATGAACCACTGCGGCGAGCCGTTCTGGTTGTTGTTGTTGACGAGCGTGGAGAGCAGGATGCCGTCGGCGTAGATGAGGCTGCGCGCGCTCGCATTGATGCCGGTGGTGCGCGTCGCCATCGGCGCCTGCGTGTCGCCGATGAAGCGGCGGCGAATGAGGATGTCGGGCAGGTACTTCAGCGCGTCCTCGGCCGTCATCGCGTTCACGGTGTCGGCGATGCGCGCGGCGGTGACGCTCTCGTTGGTCATCGGCGACTGGTTGCGCTCCATCACGGAGCGTGTGCCCTGGATCAGCACGGAGGGCAACGTGGCGTCCTGCGCGCGGGCGGCGAAAGGCAGGGCCAGGACCACTGCGATGGCGGCGGCGGTCGGGGCGGGGAGGCGCGCGTGGGCGCGGTCAGGCGTGTTCATGGGTGGTTCTTCTGGATGGCATCGCGGCTCGCCGTTGGAAACAAGGCGTCGTACATGGTTTCGACGTTCCAACGGAAGGCTGCGTTTCAGTAATGCGCCGGCCGGGCCGCAAGCTTCATGCGGATCGTAAACGTCGGTAGCGGGAATGCCACTTAACCGAGGTCAAGGTTTTCCGGATGGCTGGCGCGTGCGGCGCGGAGCAGCGGTCGTTCGGGAGCGATCAGGCGAGAACGGGCGGGGCGCGAGGCTGCGCCGAAATCCAGGCAAAGAGCGGATGGGGAGCGCGATAGAAGAGAGAGGGATGTTCGACCATGCCGGCAGCAACAGGCAGCGCGATGCCGCCACCGGGCGGCAGGCCGAACGAGCCGGCATGGGTGAAGCAGTACGGGCAGTGCTTGAGATGGTTCGCCGCTTTCGAACCGGCGCCGTCCGGCGTCGAGTCAGGCGCTGCGCCGACCTTCAGGCCGGCTGCCGTGCAGATGTCGCCGAGGAAGGAGGACTGCGCCTGCATGGCCGCCGCCACCGTCGGCATCAACGCCGCCACAAGGATGGCCAAACAGGCGATCCAGACGGCAAAGGAACGGCGGAAGCGGACGGGCGACATGCCGAAATGGTAGCACGCCACGCCTCCTGCTCAGGCTCAGGCCGCCTCCTCGCCGAACACCTTGCCGTGAATGGCCGACAGGATGGCATCCACCGCCGGATGCTTGATCTTGCGCTCGTTGGAGATGGCGTAGAACTGCTCGCGCACGCCGCCCAGCGCGCCGACCGGCACCGCGCCGAATTGCTCGCGCACATCCTTCTCCATCGCTGCCGACGCCGGAAACAGGCCGATGCCGTTGCGGCCGAAGGTGTTGAGCAGCGCGTTGTCTTCGAACTCGCCGACCACGTCGGGACGCACCTCGTTGGCCTCGAACCAGTGGTCGAGGCGGCCGCGGATGGC
>SPQI01000399.1 GCA_004570315.1 Oxalobacteraceae bacterium OM1 | reverse complement strand
GAAGGAGGGCGTGGCCGCAGCCGGCGCTGCTTCGACCTCGACCGTTTCCGGCGCGGGCGCCGCGGCGGCGACGGGCGCAGGAGCGGCGACGTTGCCTTCGATGGCGTTCGTCAGAATCACTTCGAGCTCGGCCGGCATTGCCGGCAAACTTTCCGGCGGCGCGCCGTTGGCCAGCTGCGTGAGCTGGTCGGCGACAAAGCCGCTGGCCTGAAGGCCGGCTTCGATCGCGGTCGGTGTGACCGGCGCCTTGCCGGTGCGCAGCGCGTCGAACAGGTTTTCGGTGAGATGACAGGCCGAAACCATGGCCTGCAGGTTCATGAAGCCGGCGCCGCCCTTGATGGTGTGGAACGAGCGGAACAGCGCATTGATGGCGTCCATGTCGTCCGGACGGCGCTCGAGCGAAAGCAGGTGTTCTTCCACGTTCGTCGCGAGGTCGAGCGCCTCGACGACGAACTCCTTGAGCATGTCGTCCATCAGAACCCCAGGTCGGCGAGGAGGCTGTCGACGTCGTCCTGCGCCATGGCGGTGCCGGGCGCGGACGGACCTTGCATCAGTTCGGCAGGTTGCTGCTGGTGTTGCTGTTGCTGTTGTTCTGCGGCGGCGGCCAGCTGCGCTTTCACTTCCGGCGGCGCGTTGTCACGCAGCAGCTGGGCAAGTTCGCGCTCGACGGTGTTGGTGATGCCGACGATTTTCTTGATGAGCTGGCCGGTGATGTCCTGGAAGTCCTGGGCCATCATGATGTCGAGCAGCCGTGCTTTCTCCGCATCGGTTGCGGCGACCACGGTGCCGGAGAACTGGCGGGCGTCGCCGGCGAGGGTCTTGAATTCCTCGACGCTGAGCTTGCCGTCGAAGAGCTGGGTCCAGCGCGATTCGATGTCGCGGGCCTGCTTGCCAAGCTGTTCCTGCTCGGGCATGCAGGTGTCGACCGTGTTGAGCACCTTGTTGGCGGCCTGTTCGGTGAGCGAGGCGACGTGTTCCAGCCGGCCTTGCGCGTCATTGATCTGGTTGGCGACGTTCGATAGCGAGCGGTCGTAGCCCAGTTCGCGCAGCGAGTCGTGCAGCATGCGGACGATGCCGCCGAGACGTTCGTACATCGGCTTGTCGGAAAGGTCTTCGCCTTCGGCAGCCGCTTGTGCTTCGACGGCCTCGGCGTCGATGACTGCGTCGGGCGCTGCGGGTTCGGCGGCTGCGGCCACTGGGGCGGCCACGGTGTCGGTGCGCTGTGCGGCTACTTCTTCAAAAAGGGCTTCAAGATCGTCTGCAGCGTCGCTCATGTCGGTGCTTTCCCAGTGTGGATGTCGGCGTTGTTCTTACAGGCCGGTCGCGGCCTGTATCTTTGGCATATTTCCTTCCGATTATGTTGTAGCCATGCGGCAATGTCCATCTTCCGACCGCCCGCGAGCGGTCGACGGTGGCCGACTGTTGCGTATTGCCTGCGTCAGCCGACGTCGCGCATCAGCGACAGGCTGGCCTCGCACAGCGGGTGCGACGGATCGGCGAAGGCATCGCAGATGGTGAGGTGGTTGTACTCGGGCAGGGGGATCTCGCCGCGGTGCTGAGACTGCCAGGCCTGGCCGATCAGGGCGGTCTGGCGCCGGAATTCGTCCGACTCCAGAGCGCCGACCGCGGTGATGAACGGCGCCGGGCTGCCCTGCGGCATCAGGCCGGGTGACAAAACGTCAACATTGTCCGGCGTGAGCTTGAGTTCCACGTTCACGAAGGCGGCATGCTGGACCGGTTCGAGGTCGTACAGGCCGGAGAGCAAGATGCCGCCTTTGATGAGATCGGCCGGCAGATCGCTGCCGAACGTAGGCCAGACCGCTGCCATCATCATTGCCGCCAGATGCGCGCCGGCGGAATGGCCGGAGACGACGATGCGGCTGGCATCGAAATCGTATTGCTCCGCATGCCGGTAGAGCCAGGCAAGGGCGCGCAGCTGCTGGCTCACGATGTCGGCGATATCGGCCTTCGGCACCAGCGTGTAGTTGGTCAGCGCCACGTTGTAGCCGGCGCGCACGAAGGGCAGCACGATGAAGGAGAAATCCGACTTGTCGAGGGAACGCCACCAGCCGCCATGGATGAACACCAGCAACGGCGCACCGCTGCGTGGCGCCGGGAAGAAGTCGAGGCGTTCGCCGGCCGCTTCGCCGTAGGTCAGGTCCAGCAGGGCGGCGTGCGTGCGCCGGACATGTGCCGACTCTTTCTGCCAGCGGGTGAAGATGTGGGGATGCTCGGGAATGGCCGCGCGAGCGTTGTATTGGGCGTTGTAGTACTGGGTGGTCCTCATGGTTCGCATGAGAAAGGGCAGGGCAGCAGTGTAGCGCGGCGGTGCGCGGTTCGCCGGACGCGTCAATTTGACGGCACCAGGCGGCGGCCCCTACACTCCATCACCCTTGCGAACGCCCGGCGTCTGCTCCCACGATCCCTGGGTTCCTCCATGCCACTTCCCACGCTCCCTACACCTGTTCCTACCCGCGACGCCATGCTGTCCGATGCGCTGCAGGCTGCCATCGACAACAAGACCAAGCCGCTCGGCAGCCTGGGCATGCTGGAATCGCTGGCGCACTGGATCGGCCTCATCCAGCGCACGGTGCGGCCGGCGCTGCGCCAGCCGGCCATCCTCGTGTTTGCCGGCGATCACGGTGTCGTGGCGGAGAAGGTGTCGCCCTATCCGCAGGACGTGACGTGGCAGATGGTCGAGAACTTCCTGGCCGGCGGCGCGGCGATCAACGTCTTCGCACGGCAGCATGGCTGCACGCTGCAGGTGGTCGATGCCGGTGTCAATCACGATTTCGCTGCACGTGCCGGACTGGTCGATCGCAAGGTCGGCTACGGCACCCGCAACTTCGCGAGCGAACCCGCGATGACGGCCGAGCAATGCGTGCTCGCGATGGCGCGCGGCGCCGAACTCGTCGCCGGCTTGAACGGCAACGTGGTCGGCTTCGGCGAAATGGGCATCGGCAACAGCACGGCAGCGGCGGCCCTCATGCATCTGCTGACCGGCGCACCGCTTGCCGATTGCGTCGGCGCGGGGGCTGGCATGGATGCCGCAGGCGTGGCGCACAAGCGCGAGGTCATCGAGCGTGCGGTTGCCAAGCATGACGTCACCGCCCCGCTCGACGTTCTCGCCACCTTCGGCGGTTTCGAGATCGCGATGATGGCCGGCGCGATGCTCGCCGCAGCGGAGCGTCGCATGGTGGTGCTCATCGACGGGTTCATCGTCACGAGCGCATTGCTCGTCGTGGCGCGCCTCCAGCCTGCCGTGCTGGATTACTGCGTGTTCTCGCACTGCTCGGACGAGCGCGGCCACCGCACAATGCTGGAGCACCTCGGCGCGCGTCCGCTGCTCCAGCTGGGCTTGCGTCTCGGCGAGGGCAGCGGTTGCGCGCTCGCGCTGCCGCTTCTGCAGGCGGCCGTCAACTTCCTGTGCGAGATGGCGACCTTCGAATCCGCCCTAGTCAGCGGCAAGGACGCCTGACGATGCGCGGACCCGGCGGCATGCTCCTGCACCAGCTGCGGCTGTTCTTCACCGCGCTGCAATTTTTCACGCGCCTGCCGGTGCCGCGCTGGGTCGGCTTCGACCCGGCATGGCTGCATCAGGCCAGCCGGTACTTCCCGGCGGTCGGCGTTGTGGTGGGCGCCATCTCGTGCGCGGTCTACATCGCCGCAGGGATCGTGTTTCCGCCGTGGGTGGCCGTTCTACTGTCGACCGCAGCCGGCATCTATGCGACCGGCGCTTTTCACGAAGACGGTTTTGCCGACACCTGCGATGGGTTCGGCGGCGGCATGACCCCGGCGCGCGTGCTGGAAATCATGAAGGACTCGCGGATCGGCGCGTACGGCGCCATTGGCATCGGGCTGCTGCTGGCGATGAAGTGCGCCACGCTGGCTGCGTTGCCGCGTACCACGACGGCGGGCGCGCTGCTGCTGGCGCATCCGCTCTCGCGTCTCGCATCGGTTGCGCTGATCTGGAGGCTTGCGTATGTCAAGGACGAGGGCAAGGCGAAGCCGCTGGCGCAGCGCATGTCCGGCGGCGAGTTTGCGATTGCCTGCCTTACCGTGGCGCTTGTCGCTGCCGCAGTTGTCGCGATCGGATGGCTGACGGTGACTGCATTGAGTGCCGCTGCGTTCGCCGCCGCAGCAGCAGCAGCATGGCTGGCGCGCAAATTCGTGCGGCGCATCGGCGGCTATACCGGCGACTGCCTCGGTGCGGTGCAGCAGCTGGCGGAAGTCGCTGCTTATCTCGCCATCCTTGCGATGGTACGGGCGTGAAGCTTTACCTCGTTCGCCATCCCCCGCCGGACGTGGAGGCCGGCATCTGCTACGGCGTCACCGATCTCTCTCTCGCCCCGGGCGCAGCCGACGCCACGCTCGCCGCCGTGCGCGAGCGTTTGCCGGCCGGGCTGCCGCTCTTTAGCAGTCCGCTGCGCCGCTGCAGCGAGTTCGCTACGCAGCTGGCGCCGGCCGTTGCGGCGACACGCCTCGAGCTGGACGTCCGGCTCGCCGAAATGCACTTCGGCGCTTGGGAGATGCGCCGCTGGAACGACATCCCGCGGTCTGAGATCGATGCCTGGGCGGCCAACCCTTGCGAGTTCCAGCCGCCCGATGGCGAAAGCGTGCTTGCCATGACGCAGCGGGTGCGCGCCTTCCTGAATGACCGACGGGCGCGTAACGAATCCGCGGTCGTCGTTTGCCACGCCGGCAGCATCCGCCTGCTGCTCGCCTGCATGCAGAACGCCAGCGACCGCGACGCGGCCATCGCCGTCACCCGCGAGCGGCTCGCCATTCCCTACGGCAGTCTGACTGTCTTGGGCTGAGCCCTTTCCTTGCCGTCAATTCCTGCCGGATTTACAATGGCGGTCTCTGGTGCCCGCGCGCATGTCCATGCGCGCAGTTAAACGGGAAACACGAGGCCGCGTCCCAAGGACCGGCTAACGTGTGCTGCCCCCGCAACGGTAAGCAAGCGTCGATTCGCGTCGACCGCCGCGCTCTCGAAACCACTGTGCAGTTTGCATGGGAAGGTGAGCCGGTGCGTCTTGCCAGCCCGGATACCGGCCAGGACAGGTGGAAGTCGGCGCGCCTTCGAAGCGCGTCATGCGGACGGGGATCTCTGCGATAGCCTTGGCAGGCGCATGCCTGCCATGTCTTCGAGATTCCGTCCCGCTTCCGTATCGACCGGCGCGCGGGGAGGCGGGCCGGTTGCCCGCTTTTGGACACATCACACAATGACATCTGCTTCGCCCCGCATCGCGGTCACGCCGCTGGCCACCGCGCTTGTACTCGCCTTTTCCGCATCCGCACCCACCGCTGTCTTCGCCCAGGCTGCCGCCGACCGCAAGGCCGACACCGTCGTGGTCACCGCCACGCGCACACCCCAGGTCGCCACCGACGTCCTGGCGGACAACGTGACCATCACCTCCGAGGACATCGCCCGTTCCGGCGAAACCACGCTGGTCAATCTGCTGCAACGCCAGCGCGGCATCGAAATCGGCCGCAACGGCGGACCGGGCACAACCGCCTCCGTCTTCATTCGCGGCACGAACAACAACCAGAGCCTCGTGCTGGTGGACGGCGTGCGCATCGGCTCGTCCACGACCGGCGGTGCGACCTGGTCGGCCATTCCGCTGACCCAGATCGACCGCATCGAGATCGTCTACGGTCCGCTCAGCAGCCTCTACGGCGCGGACGCCATTGGCGGCGTCGTGCAGATATTTACCAAACAGGGTGAAGGCGCGCCGAGCGTCACCGCGGCGGCCGGCTTCGGCAGCTACAACACCCGCACGCTGGAAGGCGGCGTCAGCGGCTCGACAAGCGGCGAGAACGGGCCCAAGTGGCGCTATGCGTTGCGCGCGGCCCATGAAGCCTCGGATGGCTTTTCGGCCACGACGCCCGGCGCGTTCGGCTTCAATCCGGACAAGGACGGCTACAAGAACGATAGCGTCAGCGGACGCCTTGGTGCGGAATGGGCGAAGGGCCACGAAGCCGGTATCAATTTCCTGCAGAGCCGGCTCGAAAACCAGTTCGACAGCAGCGCGAATTTCGACGACCGCGGCGTGCAGCGCCTCGGCACCGTCGCGCTGTTCTCGAAGGACCAGCTGACGCAGAACTGGCGCAGCACGGTGCAGCTGGCACGCTCGGACGACAAGGGCGAGTCCACCTCCAGCTTCGGCACGACGCGCTTCGATACGCGCCAGAACCTTTATAGCTGGCAGAACGACATCGCGCTCGGCAGCGACGTCCTGCAGCTCCTTGCGGAACGCCGCGAAGAAACGGTCGACAGCACGACGTCCGACCTGAATCGCTCGCGCAATACCAATGCGTTCGCCGGTGCCTACCAGCTGCGGCGCGGCGCCCATCTGGTGTCGGCGAGCCTGCGCAACGACGACAGCTCGCAGTTCGGTTCGCACACCACCGGCAGCGTGGCCTACGGCTATCGCCTCAGCAGCACGTTGCGCGTGAATGCCAGCTACGGCACCAGCTTCCGTGCACCGACCTTCAACGAACTGTACTTCCCGAATTTCGGCTTCGCAGGCAACCGGCCGGAGCAGGGCCGGAACACCGAAGCGGGCGTGTACTACGACGACGGCAAATCGACGCTGAGCGCGGTGGCTTATCGCAACCGCATCACGGATCTGATCGTCAGCACGCCGGTCTGCCCGGTCGAGCCCGCCACGCACAGCTTCGGCTGCGCCTACAACGTCAACCAGGCGCTGCTGACCGGCATCACCTTCGGCGGCAGCACGCGCCTCGGCGCCACCACGCTGCGCGCCTCGATCGACCTGCAGGACCCGCGCGACGAAACCACGGACCGCCTCCTGGTCCGCCGTGCCCGCCAGCATGCGACCGTGGGCGTCGAGCACGCCATCGGCCGCGCCCTGGTCGGCGCCGACTGGGCCGTTTCCGGCAAGCGTTACGACAACGCCGCCAACACCGTCGTGCTCGGCGGCTACGGCCTGCTCGACCTGCATGCCGACTACGACGTCGCACCGAACTGGTCGGTGGTCGGCCGCTGGAACAACGTGCTGAACAAGCGCTACGAGCTGGTCCGCACCTACGCTACGCCGGAGTCGAATCTCTTCGTCGGCGTGCGTTACGGCATGCGGTGATTGTGGGAGCGGCCGTGTCTCTTCCCATCGAGCAGACCAGGCTTTCCGCCGGTGCGAACCGCCGGCGGACTGGTCTGATCCTGAGCGCGCTGACGGCAGCGGCCTTCGCCAGCCTGCTGTTCGCCTGCGCAACGGGCTCGGTGCGGATCGGCGCGGCCGACCTGTGGATCGCGATTCGTGATCTGGTGGCCAGCGAGCCGTCATCGCTGGCTTCCACACTGCTGCAACTACGCCTCGGCCGCGCACTGTCCGCCTTCGTCACCGGCGCCATGCTGTCGCTCGCCGGCGTGATGATGCAGGCGCTGCTGCGCAATCCGCTCGCCGACCCCTATGTGCTCGGCGTCTCGGGCGGGGCATCGGTCGCGGCGCTCGCCGCCATCCTGCTCGGCAGTGCGGCGTGGATGGTGGACGGCGCAGCGTTCGCCGGCGCCATCGCCGTCGCGCTGCTGCTGCTGGCGCTCGCGTTTCGCGACCTGCGCGGCGCGTCGGAAACCAATGCCACGACGCTGCTGCTGACGGGCGTCATTCTGTCGTCGGGGTGCGGAGCGCTCGTGACACTCATGCTCTCGCTCGCTCCCGACA
>SPQI01000437.1 GCA_004570315.1 Oxalobacteraceae bacterium OM1 | reverse complement strand
TTGCCGGCCTGCCGGCCAATGCCTTCCGGGGTTGAATCGGCTTAAAAATCGGCTTAAAAAGCGCTGCTGTCAAAGCGCGGCTCGAAAGACTCGGCTCGAAAGGATCGCCATGGCGCAGGAACTCGTTACCCTCGAGACAGGGACGCAACGCTTGCAGCTTGCCCCGCATATCGGCGGCAGCGTGACAGCGTGGGAATGGCGCCTCGGCGATGCATGGACGCATCTGTTCCGCCCCTGGGATGGCGCGTCCGAAGACCGTTATACGCTTGCCTGCTTTCCGCTTGTACCCTGGTCCAACCGCATCACCGGCGGCGGCTTCGAGCATGACGGCGTGTTCTATCAAATTCACGCCAACCGCATGGACGAGCACTACCCGATCCACGGCGACGGCTGGCTGCAGAAATGGAAGCTGGCGGACAAGACCGCCAACAGCGTGCGGCTCTCGCTGGAGTCGCGCAGCTTCGACGGCAATCCTTATCGCTATCGCAGCACGCAGACGTTCACGCTGCTGGAAAACGGCTTGCAGATCGACCTGACGGTCACGCACACCGGTTCGAAACCGCTGCCTTACGGCCTCGGCCTGCACCCGTACTTTCCGCACAACGAGCAGACGCGGCTGCAGATGAAGACGGAAGGCGTCTGGCTCTGCGGAGACGATCCCATTCCCACCGAGTTCACTACGCACTTCCCCGAGACCTTCGACTACAACCAGCCCGCGCCGCTCGACGGACCGCTGATCGACAACTGCTTCACCGGCTGGGACGGCAAGGCGACCATCTTCTATCCCGATCGCGGCATCGAGCTGGCCATGCGCATGTACGACTGCAACGGCTACACGCTGTTCTACCGCGCGCCGGGCAAGAACTTCTTCTGCCTCGAGCCCATTACCCATCCCATCGATGCGTTCCACATGCCCGACAAGCCGGGCATGGTTTTCCTGAACACGAACGACAGCCTGGCGCTGCGCACCAAGTTCCTGGTTTCACCGTTGCGCGAGCGAGGGATAGCCTGACATCGTCAGCGACGCCTGCGCGCCGTCGCAGCGCAGGTGCGCCTGCGCGCCGACGGCCAGCGTGACTTTGTCGCGTGTATGGCCAAACGGCAGGCCGGTCACGATCGGCGCCGGGATCACCGAGCGCAGATAGGCGAGCATCGCGTCGAAGTCATAGCCGTTGTCGTAGTCGAACAAGCGGTAGTTCGAAAAATCCCCGAGCACGATGGCCTTCTGCTGCAGCTCGCCGGCGTAGTGCAGCTGCAGCAGCATGCGCTCGACGCGGAACGGATGCTCGTTGACGTCCTCGACGAAAAGAATGCCATCGCGGACGGACGGCAGGTAAGGCGTGCCCGCAAGGTGCGTCAGCATCGCGAGATTGCCGCCCCACAGCGTGCCGCTCACATCGATGGCAGGACTGCCCGGCGCAGCAAAATCGATGCGATGCTCCGGCGAACTCAGGCAGCGCTCGAAATGCCCGAGCGTGAATTCGCTCAGGTCGTCGCGGGCGAAATCGTCACACAGCATCGGGCCGGCGAAGGTCGTCGCGCCCTCCTTGGCGAGCAAGGCCATCTGCAGCGCGGTGAAGTCGCTGTGCCCGACGAACAGCTTCCCGCTGCGTGCGAGTGCCGGCAAATCGAGATGCGGGAGCAGGCGCGACATGCCGTAGCCGCCGCGCAGCGACAGAATCACCTGCACATCCGGATCAGATGCCGCCGCGTGCAGTTGCGCGGCGCGCGCCGCATCGGTCCCGCCGAAGCGATGGAATTTCTGTTTGGGGTCGTAGTAATTGCGAATGGCACAGCCGAAGGCTTGCAGTCGCGCGATGCCGCGTTCGTAGGCCGCTTCATCCGGCGCATAACCGCCGGGCGCAACGACGGCGAGTGTTACGCCGGGGAGCAGTGTGGAGATTGTCATGGGCGTTATCGTAGCGTAGAGCAGCTGCGAGCGCCCGTCACTTCAAGCCTGTCGCGCCTCGGTCATGGTGACACCCTTGCAATGCGCGGCGATGAGTTCGGCGAGCATGACTTCCAGGCCCGGCGGAATGTCGTGTCCCATGCCTTCGATTTCGCGCAGTTCGGCGCCCGGAACGAGATAGGCGACGTCGCGCCCGCCCGCCACCGGCACCAGCGGATCGGCGGTGCCGTGGATCACCAGCGTCGGCGCCTTGATCGTCCGCAGCAGCATCACGCGGTCGCCCGACGCAGCGATGGCCATGAGCTGGCGCGCAGTCCCGTTGACGGTGGCGTTGCGGCGCACGCTTTCCATCACGCGACGACGCAGCTCGGCCGCGGGCGTCGGATATTTCGGACTGCCGATCACGCGAAACAGATGGACGAAATGATCGACCACGCTATCGAAGTCGCGCGGATTGCGCGGGCTGGCGAACAAGGCGCTGCTCGCTGCCAGCGTCGGTCCCGGCAGGCCGACGCGGCTGCTGGTCGACATGACGGAGGTGAGCGTAAGGGTCCTCTCCGGGTATTTGCCGGCGATGAGCTGCGCGATCATGCCGCCCATCGACGCGCCGACCACGTGGGCGCGCTCGACACCCAGCACATCCAGCAGGCCGACAGCGTCCGCAGCCATGTCGTCGAGCGCATAGCCGGCGTGCAGGGGAAAGTGAAACATCGAGCGGAAGAACGCCATCCCGAGATTGGGCCGGCCGAGATGGCTCATCTTGCTTGAAAGTCCGCTGTCGCGGTTGTCGAAGCGGATGACACGGAAACCGTGCTCGACCAGCGTGCGGCAAAAGGTTTCCGGCCAGGAAATGAGCTGCAGGCCAAGGCCCGCGATGAGGAGGATGGGCTCGCCGCGCGGGTCGCCCTGCACGTCGTAGCACAATCGGATTCCATTGACGTCGATGGTCGGCACGCCTTCTCCTGCTGTCTCCTGCCCGGCCGCATCGCGGCCTTCGTCCCTTCAGTCGGTCCTGAAGAGCAGTTTTTTCAATCCGCCCCAACCCTCCGGGTCGAAGCGTTGCCACGCGCCTTCCGGCTGCGCCAATCGGTCGGCCACTGCGTACAGCGCGGCCGGGTTCATGCCCATGCCGAGATGGCTGGCGGGCACTTCGATGTTCTCGGCCATGTCCGACGCCTGCTCCACGCTGCACTGCCACGCCACCACACCATCCGTGCGGCTGTAGATCGACGTGGTCGGCACCGGCGGCGTCTCGCGCAGGTCCGCCACCCGCGCATCCCGCGCGATCGATTGTCCGCTCAGAATCTCGTACAAGCGCCAGGCGTTGGTTGCCTTCGGAGACTCAGCAAATGGCGTGCCCAGGGTAATGACGCTGCGTACCGACTGCGGCGCGAGCTTCGCCAGTTCACGCGCATAGATGCCGCCGAGGCTCCAGCCCACCAGACTGACTTTGCGCCCGTGCTCCCGATGCAGCCGCTGCAGGTTCGCCTCGCAGCGCTCCAGCACGCCGGGGCGCGGTCCGAGATTGAAGCCTTGTTCCCACGCATGGCTTGCGTAACCGCGCTCCGTGAGGAAATTGCGCAGGATGGTCGTGTAAAGATCGCTGGTCGCCAGCCCCGGAAACACCAGCACCGGGTGGCCGTCGCCTGCAGGCGCCCGGGCCAGAAGCGGCCGCGCCAGCATGGCGGCGCCCAGTTCCCACGGCGCACGGCCTTCCAGTGCAAGCAGCAGCCAATTCGGCGGCTTCAGCTCGTTCGACTCGCTGTTGGTACGGCGCCGTCGCGCGCCTGCAAGGATGGTCATCATGTTCCCCGGCATGTCATGTGATTATTCGGATTGTCGTGCCGACTGACATCGTGCACTGCAACACACTCGCACTACATGACCGTTTTGGGAAGCGCGAGGTTCGCGAGCTTGGCTCAGTCCTGCGTTGGCTCAAGCGGCAGCGTCCCGCGCAGCGCTGCGCGGCGCTCGGCAAAGAAACGTTTCAGCAAGGCACCGCACTCCTCGCCCAATACGCCGCCGACGACCTCGGTGTGATGGTTGAGCTTCTCCTGCTCGAACAGGTTGACAATGGACCCGCAGGCCCCTGTTTTGGGATCCGGTGCCCCGTACACCACCCGCGCCAGCCGCGCGTGCATCATCGCGCCGGAGCACATCGCGCACGGTTCGAGCGTCACGTAGAGTTCGCAGCCTGGCAAGCGGTAATTGCCCAGCAACGCAGCGGCGGCGCGCAGGGCCATGATCTCCGCATGCGCGGTTGGATCATGGGTGCCGATTGGCTGGTTAAATCCGGTGGCGATCACCTCGCCGTCCCGCACCACGACCGCGCCCACGGGCACTTCTCCCAGCGCCCAGGCGTTGTGCGCCTGCGCGATCGCCTGCTGCATGAAGACCGTGTCCATCATGCGTCGGCAGTGATCTCGGCCCAGCAATTGGGCGTTTCGTGCAGCACCAGCTTGTGCAGGTGCAGGCCCGTGCCATAGCGGTCACGGTAGACGGCGTTCAGAATGTCGAACGCCTCGCGCGCGAGGTTCTCTACCGTCGGAATCCGATTGATCACCACGGTCTTGTGGCCCGGCAGACTGTTCAGGAATTCGAGCACGGCCGTGTCCTTGTCGTACGCGAGGAAGGCGTGGTCCCAGATGTCGACAAGGTGCTGCTTGGCCAGCGTCTTGATGTCGGAAAAATCCATGATCATGCCGTTGTCCGAGCTGCCCTCTTCCTCGATCACCTTGCCGACGAGCGTGATCTCCAGCGTATAGCGATGCCCATGCAGATTGCGGCACTGGCTCTTGTGGTCGGGAATGCGATGCCCCGCATCGAATTCGAGTTTGCGTGTAATGGTCAGCATGGCGCCGTCATGGGATGTTGAGGAGTTTATGGGTTTGCAGGCTGAGCTTCCATTGCGGCCGCTGTTTGCACAGTTCAATGGCAAGACGCGTGTTGCGCTCGGCGAAGGGACCGTCCATCGGCTGCAGGTAGAAGTGGTCGAACGCCAGCGCCTCGTACGCGGATAGGTCCTGCGCCTCCTGCGGAATCACGACCTTCAACTCATTCCCCCTGCGCTGAACCAGCTCCGAACCCAGCTTCGGGCTCACGCAGATCCAGTCGATGCCAGGCGGCGCCGCCAGCGTGCCGTTCGTCTCGATGGCGATTTCGAAGCCGCGCGCGTGCATGGCGTCGATCAGCGCCGCATCGAGCTGCAGCAGCGGCTCACCGCCGGTGAAGACGACGAACTTGTGGGCCGTGTCGCTCGTAGGCCAGCGTGCATCGATCGCTGCAGCGAGCAGAGCAGCATCCGCGAACTTGCCGCCGCCTTCGCCGTCGATGCCGACGAAATCGGTATCGCAAAACTTGCAGATCGCCGTGGCGCGATCGCTCTCGCGCCCCGACCAGAGATTGCACCCTGAGAAGCGGCAGAACACGGCCGGCCGTCCGGCATGCGTGCCCTCGCCCTGCAGGGTGTAGAACATTTCTTTAACGCTGTAAGTCAAGACAGGCTTCCAATGCAAATCGGCGTTGCAGGCTCTTCGCCCGCAACGCCGCTTAGTGTTTCGCCGCGCGTTCGCGGCTTATTCCCATTCGATCGTCGCGGGCGGCTTGCCGGAGATGTCGTACACCACGCGATTCAGTCCGCGCACCTCGTTGATGATCCGGTTCGAGACCTTGCCGAGCAATTCGTGCGGCAGATGCGCCCAGTGTGCCGTCATGAAGTCCTGCGTCTGCACCGCACGCAACGCGACCACATAGTCGTAGGTGCGGCCGTCGCCCATCACGCCCACCGACTTCACCGGCAGGAACACGGCAAACGCCTGGCTGGTCTTGTCGTACCAGGAGCGGCCTTCCGCATCCTTGTCCGCGCGCAGTTCCTCAATGAAGATCGCGTCGGCGCGGCGCAGCAGGTCCGCATATTCCTTCTTCACTTCGCCCAGGATGCGCACGCCGAGCCCCGGTCCCGGGAAGGGATGGCGGTACACCATGTCGTGCGGCAGGCCAAGCGCCACGCCCAGCTCGCGCACCTCGTCCTTGAACAGTTCGCGCAGCGGCTCGAGCAGCTTGAGGTTCAGCGTCTCCGGCAGGCCGCCGACGTTGTGGTGACTCTTGATCGTATGCGCCGTCTTCTTGCCCTTGCCCGCGCTTTCGATCACGTCCGGATAGATCGTGCCCTGCGCCAGCCACCTGGCGTTGGTCAGTTTCTTGGATTGTTCCTGGAATACCTCGACGAATTCGCGGCCGATGATCTTGCGCTTCTGCTCGGGATCGGTCACGCCGGCCAGATGGCCCATGAATTGCGCGGACGCGTCGATGTGCAGCACCTTCACGCCGAGGTTCTTGCCGAACATGTTCATCACCATCTCGCCCTCGTTCAGGCGCAGCAGGCCGTGATCGACGAAGACGCAGGTTAGCTGATCGCCGATGGCGCGATGGATCAGCGCCGCCGCGACGCTCGAATCGACGCCGCCGGACAGGCCGAGGATCACCTCGTCGCCGCCGACCTGCTCGCGGATCTTGGCAACGGCTTCGGAGATGTAATCGGGCATGTTCCAGTCCGACTTACAGCCGCAGATCTCGTGCACAAAACGGCTGAGTATGGCTTTGCCCTGGACGGTGTGCGTCACTTCGGGGTGGAACTGGACCGCGTACATCTTGCGCTCCTCGTCGGCCATGCCGGCGATCGGGCAGTTGTCGGTGGAGGCCATCAGCTTGAAGCCCGGCGGCATCTCGTTCACCTTGTCGCCGTGACTCATCCACACCTTGAGCATGCCATGGCCCTCGGAGGTCACGAGATCGGCAATACCGTTCAGCAGCGCCGTATGGCCGCGTGCGCGGACTTCCGCATAGCCGAACTCGCGCAGCTTGCCCATTTCGACCTTGCCGCCGAGCTGCTCCGCCATGGTCTGCATGCCGTAGCAGATGCCGAGCACCGGCACTCCGAGTTCGAACACTGCCTTCGGCGCGCGCGGGGTGTCGCCCTCGGTGACCGAATTGGGGCCACCGGAAAGAATCACGCCGGCCGCGCCGTAATCGCGTACGAATTCGTCGCTGACGTCATAGGGAAAGACTTCGGAGAACACGCCGGCCTCGCGCACGCGGCGCGCGATCAGCTGGGTCACTTGAGAACCGAAGTCGAGAATGAGGATTTTCGAATGCATGGTTAAGGTCGAGTCAGGATAATTCTGGTGTCGCATTCACGACGCGATTGCGGCCGCCGTCCTTGGCCGCGTACAGCGCCACGTCGGCGCGGCTGATCAATTCCTCGGTGGACGCCGACGAGAAGATATCCGTCGATGCCACGCCCGCGCTGATGGTCAGATTCAGTGTCGCGCCGTTGACGACTTCCGGCTGGCCGGCCACGGTCTGGCGCATGCGCTCCGCCACTGCCATCGCCGTCTGGTGGGACGAGCCCGGCAGCACGATCAGAAATTCCTCGCCGCCGTACCGGCCCAGCGCCTCCTGCGGGCGGATGCAGGAGCGCAGGCGGCTCGCCACCTTGACCAGCACCGCGTCGCCGGCCGGATGGCCGTGAGTGTCGTTGATCTTCTTGAAGTGATCGATATCAGCCACGATCAACGACAGCGGCATACCCGCCTTGTCGCAGCGGATCGCCTCGATCGTGAGGATGCGCATGACCGCGCCGCGATTCCAGGTACCGATCAGCGGATCGATCAGCGACTTGCGTCGCAAATTCTTGTTCTTTTTCTGCAGCTCGAGCTGCAAGGCATCCATGGACCGCAGCTGCAGCTCGCGTCCTACGAGCTGCGCAAGATCAGCCAGAGCCTGCACG
>SPQI01000070.1 GCA_004570315.1 Oxalobacteraceae bacterium OM1 | reverse complement strand
CCGTCGTCCAGCGCGCGTTGTCGTTCGGCTGCGCGGCGCGCTCGAGCTGGCGACGGCCCATGCCGGGCGCATCGTCGACGTCGTAGGGCTTGGCCAGCGGCAGCTTGCCCGAGGCATAGGCAGTGGCGAAGTTGATGCGGCGCGTGAGCGCGTCGGGATTGAGCCACGCGGCCTCGGTGTTCTTGTAGCCGTCCGGCGTCTGGCAGCCGTAGAGCGGCATGCCGAGTTGCGCCAGCGTGCCGAGCAATGGTCGAATGTTCAGCACGTCGATGCCCGAGGCACGCGCCACCGAGACGACGTACTGGTACGGCGTCTTGAACTTCGCGCCCACATACGCCGGGTTCCAGAACTCGCGGGACGAGAACAGCGTCGCGAGCACGGCGCGGATGTCGCCTTGCGTATCGAGGAAGCGCCGCGCGAGCGTGTCGACGAGCGCCGGCGGCGGCGCGTCGGCGACGAAATATTGCGCGAGCTGGTAGGCGATGTGATGCGCGGTCGCCGGATGCGCGGCCAGCACGTCGAGCGCCCATTCGCCTTCGGCGCGGCCGCCGGGCGGCACGGTATAGCCCAGCCATTGCTTCGTGCCGTTGTCGTGGCGCGCCGGATCGAAGCGGAAGCTTTCGCCGGTGCGACCCATCTGGCGCGGGGCGAAGGTCCAGCCGGTGAGCATGCGCGCGAGTTCGGTGACGTCCTGCTGGGTGTAGCCGCCGTCCACGCCCAGCGTGTGCAGCTCCATCAGCTCGCGCGCGTAGTTCTCGTTCAGGCCGTTGACCTTCGGACCATTGCCTGCGCGGCGCGGCGGCTGGTAGCCGGGTGCGGCGGAGAGCCAGTTGTCGAGATAGAACAGCATCGCCGGATGATGCGCGGTGGCGCCCAGCAGGTCGCGGAAGCGGCCGAGGGCATAGGGGCGGATGGCGTCGCGCTCGTAGCTGGCGACCAGTGCGCGGTCGATGCCTTTGCCGGCGAACACGTTGAAATGGTTGTACCAGAAGTCGACCATGACTTCTTCGAGCTGGCGCGGACTGTCGATGGCGCGTGCGAGGCGTGCCTCGGCGACTTGCTCGGCCATGCGCTGATACGCTTCGCGGCGTTGCTGCCTGCCCGCTGCGTTGCCCGCTTCGTCGTCCTGTTTGGCCGCCTGTTGCGCGGCCGTGAATTGCGCCACCGCATCGGCTGCGCTTTCCTGCACGGCGGGCAGGCGAGCCAAGCGCTGGGTCAATGCGGGCGGCTGGGGGAGCGTCTCGGGATGCAGCTGCACGTCGATGTAGTGCTCCACGCCCATGTCCATGACGCGCTGCAGATCGCCGGGGCGGGCACCATAGCCGAGCCGGTTGAGCGCATGCAAGGCACGTTCTTCTCCGGACAGGTCTCTTGCCGACGCGGCATGCAGGGCGGTCACCGAAAACACCGTGACGAGGAGACGGGGAAACCAGCTCATGCTTGCTCCTTGTTCTTCATGCATGCATGGCGGCCGCGCGCCATGCGGGGCCCCATGTCAAAGGAACGCCGGTGAACGCCCGCGCGCCGACACGGTGTTGTATAGCTTTGTAACGCCGTGTGACGAATGCTGCAGTGCAAGTTGCAACGTGTGCGGCACAGGCGCAACATGGGTCCCCGCTCACGTGATTTCGATGCCGATTTGCATTGCTGGCTGTCAAAACGCAGCGTAGTCTAGGGCGGTAGAGTGATTCTTTTCCCGTCGCCTTTTCTCACAGAAGCAAAATGGAAACGCTGCGTACCCTTGCCTACATTGTCCTCGTCGTCGGTACCTTCACCGCCACCTGGGTCGTCTCTCACCTCTGATCTTGATCAGCGGCCGGCGCGCCGCGTGAGGATACTGTCTCGCACATCTTGTGATGGAGGCACTCATGCGTCGTGTCCGCATCTCCCTGCTCATGTTGTGTCTGCCGGCAAGCCTCGCGCTCGCCGGTGAGCCGCTGCGCAACTGGTTCAACGATCCGTATTTTGCGCTGAGTGCCGAACAGCCCGGCTGTCCGGTGCCGGCCGGTCCGTACATGACCGAAGCCGAGCGGACCGCCGAGTCGCACTCGCGCATCGAGCGCGGCACGACCTGCTGGATGACCGGCAATTGCAAGGAACCCAACGCCTACCTCTACGACGCGCGCATCGCGCAGGCTGTGCGCGAGCGCGTGGCCACGCATCCCGCGCTGCGCGGGACGAGCCTGTGGGTGATGGTGAAGCGGCGCTTTGTCTGGCTGCAGGGTTGCGTGCAGGACATGCAGCAGGGCAAGGCGCTGGAACAGGCGCTGCAGGAGCTGCCCGACGTCGAGCGGGTGCTGGTGGATGTGATGCCGGGTACGGCGGGTCGGCCGCCGTACCGGTTGATGAACGCGGACTAGCTTATTTCTTTGCGCGGCCGGCGGTCTTTTCCGCGGCGTCGGTGAATTGGTTTACCGATGCCGTCATGTTCGCTTCCATCGCTTCCGCCGCCTGCTTGGCCACCCGGTTGAACTGTTCGTAGCCGGCGCTGGCATTGCCGAATGCCGTGCGGAACATGGCCATCAGGCCGTCGGCACCGGGCGGCGCGTTGCGGCCTGCTTCATCGGCATAGGAACCCATCTTGCGGCCGGCTTCGGCCATGGATTCCTCGGCGGTACGGACCAGATCGGCCTGCACGCTGCCGGTGATGTTGGCCAGGTGACGGCCGTAGGCAATCATCTTTGCGGCGGCCGGCTGGGCCTGCGCGGCGGCCAGCGACATCAGTTCCTGCGGATCCTTGGCGGCCAGCAGCTGGCGCGTCGTGATCGCCTGATCTTCGAGCAGCGCCTTGCCGGCATTGATGTTCAGGTCGATGACTTGTTCGAAGCTTTCCACCATCCTGGTGCTGAGCGCGGTGAAGGCGGCGAGCTGGGCTTCGAGATTGGCACGGGCGGCGCCGGAAATCGGGTCGGGGATCGGGAACATCGGCATCTCCTGGGATGATGTGTAAAGGCAAATGCGGGCAAACGCGGGCACGTTGTGCTCTGCAGCGGCGAGGCATGGTTGTAGCATGCCGGCCGCTGCATGCCGCATTGCACACAAGACCAATCGCAGGGTTTTTGCGTTGCATCAAACCGGCCGTCGGTCCTCATGAGACACCGCCGGGAACCGGCTTTGCTGCATAATGTGCGGCGGTTTTCCTTCCCGCCCTTCCCATGGCCAAGAAAGAACACGTTTCCGAGACGCCCGCGACGCAATTCCTGCG
The DNA here is from genome assembly GCA_004570315.1 of Oxalobacteraceae bacterium OM1. Classification (GTDB taxonomy): domain Bacteria; phylum Pseudomonadota; class Gammaproteobacteria; order Burkholderiales; family Burkholderiaceae_D; genus Noviherbaspirillum. The sequence continues at coordinate 4,510 of SPQI01000070.1, read as the reverse complement.
CAAGCACGGCGTCGCGTTTTCGGAACATCCCTATGAATATGAAGAGCACGGCGGCACCGCCGTGTCGGCGCGCGAACTCGGCGTGGACGAGCACCACGTCGTCAAGACGCTCGTCATGCAGGACGAGACCGCGCGCCCGCTGATCGTGCTGATGCATGGCGACCGCAAGGTCTCCACCAAGAATCTTGCGCGGCAGATCGGCTGCAAGTCGGTCGAGCCCTGCAAGCACGAGGTGGCGAACCGGCATTCCGGTTTCCTCGTCGGCGGCACCTCGCCCTTCGGCACGCGCAAGGCGATGCCGGTGTACGTCGAGGAAACCATCCTCGCACTCGACAAGATCTACATCAACGGCGGCCGCCGCGGCTATCTGGTCGGCATCGCGCCGCAAGTGCTGACCGCCACGCTCGCCGCCAAACCCGTGCATTGCGCACTCGAAGACTGACGGCGCAGCAGACACCGAGCAGACGCCGACTAGACACAGGGACACCATGAACACCATCCTCTTCACCATCGCCGCCTACCTGATCGGCTCGCTGTCCTTCGCCGTCGTGGTCAGCAAGCTCTTCGGCCTGGCCGATCCGCGCACCTACGGTTCCAAGAATCCCGGAGCGACCAACGTCCTGCGCAGCGGCAACAAGGCGGCAGCCGCAGTCACGCTGCTGGGCGATGCGGTCAAGGGCTGGCTGGCGGTGTGGCTGGCGCTGCGCTTCGGCGAGCAGTTCGGCGTGGGCGAGGGCGGCATCGCGCTGGCGGCGCTCGCGGTGTTCGTCGGCCATCTCTGGCCGGTGTTCTTCCGCTTCAAGGGCGGCAAGGGCGTGGCGACGGCGCTGGGCGTGCTGCTGGGACTGAATGTGTGGCTGGGCGTGGCGACGCTGATCACCTGGCTGGTGATTGCCTATGCCTTCCGCTATTCCTCGCTGGCGGCATTGGTGGCCAGCGTGTTCGCGCCGTTTTATTACGGCCTGCTGTTCGGCGTGGATCGCATCCTGCCGGCAGTGCTGGCGATGAGTGCGCTGCTGATCTATCGCCATCGCGGCAATATCAGCAATCTGCTGGCGGGGAAAGAAAGCCGGATTGGAAGTAAAAAGAAATAATCAGACGCGCCGCAATTCATCGAGCGGCCAGCGCGGCCGCACGTTGAAGGCGTAGTCGCGCTGCGCCGCTTTCGGGTCGCGCTGCAGGCGCATCGCACCCGCAAACGCGATCATCGCGCCGTTGTCGGTGCAGAACTCCAGCTCCGGGTAATACACCTTGAAGCGCCGCTTCGCCGCCGCGGCGTTGAGCGCTTCGCGCAGCTGCCGGTTGGCGCCCACGCCGCCGGCGATCACCAGGCGCTTCATGCCGGTCTGCTTGAGCGCCGCCAGGCACTTCGCCACCAGCACATCGACGATCGCCTCCACAAAGGCGCGAGCAATGTTCGCCTTGTCCTGTTCGCAGATGTTGGTCGTCTGGTTCTTCACCACCGTCAGCACGGCCGTCTTCAGGCCGGAGAAGCTGAAGTTCAGATCCTTGGAGTGCAGCATCGGCCGCGGCAAGGTGTAGACGCCGGAATCGCCGAACTCCGCCAGGCGCGAGATCGCCGGCCCGCCGGGATAGCCGAGGCCGAGCAGCTTGGCCGATTTGTCAAAGGCTTCGCCGGCCGCGTCGTCGAGCGTCTCGCCGAGCAGCTCGTAGCCGCCCACGCCGTCCACGCGCATGAGCTGCGTGTGGCCGCCCGAGATCAGCAGGGCGACGAAGGGAAATTCCGGCGGCTCCTTGGCGAGCAGCGGCGACAGCAGGTGGCCTTCGAGGTGATGCACGCCCAGCACCGGCTTGTCGAGCGCGAGGCCGAGTCCGCAGGCGATCGATGCGCCCACCAGCAGCGCGCCGGCGAGGCCGGGCCCCTGCGTGTAGGCAATCGCGTCGATGTCGCCGCGCGCCACGCCCGCTTTCTGCAGCACCTGTTCAAGCAGCGGGATGGCGCGCCGGATGTGGTCGCGCGAGGCGAGCTCGGGGACCACGCCGCCGTATTCCTCGTGCATCGCAACCTGCGAGTGCAGGGCGTGCGCGAGCAGGCCGCGTTGTGTGTCGTACAACGCGAGACCGGTTTCATCGCAGGAGGATTCGACGCCGAGGACGAGCATGGCAGGGGAGATGGCAAGCTTCTTGCAAACCGCCATTGTAAAGGAAAGCCTATACACCTTCCGGGCGGGACAGGGACATGACGGATTCGAAACAACTCAAGATCGTGGTCATCAATTCGCTCGTGCCGCCGCATGACGCCGACGAAGCGCAGCAGCGTCTCGCCGAGCGGGCGCGCGCCCTGCGCATCAGCCTGCTCGAAGGCGGCTACAACATCCTCGCCGCGCTGCCGCCCGACGCCGACATCGCGGAGCAGATCGCGCAACTGGAGCCGGACATCATCATCGTGGACGAGCAATCGGATGCCGCGCTGAAGAAGGTCGTCGCCGCCACCGCCGGCGCGCCGCGCCCCATCGTCTGCTTCACCGAAGACGACGACAAGCAGAAGATGCGCGCCGCCATCGAGGCTGGCGTGTCCGCTTACATCGTCACCGGCCTGCCGGTGGAGCGCGTCAACAATGTGCTCGACGTGGCGCTGGCCCGCTTCCAGGTCGACCAGAAGCTGCGCCACGAGCTATCGGAAACCAAACTCAGGCTCGCCGAGCGCAAGCTCATCGAACGCGCCAAGGGCCTGCTGATGGAGCGCCAGCAGTGCACCGAGGACGAGGCCTACAAGAAGCTGCGGCGCCTCGCAATGGACAAGAACCTCAAGCTCTCCGAAGTCGCACAGCGCATGATCGACGTCGTGGATCTCCTGATCTAGACCGCCTCAAATTGGACGCCATGCACCCGCATGGGCGCACTCACGAAGCGCGCCGCCGCTTCGTCGCCCGAACACGCTCCCCGCTTTAATGCGCCGCACGCGCGCGGTGCGAAATCCGCACCGAAACGACTCCGCCGCGCCGCAGCATTGCTGGCACACCACTTGCAATTATCCGCATGCCAAGGGAGGCAACGAGCACATTGCCCGAAGCGGGAACCGGGCTTGGACAAAGGCGTTCGCGTGTCGCATCTCCGCGCGAACGCCTTTCTTTTTGCTCGCATTGTTTGAACAACGACACGAGGATCGCATGCCAACGAAGGACAGCTCCCCCAATATCCAGCGCCGCCACGTCATCCAGGCCGGCGTCGCCGCATTCGGTACGCTTGCCACGCGCGGCGTCTGGGCCGCCGGTTCCGACAAGCCGGAAAAGGAAGAGGTGAAGATCGGCTTCATTCCGCTGACCGACTGCGCCTCCATCGTCATGGCCTCGGTGCTCGGCTTCGACAAGAAGTACGGCGTGAAGATCGTCCCGTCCAAGGAAGCCTCGTGGGCCGGCGTGCGCGACAAGCTCGTCAATGGCGAACTCGATATGGCGCACGTACTCTACGGCTTGATCTACGGCGTGCATCTCGGCGTCAGCGGCCCGAAGAAGGACATGGCCGTGCTCATGACCCTGAACAACAACGGTCAGGCCATCACGCTCTCGAAGAAACTGGCCGACAAGGGCGCCGTGGACGGTCCCTCGCTTGCCAAACTGATGAGCACCGACAAGCGTGACTACACCTTCGCGCAGACCTTCCCGACCGGCACCCACGCGATGTGGCTCTACTACTGGCTGGCCGCCTCGGGCATCAATCCGTTCAAGGATACGAAAGCGATCACCGTGCCGCCGCCGCAGATGGTGGCCAACATGCGGGTCGGGAACATGGATGGCTTCTGCGTCGGCGAGCCCTGGGGGCATCGCGCCATCATGGACGGCATCGGCATCACCGCCATCACCACGCAGGACATCTGGAAGGACCATCCCGAGAAAACGCTCGGCACCACCGCCGACTTCGTGAAGAAGTATCCCAACACCACCCGCGCCGTGATGATGGCCGTGCTCGACGCCAGCCGCTGGATCGATGCCGGCCTGCAGAACAAGCTGAAGATGGCCGAGACGGTGGCCGACAAGTCCTATGTCAACACCGGTGTCGATGCGATCAACCAGCGCATCCTCGGCCGCTACCAGAACGGCCTCGGCAAGACCTGGGACGATCCCAATCACATGAAGTTCTTCAACGACGGCGCGGTGAACTTCCCCTATCTCTCCGACGGCATGTGGTTCCTCACGCAGCACAAGCGCTGGGGTTTGCTGAAGGATCATCCCGATTACCTCGGCGTGGCGAAGCAGATCAACCAGGTGGATCTCTACAAGCAGGTCGCCTCGGCGATGAAGATCAGCGTGCCCAGGGACGCCATGCGCAGCAGCAAGCTGATCGACGGGGTCGTGTGGGATGGGACGAATCCGGCGAAGTACGCCGACGGTTTCAAGATCAAGGCATAGGAGCGAACGATGAGCGCCGTTATCCAACCGCTGGGCAGCGACACCCGGGAACCCACCGCGCCGGCCGTGCCGACCACGCCAATGGCAAGCGAAGCCAGGCGGCGTGCCGCCGTCGGCGCCGATGCCGCGCTGCTCGATGC
>SPQI01000116.1 GCA_004570315.1 Oxalobacteraceae bacterium OM1 | reverse complement strand
ACTGCGCTCGAAGGACAGGACATCACAGTCGTCGGTACGGTAGCCAGCCTGCCGGATGCCATCGACCGCGGCACGCGTTTCACCTTCGACGTCGAGCGCGCCGCTGCGCCGGGAAGCGCACCCATCCCGCCCCGCATCGTGCTGTCCTGGTACGCCGACCAGCGCCGCGGCGACGCGCAGGAGCTGCCTTCGGTGCAGCCCGGCGAACGCTGGCAACTGACCGTCCGCTTGCGTCGCCCGCACGGCAATGCCAATCCGGACGGCTTCGACTATGAAGCCTGGCTGCTCGAACAGGGCATCCGTGCAACCGGAACGGTGCGCAACGACAATGCCGCCAACCAGCGTATCGCCGCTTTCGTTCCCGGCATGCATTCCGTGGTGGAGCGGGCGCGGGGGTGGCTGCGCGACCGCATCTTCGCTGCGCTTCCGGGGCGCCCGTATGCCGGCGTGATCGTGGCGCTCGTCATCGGCGACCAGCGCGGCGTCAGCCAGTCCGACTGGCAGGTGTTCAACCGCACAGGCATCGGACACCTGGTCTCCATCTCGGGCCTGCACATCACCATGATCGCCGGCATGGCGGCGGCGCTGATCGGGGCACTCTGGCGACGTTCCTTCTTTATCGGAAGCGAATTGCCGCTGCGCCTGCCCGCGCAGAAGGCCGCGGCGCTTGGCGGCGCCGTGATGGCGTGCGTGTACGTCCTGCTTGCCGGGTTCGGCGTGCCGGCGCAGCGCACGCTCTACATGCTCTGCGTCGTCGCGTTTGCCTTGTGGAGCGGCCGCATGGCCAGTGTCTCGCACGTGCTGTGTGCGGCGCTCGCTGTCGTCGTGCTGCTCGATCCGTGGGCCGTGTTATGGCCGGGTTTCTGGTTGTCGTTCGGCGCAGTGGCGACGATTCTGTATGCGTCGGTGGGGCGCGCCGGGGAGTTCGAGCACGGCAATGCCGATTGGAGGACGCGGGCCTGGAACACGCTGCACGCCGGTACGCATACGCAGTACGTGGTTACGGTAGGTCTCGTGCCGCTCACGATGCTGCTGTTCGGGCAGATCTCGCTCGTGAGTCCGATTGCCAACGCGCTGGCCATCCCGCTCATCAGCTGTCTCGTCACGCCGTTGGCTTTGGCCGGGAGCGTGGCACCAGCGCCGCTGATCGGCTGGCTGCTGGGACTGGCGCATTGGCTGGTCGAACAACTCGCCGCGTTGCTGAGCTGGCTCAGTGCCTTGCCGCACGCAGTCTGGACTGCACCGCTGCCAGCCTGGTGGATCTTTTCCTGCGCGTCGCTCGGCATGCTGTGGCTGCTGGCGCCGCGCGGCTGGCCGGTGCGTTGGCTGGGGCTGATTGGCGTCGTTCCGCTCGTGCTCAATGTGCCGACGCATCCGAAGGCGGGACAGGTGTGGGTGACGGCACTCGACGTCGGCCAGGGCAATGCCTTGCTGGTGGAGACCGCCAATCACCGTCTGCTCTACGACACCGGCCCTGCGCTGTCACCGCAGAGCGATGCCGGCAGCCGGGTAATCGTTCCTTACCTGAAGACACGCGGCATCGGCCGTCTCGACGCCCTGATGATTTCCCATAGCGATGCCGACCATTCCGGCGGCGCCCGGTCCGTGCTTGAAGCGCTTCCGGTGGGGTGGGTGTCGACCTCGCTGCTGCTGGACCATGCAATTGTGAATGCCGCGGCCGACCACAGACGTTGCCTCGCAGGCGACGCCTGGACCTGGGACGGCGTGCGCTTCGAGCTCCTGCATCCGGTGCCGGCCGTCTACGAGAGCGCCAAGTTCAAGCCGAATGCACACAGCTGCACCGTGAAAATCACGGCAGGCAACGAGTCCATTTTGCTTGCGGGCGACATCGAAGCGACGCAGGAGGCCGAGCTGGTCGAACGCGATGCCACTGCATTGCGCGCCGACGTCCTGCTCGCGCCGCATCACGGGAGCGGCACATCGTCAACCCTGCCGTTTCTGCAGGCTGTCCAGCCGCGCATCGCCGTGTTCCAGGTCGGCTATCGCAACCGGTATCACCATCCCAAGCCTGAGATCTATGCGCGTTATGCGGACCTCGGCATCGAGCGCTTGCGCAGCGACGATGCCGGCGCGATCGCGTTGCAGCTGGGCGACGGCGTACGCGCCCGCGAATACCGCAAGGAGCATGCACGCTACTGGTACGGACGCTGAGCGGGCGGCAATGCCGGTACAATCGAGCCCTTTGTGACCGCTTCGGCACGCGCAGCACCGATGACCCGACCGCAACTCCATTTTTGCCACGCCAACAGCTATCCCGCCGGCACCTACAGCCTGCTGTTCCGCCACCTCGAGCGCCACTATGACGTCGGCGCGCTCGACATGCATGCCCACAATCCCCGCTATCCCGTGGCCGACGGGTGGCGTGCCCTCGCACGCGAAGTGCAGGACGAGCTTGCGGCGCGCTACAAGGAACCGGTCATCCTGGTCGGGCATTCGCTCGGCGGCATCCTCAGCCTGATGGCGGCCGGCGCGGAACCGCAGCGCGTGCGCTGTGTGGTGCTGCTCGATTCGCCCATCGTCGCCGGCTGGCGAGCCTGGGTGCTGCGTGGTGCCAAGGCATTGGGCGTCGACGACCGTGTGTCGCCCGCGAAAGCCTCGACCCGCCGCCGCAACCTCTGGCCGAACGACGAAGCGGCCTACCATCATTTCGCTGCCAAGCCGATGTTCGCCGCCTGGCCGGAACAAGTGCTGCGCGACTATCTCGCGCACGGCCTCGTGCCGCATTCCGAAGGTGTCACGCTGCGCTTCAGCCGGGAAACCGAGACCGCCGTGTATCGCACGCTGCCCCATGACATCGGCGCGCTCATGCGGCGCAAGTATCCCGTGCCGGTAGGCTTCATCGGCGGACTCGATTCGGTGGAGTGCCGGCAAGCGGGACTCGATGCGACACGACGTCTCGTCGGCCGCCATTTCATGCGAATTCCCGGCGGCCATCTCTTCCCGATGGAGCGGCCTGATGCAGCGGCCGACGCCATCCACACCATGATCCAAACGCTGACCAGGACTTGACACCATGCGTGCTTTGATTCTCCGCGCCGCCGTCGGCGCTGCATTCGCGGCCACCGCCGCGTTGGCCTCGGCCGAGTCCGGCCTGATCGACCAATTCCGCGACGCGATCGCGAACGGAACGACGACGCACGTCGTCGACATCGACAACGACAGCCTCCTGCTCAAGCGCGACGACGGCTTCTACACGAGCGGCCTGCGCTACACCCAGCGCCACACGCTCGCCGGAGCGCAAGGGCAGACGGTCTTCGGCTGGCGCATCGGCCAGGAGTTGTATACGGCGTCGGACATCAAGCTCCCGCCGGAACTGGTCGGCCCGCCCGACCATCCGTATGCCGGCTGGCTGTATGCGGGGGGCTTCAAGGAAGTCAATCGCAACGACGGCAGCAGCTGGCGCCTCGGGCTGGACCTCGGCTGCCTCGGACCGTGCGCCGGCGGCGACCGCACGCAGACCACGCTGCACCGGATCATCCGCCAGCCTTTGCCCGAGGGATGGAGCAAGCAAGTGCGCAATGAACTCGGCGCGGTGCTGTACGGCGAGATCGCGCCCGTGCGCTGGGCGCCGCAAAGCTGGCTGGACCTGACGCCCTACGCCAGCGGCCGCTTTGGCAACATCTTTACCGATGCCGGCGCTGGCGTTCGCTTGCGCGCCGGCCGACTCGCGACGTTGCCCGAGCAAGATACGTTGCATGGTTTCCTGCGTGCCGATGCGCGCGCCGTCGGCTACAACGCCACGCTGCAAGGCGGCTATTTTTCCAATGACAATCCGCACACGGTGGCGCCCAAGCGCGCAGTCGGAGAAATCGAAGCGGGCGTGGCCTGGCGCAGCGGGCCGTTCGCAGCGCAGGCGTCGGTGGTCCGGCGCAGCAACGAAGTCCGCGACCTCCCTAACGGTGTGGGCGCGCAGAACTTTGCACGGCTGAGCTTCGCGTACACGCCGCGCTGAGTTGCGCGTTTGGCATGTCCCGGCGAAGCGGGGACGGAGGATTCCGGAGGCAGGTTTAGGGTATAATTTGAATTTCCCGCACGTGCCGTCCGGCACATCCCAGCAATGACCAAGTTTGTATTCGTTACTGGCGGCGTTGTTTCATCCCTGGGCAAGGGGATTGCAGCCGCCTCCCTCGCTGCGATCCTCGAGTCGCGCGGTCTCAAAGTCACCCTCATCAAGCTCGATCCGTACATCAACGTCGATCCCGGCACGATGAGCCCGTTCCAGCACGGCGAAGTCTTCGTGACCGATGATGGCGCGGAAACCGACCTCGACCTCGGTCACTACGAGCGCTTCATCACTGCGAAGATGAAGAAGCTCAACAACTTCACGACCGGCCAGATCTACGAATCCGTAATCCGCAAGGAACGCCGTGGCGAATATCTCGGCAAGACCGTGCAGGTGATCCCGCACATCACCAACGAGATCCAGGATTACATCCATCGCGGCGCCGCCGGCTACGACGTGGCGCTGGTGGAGATCGGCGGCACGGTCGGCGACATCGAATCGCTGCCTTTCCTCGAAGCCGCGCGTCAGCTGAGCCTGCGCGCTGGGCGCAATGAGACTGCATTCGTTCACCTGACGCTGGTGCCCTTCATCGCCTCCGCGGGCGAGCTGAAGACCAAGCCCACGCAGCACAGCGTGCAAAAGCTGCGCGAGATCGGCATTTCGCCGGACGCGCTGCTGTGTCGCGCCGACCGCCGCATTCCCGACGACGAGCGCGCCAAGATTTCGCTGTTCTCCAACGTGCAGGAAGAGGCCGTCATCTCCGTGTGGGATGCGGACTCCATCTACAAGATTCCGCAGATGCTGCACGACCAGGGCCTTGACCGCATCGTCTGCGAGAAGCTCGGCCTGAATCCGAAGCCGGCCGACCTGTCGGTCTGGAACAAGCTGGTGTATGCGCTGGAGCATCCGAAGCAGGAAGTCACCATCGGCATGGTCGGCAAGTACGTCGATCTGACCGAATCCTACAAGTCGCTGACCGAAGCGCTGCGCCACGCGGGCATCCATACCGAAAGCCGCGTCAACATCGAATATCTCGACTCCGAAGAACTCGAGGCGAAAGGCGTGGAATCGCTGTCCAAGTACGACGCCGTTCTCGTGCCGGGCGGCTTCGGCAAGCGCGGCGTGGAAGGCAAGATTGCCGCGGCCAAATATGCCCGCGAGCACAAGGTGCCGTATCTCGGCATCTGCCTGGGCATGCAGGTGGCGCTGATCGAGTTCGCCCGCAACAAGGCTGGCCTGAAGAACGCCAATTCGACCGAGTTCGAGCCGGATACCGACCATCCGGTCGTCGCGCTGATCACCGAGTGGCAGAACCATGACGGCAAGGTAGAACGCCGCGATGCCAATTCGGACCTGGGCGGCACCATGCGCCTCGGTGCGCAGACTTGCGCGGTGAAGCCAGGCACGATCGCTGCAGAGATCTATGGCGCGCAAGTGACCGAGCGCCATCGTCACCGCTATGAAGCCAACAATCACTATCTGCCGCGCGTCGAAGATGCTGGCCTGGTGATCTCGGCCCGTACGCCGACCGAAGACCTGTGCGAGATCATGGAACTGCCGCGTGCCGGCGAAAACGCCCACCCGTGGTATGTCGGCGTACAGTACCACCCCGAGTTCAAATCGACTCCGCGTGACGGCCATCCGCTGTTCATCTCCTTCATCAAGGCTGCGCTGGCGCACAAGCAGGCCGCCTCGGAAAGGAAAGCGGCATGAAGCTCTGCGGTTTCAACGTCGGCCTGGACCAGCCGTTCTTCCTGATCGCCGGCACCTGCGTGATCGAGTCCGAGCAGATGGCGCTCGACACGGCAGGCAAGCTCAAGGACATCACCGGCGAATTCGGCATCCCGTTCATCTACAAGTCCTCGTTCGACAAGGCGAACCGCTCGTCCGGTTCGTCCTTCCGCGGCCTGGGCATGGACAAGGGACTCGAGATTCTCGCCAAGGTGCGCAAGGAAATCGGCGTGCCGGTCCTGACCGACGTGCACGAAATCGACGAGATCACGCCGGTCGCAGCCGTCGTGGACGTGCTGCAGACGCCAGCCTTCCTGTGCCGACAGACGGATTTCATCCGCGCCTGCGCGCAGTCCGGCAAGCCGGTCAACATCAAGAAGGGGCAGTTCCTCGCGCCGCATGACATGAAGAACGTCATCGACAAGGCCCGTGCTGCCGCCAAGGAAGCCGGCCTGAATGAAGACAACTTCATGGCCTGCGAACGCGGCGCTTCCTTCGGCTACAACAACCTCGTCTCTGACATGCGCTCGCTCGCGATCATGCGCGAGACCGGCTGCCCGGTCGTGTTTGATGCCACGCACTCGGTGCAACTGCCCGGCGGCCAGGGCTCCAGTTCCGGCGGCCAGCGCGAGTTCGTCCCGGTGCTGGCCCGCGCGGCCGTCGCCGTCGGCGTGGCCGGCCTGTTCATGGAAACGCACCCGAAACCTGCCGAGGCCAAGTCCGACGGCCCGAACGCCGTTCCTCTCGGCCGCATGCGCGACCTGCTCGCCACGCTGGTCGAGCTGGATCGCGCCACGAAAAGAGCCGGTTTCCTGGAAGCGGATTTTTCGTAAGCCGCTTGCGTTTTGTCGATGCGCCCGGCGCGCGATGCATGAATGATGCTGTTGCGGCGCACGATGCGCATTCGCACGCGCCATTGCCAACCAATTTTTGTTGATTCGGGAGATCTTGAATGAGTGCCATCGTAGACATCATTGGCCGCGAAGTGATCGATTCGCGCGGCAATCCGACCGTCGAATGCGACGTGCTGCTGGAGTCGGGCGTCATGGGCCGTGCCGCCGTGCCGTCGGGCGCGTCCACCGGCTCGCGCGAAGCCATTGAACTGCGCGACGGCGACAAGGGCCGTTACCTCGGCAAGGGCGTGCTCAAGGCCTGCGAGAACATCAATACCGAAATCTCGGAAGCCATCATGGGCCTGGACGCCAATGAGCAGGCCTTCCTCGACCGCACCCTGATCGACCTCGACGGCACCGAGAACAAAGGACGCCTCGGCGCGAACGCGATGCTGGCCGTGTCCATGGCCGTGGCGAAAGCCGCCGCCGAAGAATCCGGCCTGCCGCTGTACCGCTACTTCGGCGGTTCAGCTGCAATGCAGATGCCGGTGCCGATGATGAACGTCATCAACGGCGGCGCGCATGCCGACAACAACCTCGACCTGCAGGAGTTCATGATCATCCCGGTCGGCGCGCCGAGCTTCCGCGAAGCCGTGCGCTATGGCGCCGAGGTGTTCCACACGCTCAAGAAGCTCCTGCACAGCAAGGGCCTGACGACCGCGGTAGGCGACGAAGGCGGTTTCGCGCCGTCCGTCGACAACCATGAAGCGGCCATCAAGCTGATCCTGCAAGCGATCGAACAGGCGGGTTACGAGCCGGGCACGCAAATCGCGCTGGGTCTGGATTGCGCCGCGTCCGAGTTCTACAAGGACGGCAAGTACCAGCTGGAGGGCGAAGGCCTGACGCTGTCGTCGGCGGACTTTACCAACCTGCTGGCCACCTGGTGCGACAAGTACCCGATCATCTCCATCGAAGACGGCATGGCCGAGAACGATTGGGAAGGCTGGGCGACGCTGACCAATGCGCTCGGCAAGAAGGTGCAGCTGGTGGGCGACGACCTGTTCGTGACCAACACCAAGATCCTGAAAGAGGGCATCCAGAAGGGCGTCGCCAACTCGATCCTCATCAAGATCAACCAGATCGG
>SPQI01000340.1 GCA_004570315.1 Oxalobacteraceae bacterium OM1 | reverse complement strand
AACGCGTAGAGCATCACGAACACGACATACATTTCCTGCGTGCGCGGCGCCGCCGCCATGCCCACCGCGCACGCGGCCATCACGACGCCGAACAGCGCATAGCCGAACTTGCGGTCCAGCCGATCGCAGAGATAGCCGCCCACCACGCAACCGCCGGCCGACACGAGCCCGCTGAGCGCGCCGTTCACTGCCGCCACCGCATCCGCCGAGGCATGCCAGTCGCCGGCAATGGCGGACCAGAGATTGCTGGCCGCCCCAGTGCCGATCGGCAGGAAGCAGATCAGCAGGCCGAGATAGCCGGTGCGCGAGCGCGCCACCGCCCACAGGTCGCGCAGCACGTCGAGAATGCGATCGCGGATGCCATGCACGGCATGTTCCACCTTCGGCTCGAACGCGAACAGCAAGCCGATGCAGCACAGCAGCGTGACGCCGGCCAGCACCGCACCCGCCATCCACGACGACGCGAGGTGCTGCGCCATCCACAGCCCGGCACCGCCGCCCAGCCCGCTGCCGCCAAGATTCCCCGCCTGGAACCAGCCGGCCGCGCGGCCCTTCGCTTCTTCGCTGGTGCCGTAGGCCATCAGGCTTTCCACCGCCATGCCGAGCAGCGTGGATGCCACGTTCGACACCACCACGATGACGCTCAGCAGCGGAATGTTTTCGGTCGTCGGCGGCAGCGCGCCGGTGGCATAGATGCCGATCGCGCTGAGCACCGCGCCGATGAGGTACCAGCGCTTGCGCGTGAGCGTGGTGTCGGCGACCGGCGCCCAGAGGAACTTCCACGTGTGCGGCACATAGCTCAGTGCCACCAGCGCCGCGACCTGCTCGGTGGGCACGCCGGCTTGCGACAGCAGGTAAGCCACCGCGACGCCGAGGAAACCGGCCATCATGCCGAAGGGCACGATCAGGAACAGGAAGACGACGGGATGCGTGCTACGGGATGCGGATAGGCTTGACATGGCGGATGCAGAAAGAGAAACGGCGCGCCGCCGGAAAGCGTGCGCGCCGTGTTGCAGTGTGAGGAGGCCTTACTGGCTGACGGGTGCGGGAGTCGCGTCCACCGGCGCCGGACCGTAGCTGTTCGGCTCCTTCGCTTCCTGCGCCAGCAGGTAGATCGCGATGATCCAGCCGATGACAGGAATCACCCAGAGCAGCTGCAGCCAGCCGCTGCGGTTGGTGTCGTGCAGGCGACGGGCGCCGGCGGCGAGCGAAGGCAGCAGCGTGGCGAGGGAGAACAAGTGACCGAGCGGGCTGCTGATCAGCGACAGCGCGGCGTTCGCCACCACCAGGAACAGCATGAACCACCAGAATTCCGGGCGGCTCGCGCGGCCCTTGAAGTCGGCGTACTTGGTGAAGCAGGTCTTGATCGATTCCTGGAAGTCCATCTTGTCTCCCCTCCTTGAGGTTATTGTTGGAATCCGGATTGTCTTCTATACCACCCGGACTGACAAGTTGGGCAAGCCGTCGATGTGGCCTTCCATCAGGTCCCCGCGCACGACCGGTCCCACGTTCTCCGGCGTGCCCGAATAGATGATGTCGCCCGGCATGAGTTCGAAGGCTTCAGAGAGCTTGGCGATCTGCTCGGCGACCGACCAGATCATCATTTTGAGATCGGCGCTTTGCTTGGTCTCGCCATTTACCTTCAGCCAGATGCCGCCTTGTGTGAAGTGGCCGACCTTCGCCACCGGATGGATCGGGCCGATGGGCGCCGAGCGGTCGAAGCTCTTGCCGATTTCCCAGGGCTTCTTCTGGTCGCCCATCGCGCGCTGGAGATCGCGGCGTGTCATGTCGAGGCCGATCGCATAGCCGTAGACATGATTGAGCGCCTCGCCGATCGGGATGTTGCGACCGCCCTTGTTGAGCGCGGCGACCAGCTCGATCTCGTAGTGATAGTTCTTCGTCAGCGGCGGATAGGGATGGTCGGCGGTCTGGCCGGGCGTTACGAATTGCACGGCGTCGCTCGGCTTCTGGAAGAAGAACGGCGGCTCACGGTTCGGATCGGAGCCCATCTCGCGGGCGTGTGCCGCGTAGTTGCGGCCGATGCAGTAGATGCGGCGCACCGGGAACACCTCGTCGCTGCCGACGATGGGAATGGTCGCCTGCGGGACGGCGAAGATGGTCTTGGAACGGTTGTCGGCGGTCACCGGCAGCGTGCAGCCGGCGACGGCGCCGAGGCCCATCAGGCCGGCGGCGCGCAGCGCGTCGCGGCGGTTCATTGTGGTCATGTCTCCTCCTGTTGTTGTACGCACCACGGTGGCGGGCGCGTGCTTCACTATAGCGGAATGGTCCCTGGCCGGTATCGGCGTTGTAAAACGCCGATATGTGCATTCCATCTGTCAATTTATTGAAACATTCGGGATAGAATGGCTCGCAAGGCTGGGCACGCGGGCTGTACCGCTTCGTGTGCATTGCAACAAGAACGACGCCTCCGACCGCTCATTGCGCATGTCGCCCGTGACCATGGAACCGCTCCTCAAGCACCTCGTCGACATCACCTGCCAGCGCGATCACACGCTGCTGGATCGCTCCGTCGTCTCGGCCTTGCATGAGCTCGTGCATGCCGAGCAGGTCCGCGTCCATGAACTGTTCCGCTTCCGCGACGAGCTTTACCTGCGCCCGCGGGTCTGGGTGGCCGGCGACCGCACTGTCTCCATCGAAGACGCCGGCGGAGAACACGCCGGCGAGCCCATCGCCCGCCATCCCGCGCTGGTCGAAGGGATCTCGCAGCGCCAAACCTGCGTCGAAAGCCTCGGTACTGACGGCCGCCGCACGCTGTGGCTGCCGATCTGGCTCAACGACAAGGTCAGCACCTGCCTGGAAGTCATCAATCCCACGCCCTACAACAGCGACATGCAGCACATGGTCGAAGGCATCCTGTGCGTCTACCGCAACTACCAGGGCATCCTCGACTACAGCGAGCGCGATTCGCTCACCGGCTTGCTCAACCGCAAGACCTTCGACGAGAAGTTTTCGCGCATGGTGTCGGCGGCGCTGGAGAGCGGCCCGCAGGAGCAGGAAGAACGCCGCCAGGCCGGCGCCAACGGCCAGTGGCTGGCGGTGGTCGACATCGACCACTTCAAGCGCGTCAACGACCAGTTCGGCCATCTCTATGGCGACGAGGTGCTGATCCTCGTGGCCAATCTGCTGCGCTCGTCCTTCCGCACCCAGGACCGGGTGTTCCGTTTCGGCGGCGAGGAGTTCGTGGTGCTGCTGCGCTCGACCACGGTGGAGGATGCGCGCAAGATCTTCGAGCGCTTCCGCAGGAACGTGGAGCAGCATGAGTTTCCCCAGGTGGGCCGCGTGACGGTGAGCGTGGGCTTCGCCAAGATCAGCCAGCAGTCGCCGGTGGTCATCCTCGGCCATGCCGATCAGGCGCTCTACTTTGCCAAGGCCAACGGCCGCAACCGGGTCTGCTACTACGACGAGCTGGTCCAGGCGGGCCAGCTGCATTCCGAAGTGTCGAACGACACGGTCGAGTTCTTCTGATCCCTCCGCTACCGCGCCCGCGGACCTGTCGGTCCGCGGCGAGTCAATGCACGGCGCGCTTGACGGTCGCCATCATGGCGCCGGCCAGCATGAGCAGGCCGCCCGAGGCGCGATTGCTGGCGCGGACGAAGCGCGCGTTCGCGGTGAAGCGGCGGGTCTTGCTGCCGAGCCAGCCGTAGAGGGTGTAGGCGATGGTGTCGAGGCCGACGGTGGTCAGGCCGAAGACCAGCATCTGCATGCCGATCGGGCGCGCGGGATCGATGAACTGCGGCAGCAGCGCGACGAAATACAGCAAGGCCTTCGGATTGGACAACTCCACCACGACCGCCTGCCAGAAGGCGCGCAGACCGCCGACCGCATGCGTCGCATCGGCCGTCACCGTGAGCGCGCTGGCCTTGCTGCGCAGCGCGGCGATCGCGAGGTAGAACAGATAGGCGACGCCGACCCACTTGATGATCGAGAACAGCGTGCCGCTGGCAACGATCAGCGCCGCGATGCCTGTGGCCGAGAGCGCGAAGTAAATCGCGTTCGCGACGGCGATGCCGGCCACCGCCCAGTACGAGCCGCGCCAGCCGTTGGAGATGCCCTGGGCGACGACCAGCAGGGCGGCCGGCCCGGGCGTGAGGCAAACCACGGCGGTGGTGACGAGGAAGACGAGGTAGGTGTTCAGGTCCATGGCGCTCTCTCTTAACGGGCGTTGGCGGCGGTATCGGCGAGCGGGTCCGGGTCTGCGGCCTCGTCCCTGGCCGCGCCTTTCGAGGTGGTGATCAGGATGACGCTGCCAAGGATGATCAGCATGGCGACCAGCTCGCGGCTGCCGAACTGTTCGCCGGCAAGCCACACGCCGAGCAGCACGGCGATCACCGGATTGACGTAGGCATAGCTGGAGGCCAAGGCGGGCGATACCTTGGCGAGCAGGTACATGTAGGCCGAGAAAGCGGCCAGCGAACCGGCGATGACGAGATAGACCCAGGCCACCGCGGCGCGCGGGTCGATCGCCGCCGGCAGCGTTTCGCCGTGCATCAGCGCCAGCCCGAGCAGGAAGGCGCCGCCGAGCAGCATTTCGCTGGCGAAGCCCATGGCGCCCGGCGCGAGGGCCAGCTTCTTCTGCGAGAGGACGGAGCCGAAGGTCCAGCAGGCGATGGCACTCGCCAGGAAAACGATGCCCAGCGGCTGCGCGGCGAAATTGCCTCCCGCCGCCAGCAATGCCGCGCCGCCAAAGCCGACGACGATGCCAGCCCATTCGCGCGGCCCCGGCCATTCGCCAAAGAGGCCCGACCAGATCGCGAACATCAGAGGTGCGCTGGCGATGAACACTGCCGTCATGCCCGACGACACGTATTGCTGCGCCAGCGCCGTGCAACCCATACCGCCGCCCAGCAGCAGCACGCCGACGATGCCGGCGTCGCGCCATTGCCGTGCGGTCGGCAGCGGCACGCCGCGCAGGACCAGCCAGCCGAACAGCAGGCCACCGGCCGCGAGGAAGCGCGTGGCCATCAGCAGGTACGGCGGGAAGGACAGCAAGGCAAAATGGATGGCAAGGTAGGTCGATCCCCAGACCAGATAGACGGTCAGGAGCGCGAGCAGGACAAAACGGGGCAAACTCGGGGGCAGCGTACGCATGGAAATCTCTCGTTGTTGTTCGAACAGTGTATTGAGGAGCGATGCGTTTTTGAATGCATAATTGAAGGCGAAATAGTGCTTCGCCTTTGAAGTGCATGGAAATGAAGGGGGCCGACAATGAAAATCGAATTCGACATGATGGATGCCCGCATCCTCGAAATTCTGCAGGCGGACGCCCGCACCACGCTGGCCGAAATCGGACGCCGCATCCACATGAGCCAGCCGGCGGTGGCCGAACGGGTGCGGCGCATGGAGACGGCCGGCGTCATCAAGGGCTATCACGCGCAGGTCGATCCCTCGGCGCTGGGCTACGGCATCACGGCCTTCATTCGCGTCTCCAAACGCAGCCACGAGACGCCGGTGGAAGTGGTGGCGTCACAGGTGCCGCAGATCATCGAATGCCATTCGATCACCGGCGACGATTGCAGCATCGTCAAGGTAGTGGCGCAGTCGGTGACGGAACTCGAGAAAGTGATCGTGGAGCTGACGCGCTGCGGCGTGACCTCGACCTCGCTGATCCTGTCGAGCGCCATCGAGCGCAAGCCGATCAAACCGGCGGCATAAGGGACAGAAAGGGAAGGGACGTCCATGGAACTGCGCCAGCTTCGCTACTTCGTCGCCATCGTCGACCAAGGCTCGCTCTCGCGCGCGGCGCGCATGCTGCACATCGCGCAGCCGGCCCTTACCCAGCAGCTGCAACAGCTGGAGGAGGAACTGGGCGTGCAGCTGCTGCATCGCTCTGCGCAGGGCGTGGTGAGCACGGATGCCGGCAAGACCTTCTACGAGCATGCGCAGGCCATCCTGAAGCAGGTCGGCGACGCCAAGTCGGCCGTCGCCCAGACCGCGGCCCGGCCGAGCGGCACGGTGGCGCTGGGCATTCCGCAAAGCGTCTCAGGGGCACTCGCCCTGCCCTTGCTGACGGCCGTGCGCGCGACCTATCCCGAAATTTCGCTGCAGCTGACGGAAGAACTCACCGGCAACCTGATCGAGCAGCTCAAGTCGGGCCGCATCAATCTTGCACTGCTCTTCGACGACGGCCAGCTCGGTGCGTTTGCAACGACGCCGCTGGTCGAGGAAGACCTGATGTTCATCACGCGCGCCGACTCGCAGTTCGCGCCGCGCAAGACAAGCATGCCGCTGGCGCAGGCGGTGGAACTGCCGCTGATCCTGCCGGACCTCCAACACGGCGTGCGGCCGCGCATCGAGAAGGTGGTGCGTGCGGCGGGACTGAAGATCGAACAGCCGATCGAGATCAATTCGATTGCGATCCTGAAGTCGGCGCTGCAGGCGGACATCGGTGCCACGCTGTTGCCGGTGGCGCCGGTGCTGCCCGAGATCGAGCGGGGCATCCTGCGGGCGTATCCGCTGGGTGGGGCGACGATTTCGCGCACGATCTGCGTGTGCGCCTCGCGCAACATCCCGCTCACAAATGCGGCGGACGCGGTCAAACGCCTGGTGCTCGACGTGACCCGCCACTTGCACGACGGCGGGCAATGGCAGGGCGTGCGCCTGCTAGGCTAAGGCTTATGCCTGCGGCATGTGTGGCACGACCGGCGTGCGCGGATAGCCCTCGCGCAGCGCCGCCTGCCGTTCGATCTCCCGCATCGCTGCCAGCGCCACGTGTTCCCGCCACGGACGTGCCGCAATCTGCACGCCGATCGGCAGTCCGGCGCTGCCCTCTTCCACCTTCGCGGCGAGCCGCTGCACCATGTCGCTGCCGGGCTGGCGGCGCGATTCCTCGCCGGCGCGCACGGTCGTGACCGGCACGATGCCTGCCGGATAACCGAGCACGTTGTAAAGCGGGACGTAGGCGCCGCCGAGGACGAGGTCGCGCGAGGCGCCGTGCGTCCAGGCGGGCAGCGCGCCGGCCGGGCCGAGGATGAGATCGATGGGGCCGTCCGGACCGGCTTCCATCGCGGCGCGGAATCGCAACCGGTAGTCGAGCAGGCGTTCGGTCATCTTCCAGTAGTGCGAGGTGTCGGCATGGCCGAAGGCGCGCAGGCCTTTTGCGAGGCTGGCCTGACCGGCGGCGCTCAGGGCGCTTTCCAGCACGCCGAGCATCCGGCGCGAGCGTCCGGCCAGCGTGACGAGCATCGAGATGCGCGGGTCGCGCTTGTCGCGGCCGAGCAGCGCGCGGAAGGCAGCGCCGCCGTCGGCGCTGAAGATGCCGGTGAGGAGCGCGTAAGCCTCGTCCATGCCGGGCGGCGTCCACTCGCTCACCGTGGCACCGGCGTCGGCCAGCATGCCGGCCGCCTCGCGCACCGCGCGTTCGTTCGCCGGCGACACCGGGAACAGGCCGTCGTCCGTGAACACGGCAACGCGCAAGCCGGCGAGATCGACGCTGCGGTAATCGCCTAGCGGTCGCGGCGCATCGTCGATCGGCTGCACGCCTTCGTTCACGATGCTCAGCCCGAGCGCCACGTCATCGACGTGCCGCGCCATGACGCCCACCTGGCTGGCGATCGCTGTCTGGCCGACCGGCATGCTGTAGCGGCCGAGGTCGGGCAGCCGGCCGGCGGTCGGCTTCATGCTGGCGATGCCGCAGAACGCCGCAGGAAAACGCACGCTGCCGCCGATGTCGGTGCCCAGGCCAAGCGGCGAGCCGCCGGCGGCGATGATGGCGGCC
>SPQI01000345.1 GCA_004570315.1 Oxalobacteraceae bacterium OM1 | reverse complement strand
CGCCGTGCGGATGCTGTCAGGCCAGTTTGGTGAGGCCTCGACGATTGATATCGTGGTCGCGCTGACAGCCTTTCGCAGCTCAGCCTTGCCACTATGCATCAGCCCGATTATGTATGGCAAATACGATTTTACTTCGCAATTTATTTCGAGCAAATATAAATTGAGACAACTTTCCGGATTTTGTGTCGCGTGCCGGCTACGGAACAGCCGTGCGGGGGCAGTTCAGCCGGGCAGCCGGTGCTCCGCCGCGATCATCGCCGGCAGGCTGAACTGGCCGTGCAGGAAGGTGGCGATCCGCTGCTGGGTCGCCTCGAGGTAGGGGATGTTCAGGTGGTCCGAGTCGGGGATGATGTCGTCGCCCTTGAGCTGGGCGAGCTTGGCCACCAGCTGGTCGGTGTGCGAGTGCGGGATCACGTCGTCGACCGCGGCGCGCAGCACATAGGTGGGCGCCGTGAGCGAGGGCGCGTACTTGATCGATTCGAAACGGTGGCGCAGCATGTATTCGATCGGCATGGCGCGAAAGCGCCGCTTGGCGATGGCCAGGATCGAGTCGTAGGGCGTGATGAGCACGACCGAATGGACCGCCCGTTCCTTGGCGACCTGGACCGCAACCCCGGAGCCGAGGCTGCGCCCGACCACCGCGATGCGGCGCGGATCGACATGGGCGCGCGCGGCCAGCCAGTCAAACAGCATGCAGCCATCGTCGACCATGTGCGTTTCGGCCGGGTCGCCCTGCGACGCGCCGTAGCCGCGGTAGTTCATCGCGAGCACGGTCATGCCCGGGAATAACTTGCCGGCGTCGCGCGCAACCCACGACACTTCCTCGGAGCGGCCGCCGAAATACAGCACTGCCGGCTGCGGGCCGGGCAGCGGCGGCGTCATCAGCCAGCCGCACAATCGCGTGCCGTCCGCCGAGCGCAGCACCACCTGGCGCGTTCGATGGCCGGTGGGCGCGAACTGCGCGACCTCGCGGACACGGTTCGGCGCGAACAGCATGGTGCGCTGGCGCGCGGTGATCACCACGATGAAGCCGGCCCAGGTCGTGAAGGCGGTGGCGCCCAGCGCCACCAGCGCCTGGCCGGTGCGGCGTAAGGTCAGCATGGAAGAGTCCTTTCGCGGTTTCTATCCGATTGGACCACCGGACTCGCCTTTCGTCGTTTGCGCCAAAGCAGACGGGGGCGACTTTGCGTGCATCCGCAGCCATTGCCGCCCATACTGGAATTGCCGCCCTGCGGCCGAATGCCGTTTCCTTTCGTAAAGGCACGCCATGAAAATCGTCTTCATCGCCTGCATCGCCGCCGCGCTCGGTGCTTGTGCCACGCGCACCAGCTACACCGACCTCTACGGTTCGCCCGCGCCGCCCGATCCGCGCCAGACCACCATCCGCATCGACCCCGGCACGCGCTACGTGCAAGTCGAAGGCGGACAGACGGTGCGCTTCCTCGTCGGCGACCAGGCCTTCGCCTGGTCCTTCAACGTAGCGCGCACCGTGCACCGCTTCGACCTCAACTCGGTTGCGCCGCCCGGCCTGCTCGACCACACCGTGACGGCGATGGTCGCGCCCGATCCCAAGTACATCGGCCCGCCATGACGGCAGGCAAGCCGCACCGCACAACGGCTGCACGAAACTTTGCCGGCGCCGGCTGATCGGAATGCCATGTGCCGGACACGCAGAGGACGGACTGTCGCGCCAGCATCCACCGTATCACCGTACCCTTGCAGGAGATGTCATGGACCCACAACAAGCACATACCATCGCGCAGCGCTTCATCGACGAGCTGCACCGCCTTGAACATGGCGACCAGGCGGGCGTAGACGGCCTGGCGTCGCTGTTCGCCGACGACGCCGAACTGACCAATCCGATTCTTGAACGCAACGGCAGTGCCCGGCAGGGGCGGCAGGCGATCGCCGATTTCTGGCGCGATTACCGCGGCGCCTTCGGCCAGATCGAGTCGGAGTTCTTCGACGTCATCGCCAGCGACCATTCCGCCGGCCTGTTCTGGCGTTCGACCGGCACCGGACCCGGCGGCGAGCCGCTGAACTACGAAGGCGTGAGCCTGCTGGTGTTCGACGGCGGCGGCAAGATCGCGCGCTTCCAGGGCTTCTTCGACACCGGAAAGCTGACCTTCCGGCATACCGCGCACTGAGCGCGGCCATGGACACCATCGCGGGCTTCGACCCGGTCATCATTGCGCGCGTCCAGTTCGCCTTCACGATCGCCTTCCACATCATCTTCCCGGCCTTCTCGATCGGGCTGTCGGCCTTCATCGCGACGCTTGAAGTGCGCTGGCTGATCAGCGGCCAGGCGCACCTGCATACGCTGGCGCGCTTCTGGACCAAGATCTTCGCGGTGTCGTTCGCGATGGGCGTGGTGTCGGGCATCGTGATGGAGTACCAGCTCGGCACCAACTGGAGCCGCTACGCCACCATCATCGGCAACACCCTCGGCCCGCTGTTCAGCTACGAAGTGCTGACCGCCTTCTTCCTCGAAGCCAGCTTCCTCGGCCTCATGCTGTTCGGCTGGAACCGTTTCCCGCCCTGGTTGCACACGCTGTCGTCCGCGATGGTGGCGCTCGGCACGGCGATCTCCGGCTTCTGGATCCTCGCCGCCAACAGCTGGATGCAGACGCCCGCCGGCTTCGAGCTGCGCGACGGCATTGCTTATCCTCTCGACTGGTCGCAGATCATTTTCAATCCCAGCTTTCCCTACCGCTTCGCGCACATGATGACGGCCACCTACCTCACCACCTCGCTGGTGGTGCTGGCCACCGGCGCGCGCTATGCGCTCGCCGGCCGCTACCGCGACGAATCGCGCACCATGATGCACATGGGCCTGGGCATGCTCGCCATCCTCGCGCCGCTGCAGATCCTGCTCGGCGACATGCACGGGCTGAACACCGCCGAGCACCAGCCCGCCAAGCTGGCCGCGATGGAAGGGCACTGGGACGGCAGGGAGCCGGCCCCGCTGGTGCTGTTCGCGATTCCCGACCAGAAGAACGAGCGCAACCTCGCCGAGATCGGCGTGCCCAAGCTCGGCAGCCTCATCGTCACGCACAGCTGGGAAGGCCGCTTCAAGGGCCTGAAGGACTTCAAGCCGGAGGACCGGCCGCCGGTGCTGCCGGTGTTCTTCATGTTCCGGCTGATGGTCGGCATCGGCCTGCTCATGGTGGCGATCGGCTTCGCCGGCGTCTTCCTCTGGTGGCGCGGCAAGCTGCACGAGACGCGCTGGTTCCTGCGGCCCTTGAGCTACGCCTGGCCGGTCGGCTTCATCGCCATCATCGCCGGCTGGCTCGTCACCGAGATCGGCCGCCAGCCCTGGATCGCCTACGGCGTGCTGCGTACCGCCGACGCGGTCTCGCCGGTCACCGCGGCGCAGGTCGCCGTCTCGCTGGCGCTGTTCGTGCTGGTCTATTGCGTGGTGTTCTCGATCGGTATCTGGTACATCGCGAAGATGATCGCCAAGGGCCCGCAGCCCGGACACGGCCCGCCGGAAGCGCTCCCCAACCGGCCGCTCTCCGCGCCGCAGCAGGAGGTGCACGAACCGTCATGAGCGAACTCTCCGACATCCTCCCCGTGATCCTCGTACTCGTCCTCGGCGTGGCCGTGGCGATGTACGTGGTGCTCGACGGCTTCGACCTCGGCATCGGCATCCTCTTCCCCTGGTACCCGAAGGAAAGCGAGCGCGACCAGATCATGAACTCGGTCGCGCCGTTCTGGGACGGCAACGAGACCTGGCTGGTGTTCGGCGGCGTCAGTTTGTGGGCCGGCTTCCCGAAGGCCTTCGGCATCATCCTGCCGTCGGTCTACATGCCGGTGATCGTGCTGCTGCTGGCGCTGATCTTCCGCGGCGTTGCCTTCGAATTCCGCTGGGTCGCCAAGCCGCATCACCGCAAGTGGGACATCGCCTTCGCCTGGGGCTCGACCATGGCGGCGTTCGCGCAGGGCCTGATCCTGGGGGCGCTGCTGCAGGGCATCAAGGTGGAGGACGGGCAGTTCGCCGGGCGGCCGCTGGACTGGCTCACGCCCTTCAGCGTGATGTGCGGGCTGGCGCTCGTATGCGGCTATGCGCTGCTGGGCGCAACCTGGATCATGATGAAGACCGCCGGCGAGGTCGAGCAGCGGGCGCGGCGTTTCGGCGTGCCGCTGCTGCTGCTCATGCTGGGCTTTCTCGCGCTGGTGAGCATCTGGACGCCGCTGCAGTTCGAACGAGTGGCCCAGCGCTGGTTCAGCACGCCCAACATCTTCTTCCTGGTGCCGGTGCCGCTGGCGACCGCACTGGCCGCCTTGCTGTGCTGGCTCGGCATCCGCCGCAATTTCGCCATCCTGCCGTTTACGACGTCCATGGCGCTGTTCCTGCTCGGCTTCCTCGGGCTGCTGATTTCGTATGCGCCCTACATCGTGCCGTATTCGATGACCATCTGGCAGGGCGCTTCACCGCCGTCGTCGCAGCTTTTCTACCTGATCGGCGCGGCGATCCTGCTGCCCATGATCATCTTCTACACCGCGCTGGTGTTCTGGCTGTTCCGCGGGCGCATCCGGCCCGGCGACGTGAACTATCACTGAACCCCGGCTTCCTGCAGCCACTGCGTCGGCGATTTGCCGACTTCATTGGCGAATGCGCGCGAGAACACCGAGGCCGAGCCGTAGCCGGTGCGCTCGCTCACCACTTTCACCGGCAGTCCGCTGCGCAGCAGGCGCTGCGCCAGCGTCATGCGCCATTGCGCGAGATAGGCGGCGGGCGTCTGGCCCACCGTCCTGGCGAAGTGCTCGGCGAAGCTCGAACGCGACATGCCGGCCAGCTTCGCCATCGACGCCAGCTGCCACGGGTGCTGCGGCCGCTCGTGGAGCGCGGCGAGCACCGGCGACAGGTGGCGGTCGCCGAGCGCCGTCATCAGGTTCATCGAAAATCCTTCGCCGATGTATTGATGACGCACGAGCTGCATCGCCAGTACGTCGAACAGGCGGTCGAGGATCATCGCGCTGCCGAGATGCGCCTGCCGGGCCTGCTGTGATTCGGCGATCAGCATGTCCAGCGTGCGGCGGATTTCCGGCACGCGCTCCATCGGCACATGCACCGCCGGCGGCAGCACCCGTGCCAGCGAGTTGTGAAAGCCGTGCTCGTAGCGGATGTGCGCGCACACGAGGGAAGCCGCGCCGCCGGGCACGCTGAGACGGTGGCTCATGCCGCGCGGATAGAACATCACGGCCGGTCCGGTCACTTCGAGATTGAGTGCGCCTTCGTGCGAAAAGATCACGGTGCCGCTGCGCACGATGTGGATCTGCCCCGAGCTGCCGTCTTCCACGAATTCGTTGGCTTCGCAGAATTCGCCGTTGAAGAAGACGCTGACGGAGAGCGTGTGGCGGCCGACGAGTTGGGAGAGCTTGTCCATGAAAGCGGTTTGAGGCAAAGCAGGATGAAGGCGCAGTGCCTGCCGCATGAGCAGCGCCCGCGTCAGGGACACATTGCAAAGCATTCTGGACGATCTGCAATGTTTCTGTAAAGCATCTTTCATGCGGTTTCGCTAGCATCGTTGGCTGTCGTCGACATGCCGTTCGCAGCATGCCGATTTGTCCAACCGGAATGTTCGGGAGTGAACATGCAAACCGACACGCTGCACGCGCTTGACGCGCTGTCCTTTCGCCTCGGCGCCGAGGAATACGGCATCGACATCCTGAAGGTGCAGGAAATCCGCGGTTATGAAAGCGTCACCCGCATCGCCAATGCGCCCGAGTACATCAAGGGCGTGATCAACCTGCGCGGCATCATCGTGCCCATCGTCGACATGCGGATCCGCTTCGGCATCGGCACGCCGACCTACGACCAGTTCACCGTCGTGATCATCCTGAACATCGGCCAGCACGTGATCGGCATGGTGGTCGACAGCGTGTCGGATGTCATCACGCTCGACCCCGCGCAGATCAAGCCTGCGCCCGAACTCGGCACCGCGCTCGACACCGACTACCTGATCGGCCTGGGCACCCTGGATGAACGCATGCTCATCCTGGTCGACATCGACAAGCTGATGTCCGGCGCCGAACTCGGCCTGCTCGACAAGCTGGCGGCCTGAACCGCATCGCATTCACACTCACATCGCAAGCGTTACTAGGGAGAGCTGCATGAACCTGTCCAACCTCAAGATCGGCACGCGACTGTATGCGGGCTTCGGCGCCATCGTCGCCCTGCTCGTCGCGCTCGTGGTCGTCGCCTACGGCAACTTCGCCAAGCTGGGCGCCGCTAACGACATCAACATCCACACCTACCAGGTCCTCGGCGAAGTGCAGGGTGCGCTCGAAAGCCTGATCGACATCGAGACCGGGGAACGCGGTTTCGCCCTGACCGGCAAGGACGGCTCGCTGGAGCCGTACAACGGCGGCAAGGAGGCCTTCCGCAAGCACCTCGACAAAGCGAAGCAGCTCACGTCCGACAACCCGAAGCAGCAGGAGCGCCTGCAGAAGCTCGCCGACGAGCAGCAGAAGTGGATGGCCGAGGCGATCGATCCGGTGATCAAGCTGCGCCGCGACTCCGGCGACGCCAACATGGCGCCGGTGGTGGCCGCCGAACAGGAAGGCAAGGGCAAGAAGGGCATGGATGCGATGCGCGGGCTCATCGCCGACGTGCAGAACGCCGAGCTCGTCTTGCTCGAGGCGCGCGCCCGCGAAGCGCAGGCCTTGCAGTCCATGATGTCGGCCACGCTGATCGGCGGCGGCGTCGTTGCCGCCATCCTCGCGGCGATGGTCGCGCTCTGGCTCGCCCGCAACATCACCCGTCCGCTGCGCGAAGCGGTGGACCTCGCCAAGCGCGTCGCGGAAGGCGACCTGACCGCCCAAGTGCAGGTTCGCTCGACCGATGAAACCGGCGAGCTGATGCAGGCGCTGAAGAACATGAACGCGGCACTCGTGCGCATCGTGGCCGAAGTGCGCGGCGGCACCGACACCATCGCCACCGCGTCGACGCAGATCACCTCCGGCAATCAGGACCTGTCGTCACGCACCGAGCAGCAGGCCAGCTCGTTGGAAGAAACTGCGTCGTCGATGGAAGAGCTCACCTCGACGGTGAAGCAGAACGCCGAGAACGCCCGTCAGGCCAATCAGCTCGCGTCCTCCGCTTCCGACGTCGCGGTGCAGGGCGGCGCCGTGGTGGCGCGCGTGGTGGACACGATGGGCTCGATCAACGAGTCGGCCCGCAAGATCGTGGACATCATCGGCGTGATCGACGGCATCGCCTTCCAGACCAACATCCTTGCGTTGAATGCGGCGGTGGAAGCGGCGCGCGCCGGCGAGCAGGGCCGCGGCTTTGCCGTGGTCGCATCTGAAGTGCGCAATCTCGCGCAGCGCTCCGCGAATGCCGCGAAGGAGATCAAGGCGCTGATCAGCGATTCGGTCGAGAAGGTGGAGAGCGGCTCCAGGCTGGTCGATGAAGCCGGCACGACGATGGAAGACGTCGTCAACAGCGTCAAGCGCGTCTCCGACATCATCAGCGAGATTGCCGCCGCCAGCGACGAGCAGCGCGCGGGCATCGAACAGGTGAACCAGGCCATCGGCCAGATGGATCAGGTGACGCAGCAGAACGCCGCCCTGGTGGAAGAAGCGGCTGCCGCCGCCGAAGCGCTGCAGGAGCAGGCCGGCAGCCTAGCGCAGGCAGTGAGCGTATTCCGCCTCGATGCGAACGCGGTGGCGACGGTGCGCCCGGCCGGCGTCGCGGCCAAGGCGGCGCCGAAAGCGGTCACCCGCCCTGCAG